>NZ_CP137624.1:600000-850000 GCF_033880585.1 Lysinibacillus louembei
TTTTGCGGAGGCATCGCCATTGATGATTTTTCAATATGTGACTGAGGACATTTTTCAAACAATTAATGCCAACCCATTTGCAGCGAAAATGTTCGTCTTAATGGAAAATGCACAGCATTTAGATACTTTGCCCTCAGATATAAAAGAAATGCTTGCTGAGGCAAATACACTTATTGCAAAAAGCATCCCACTCATTGAAGAAGGTCAGCGCTTAAATGAAATAAGAGAAGGAAATCCGCAGGCACTAGCGATTGCCTTTTGGAATTCCTTGCAAGGCATCGCGCAGCACATCGCCTTACAGCCTAATGCACCTTGTCCTAAGGCAGAGTGGATTATTGCTATATTAAAAAAATAGGGAGGGAATAAGAAATGAAGACAAAAAGAAATATTATGATTTTTATTGTAGTTGCATTGCTATGTGGCTGGCTTGGTGTTGCAGTCGATTATTTTATACCTGAACAGCCTGAAGGTAATACACTTGGAATGGGGCTTTGGCTAGTTATTCCACTACTTGCAACGATTATTTTACGCGCTTTTGCAGGAGATGGCTGGCGCGATATGGGGCTTGCCTTGAATTTTAAAGGCAATGTGAAATGGTATTTGATAGCATTGGCAATTTATCCTGCTACAACATTTCTTTTGTTGCTATTTGGTTATGTAACAGGTTGGATTAATTTTTCTAATTTTAATATACAAGCTGTTATCACTGCTTTTACTAGCGTATTTATTATCCAATTTATCAAAAATATTTTCGAGGAATCTGTTTGGCGTGGCTATTTAACAAGCAAGCTTCTCCAGCTAAAAGCAAATGATTTTTGGCTTTATCTAACAGTCGGAGGTGTTTGGGGTGCATGGCATCTCCCCTACTTCCTCGTATTTTTACCAGCAAGCGATATTGCTAGCGTGCTACCAGTTAACCGTTTAGCCTTTGCGATTATTGGTATTTTAACAATGATTGTATGGACGATTATGTATACAGAAATTTATTTAATGACAAGAAGCATTTGGCCACTTGTTTTGATGCATGCAACAGAGGATGCGCTTATTAACCCTTTAATGCTAGACGGTTATATTCAGATTGCGCAAGGTAAGGAGTTTTTCGTTTCACCAACAGCAGGAATTGTAACAACCGTAATGTATTTAATGATTGGGTTAGCTTTGCGAGCTAAAAGAAGGGCTGCCCGTTTAGACACACCCTAGCTGCACTGGAAATGCACTATGAAAATAAATCACTTGCTTTGCACGTATTTGCTGTGAGAGCTGCACAATATCCTCATAATCTGGATGTGTTTTATAGAAGAAATGATGATAAGCACCTTTTTTATGCAAATACCCTGTATAAATTGCAATCGCCTGTGGATAATGCTTCGCCTCTTGCTCAGCTACAAAATAAAGACCTGTCTCTATATTGTCCATAGGCGACCAAAATACTTCCCGTATAGCGTTTTCAATTTGTATATTGCTCTTAGACTCTATATATTGCTGAAACAAAGCTTGTAATGATTGTTCTACATATATAGGTCTTGCTGTATGCTGATAAAGATATGTAGCAATATCTAATGTTTTCCCAGAAAAAGAGGAGGGGAAAATAATTGACTGCTGTGGATAAGCTTGTACAAATTGCACAATTTGCTGCAAAACTACTTGATTATCCACATGCTTCTCCACATGCCCACTGTCAATGAAAGCAATATCATATAGTAGATCATCCTGTGGCAATGTCGTCTGCAATACATAAGTGTCTGCAACATAATCACCAGAATAAAAAATCATTTTACTTCTAAAGCGAATTTGATACCAAACACTACCGATTACATGCCCGCTATAGCCCCATTTAAACGCTAACTGGTCGCTAATTGACACCCACTGTCCTAAAGAAGCATCGGAAAATATAGATGTATTGCGATAGCATTGCTTAAGCTGGCACTGTGTTAGCTCACTCATCACAATCGGTCCTGTGTAGCCTAGCTGCTCAGCAATTGGCAGCGCCCCAACATGATCAATGTGGGAATGTGAAATAAAAATCGCTGTTAGCTTTTCAATATGCGCTGCTGTTAAGCTTGGTGGCGTTTTTTGTGCATTTTTCATAATGCCGCAATCCAATAAAATCGCTTGACCATCTACTTCAATGTAAAAGCAATTGCGCCCATACTCGCCCACGCCACCTAAAATTTCAACATTAAGCATTTGTTTGCTTCCCTCCCCTTTGCATCCACTCCAGCAAAAACATAAAGAGCACTGTAATAATAACTGTCATAACAGCGACAGCCATTCCCACACTGACATTACCTTGCTCAAACTGGCTATAAATAAAGGTAGCCCCTGTTTCAACAGAAGGAGGTAAAATTAACAAACCTGCTACGAGCTCACGCATCGAAATAATAAAGGTCATCATCATGCCAGCAACAATGCCCTGCATCAAGAGCGGAATAATAATTTGCACATAGACAGCCCATTTATTACGCCCAAAAATGGCTGCCGATTGAAAAATGGAAGCATCCAATTGTGTAAATGCAGATTTTGTATATTGCACAGAATACGGCAAAAATAATACGCAATATGTGACAACCACCATCGCCTTCGTATTATAAATCGTAAAAGGTAATAGCGGTGAATTCCAAAACATAATCAAGCCAACAACAAAGACAATACCAGGAATAATATTTGGCGTTAAGCTAAAGAAATCTAATAGCTGCTGCTTTTTCGTTTGCCCCTTTTTCACATATAAAGCAATACATAGTCCAAGCACTGCGGTAATGATTGCCGTTAAAATGGAGAAAACAAAGCTATTCATAAATGCTGTAAAGCCTGCGCTACCAGCTGTAAATATTTCTCCGTATGCAGCCAATGTAAAATTGCCCGCCTGCAAGCCATCTCCACGCACCTTTTGCAAGGACGTAACGATAATAGAGAAGTAAGGCACAGCTATCGATAATAATAAAATAATCGTCACAAAAAGCCATGCCCCAAGCTTTATAAACCAAGGCTCTCGTATTTCACGCAGAGCTGGTGTTTTGCCTGAAAGCACACCATATGTATATTTGCGACCAATCCAATTTTGGAAATACCAAATTATTAAGCAAATTGAAAGTAAAAACAATGATAAAGATGTTGCCATACGAATATCAACAGGCCATCTTGAAAGATAGGAATGTATTTCTGTTGTAAATACTTGAAAGCCAATTCGACTACCAAATGTAGCGGGTGTTCCAAATTCAGCTAATGTTTTAATAAAGATCAACAGGCTTCCTAACACATAACTCGATACTGTTAATGGCAAAACAATTTTGAACCAATTGCGCCAAGCCCCTTTACCGAAAATTAAAGCCGCATCTAAAAACGAGCCATTAATTCGAAGCAGCGTATTTTTTAGCATTAAATAGAGAAACGGAAATAAATGCAAACTCATAATTAATACCATGCCAAAAAGTTTGAAAAACAGCTCAGAAAGCCATGCCGTACTTGGTAGTAATTGCTGTAAAAATCCGTTGTGCTGCATAAATAAAATCCAGCCCATTGAGCCTATATAAGGTGGTGTCATAAAAGGAATTGTTAGCACAATATCTAACCAATTATATTTTGCTAAACTTGTTTTCGTGCGAATAAGCGCCATCGGAAAAGCAATAATTGTTGTGCCAATAATGACAAATAAGCCGAGCAATAACGAATTCGATAACGTTTGCCATAAGCGATTTTGCGAAAATAATCGCTGTAACTGCTCCATATTCAATTGTCCATCTTGCACGAATGTATAAAATACAATAGCTATTATTGGTGCAATGGCAAACGTGCTAACGATTGCTATTAATAAAATAAAACTACGTTTGCTTTCCATCACCATATATTTCAGTCCCTTCTAAAAAGGGCTTCTCGGCATAAGCCGAGGAAGCCTTAACGGAATAATTCGATAAACTTCGTTAATACATCTACTTGCTTTTGCTCTGCCCCTTGCCATTTCACTTCTAATTGAGGAATCTCATCAAGTGTCGCACGATCTTTTACAGCAATCGCTTCATTGCCTGGTAGTAAATAGGCTTCTGCTACAAGTGCCTGTCCTTCATCAGATAAGAGAAAATCAACATATGCCTGTGCCGCATCCACATGCTTCGATTCTTTCATAATAGCAACAGCACGTGGGCTTACTACTGTTCCGCTTGCTGGATAAACGATATCTACAGGCTCACCGCTTGCTTTTGCTTTATATGCCATATAGTCAACGCCTGCAATCGTAATATCTTTTTCTCCTGTAATAACAGCATCTAAAGCCTCTTTATTTGCCCCATTCACTTGTAAACCGTTGCTTTTCCATTGTTCCATCGTATTCCATGCTGTCCCATCTGCCTCTGTATAACCAAATAGGAAGTCAACAGCTGAACCAGATAAGCTTGGGTCAGGAATATTGATTTTATTTTGCCATTGTGGCTGTGCTAAATCCGCCCATTCCTTTGGTGCTTCTGCTGCATTTTTCGTATTGTAAACGATGCCTAATGCCGAAGCGCTATAGCCATAGTAATAGCCCTCTGCATCTGACCATTCGGCATTGATTTTATCCGCATTTTTCGCTTCCTTATAGCTTTGTAGCTGGTCTGCTGCTTTTAAGCCATCCATTGAAGCGACAGAAGCTAATACAACGACATCTGCTACTGGATTATTTTTCTCTGCTTCTAAGCGCGATAAAATTTTCCCTGTTGTTCCTTGGAACATTTCAACTTTGATGCCTGTTTGCTGTTCAAATGCTTCTTGAATATTTGCTGCTAAGCCATCTGGACCCGCTGAATAAACCGTCACGGTTGTTGATGGCTCTGCCGCTTCTGCTGACTTTTCCTCTTTTTCTTTACTACTACACCCTGCCAATGCTAGTGTTAATACAAGTGCCGCTGTCGTTAAAACTTTGCTCTTTTTCATGTTCATTCCTCCAATTGATAAATTTGCTGTTGATCGATAAATATGTCGAGCGTTTGCCCTTGTGTAACAGGCTCTGTATCATAAAAGCCTCACTCTCTTTCTCCTACTTGTGCCTGTATAAAGTAGCGATCCCCAAGAAAAATACTTTTCATGACCTTTGCTGGCATAGCAATTGTGCCTTCACGCGGTTGTCTTGAAATTCCTTCTGGACGCACAATACACCTATCCTGCTTTAGCCAATTGACTTTACCAATAAAATCAGCAACGTAAGGCGTTGCAGGTGTTTTATAAATTTCCTGTGGTGTACCAACCTGTGCAATATGCCCTGCCTCCATCACAATAATTTGATCAGACATCGTCATCGCCTCTGCTTGGTCATGTGTCACAAAAATCGCTTGGCAATCAAAGCTTTGAATAATATTCATAATTTCATACTGCATTTTCTCTCGTAGTACAGCATCTAGTGCCGACAAAGGTTCATCAAATAAAATCAACTTAGGATTTATCGCAAGTGCTCGTGCTAAAGCAACACGCTGCTGCTGCCCGCCTGATAATTCTCCAGGCTTTCTTTGCTCAAAGCCTTCCATGCTAACAAGCTGCATCACATGCTGCACACGCTGCGGTATTTCAGCTTTAGCAATAATACCTTTTAAACCAAAGGCGATATTTTGAAAGATGGTCATATGTGGCCATAAGGCAAAATCCTGAAACACCATGGCAATATTTCGTTTACTAGGCTGTATATTAATTTTTTGCTCCGTTGAATAAATCACTGTATCATCAAAGCGAATCTCACCTTGCGTTGGCTGCTCCAAGCCTGCCAACATTTTCAACAATGTCGTTTTGCCACAGCCCGATTGACCTAAAATCGTCGTAAATTTGCTATTTAGCTCTAAATTAATCGGCCACAACACTTGTGTGTCTCCATACTTCTTTTCAATATTCGTTAATGAAATTTTCATTATATCCTCCCTGTCTATTACTACTATAGGGTGCAGATATTTAGAAAATATTAACGTACTATTAATAAAACGTTAAAAAAATTCTAATAAAATAAAACAAATGTAAGATTTTATCTAATTTACTTTAGGGGGATAAAATGAATAATATAAAATTGCAGGCATTTTGCTTATTAGTGGAGCACAGAAAGCTTGCTCCTGTCGCACAGCAGCTTAATATTACAAAGCCAACTGTTTCCTTTCATATTCGTTCCATTGAAGAGGAGTATGGCATCCAGCTATTTCGGACAAATGCTGGTGGCTATCGCCTAACCGCTGCTGGTGAAGGGCTCTATCATTACGCAAAGCAAATTGTACAGCTACATAAAGAGATGACAAATTTTATCGAGGATTTATTGGCAGGCGATGTCGGCTCCATCCGACTCGGTGCGAGTGGCTTACCTGCGCATATTTTTATGCCAGAGCTTATCCACAAAATTTCAACAACCTATCCAGCTATACAAATTTCATTTATCGTGAAAACAGCACCTGAAATTGAGGAGCTTGTCGCACAGCATGAGCTTGATTTCGGCTTTATTATGGAAACAAAGCAGGAAAATCCATTACTCGTTTACGAAACAATCGGTGAAGACACCTTTGTTTTAGCATTCAGTCCAAAGCACGAGCTCGCCTCAAAGCACAACATGACAAAGGCGGATATTTTACAATATAAAATTTTGCTGCACACCTCCTCCAGCTCAACAAACTATTTTATTGAGCAATGGCTAGGCTCGCAATCCGCCATGAACAAAATGGAATTAGACTCAATCAGCACCATCAAAAAAATGCTAACATTCGGCACAACTGTCGCCTTCCTGTCAGCAGCTTTAATTGAGGAGGAACTACGCGCTGGCTCCTTAGTCAAAAAGGATTTAGCTGACCGCTCCTTAACACGCAAAATCCAATTTATCTATTCTAGCTCTCGACTAGACAGCCCAATTGATGTTTTTGTCAAAAAGGCAATTGGGGAGTTGCAGATTTAATAAAAAAAGAAAGCTCTCATTACAAAGTGAAGAGGGCTTTCTATACTACTCTAGCAATCATTAAGTCTACAAACCAGAAATTCACACCTGGATATAAGCATATAAACATTAATTTAATGAAATAAAACTCATTCGTTAAATACTCATAAGTTAGTAGATCAGCATCCAATAGCTGAAGAATAATAACGGCTACGATACAGCCTGTTGCCATATGCAAAATAAGCGATAGCAGCTTTTTATTTTTGCTCGCTCTATCAATGATGATTGATGCAGGAATACCTATGCCGATTATGAATGGAGCAACACATACTAAAGAAAACGTTAAAATTAATATGAGGCTACTAATCAATGAAAATAGTATATTATCATGCGTTCCCTGTGTGACATTTGTATCCATTACATTTATTAAAAACCCAATATTAAATATAACAATAAAACTTGTTAGAAATTTTCTTTTTAAAATAGAATTCATCGTAACATCTCCTTATAATAGAGAAGCATTCCACATAACCATATTGAATATAATGGATTCACTTACACTTAAATCAATTCAAATTATACACATCTAAACCTATAAAACCATCTCAAAACTATTTTTGCAAGAAACGTGTTAGAAACTATCAGTATAACAGGATTCTCCATCCATAAAAAAGCTGAATTTTAAAAGGATTTACGCTAGTTTATTGGAAATACCCATTTTGATCTACACAAAACGTCAGAATCCTAGAGAAACAAGAGGACGTTTCAATATTGATGCATTGATTGTGAAGTGTTCAAGAAAAAAATCATTTAAATATAATATAAGACATTGAACGAAAAACATACTGGTACATTAGTTATCATCCCAGATTTTGTAGAAAAATCTCATATGAATAATAAAAAACACCACCAATTGTTCGATTAACTCTAACATTGGCAGTGTTTCTTTATTAAATAACCTTATAATAGTTAACGGTTTTTAAAGTGGGCTCATTTTCTGTTGCCCCCACCTCATAATTAATGTTTGTCCCTATCAGTATAAATGAAAATAATAATACAAAAATAAGTTTTCTCACTATAATTGCTCCCAACTATGGATATTTTTATTTAAATAACTATACTTTGTTGCTTCTTGAAAATAAAAAGTTGCTAACTTATATTTTTTATTTTGTAAATAATACTCTGCTAATGCAATAGAATATTTATAGGCGTGTCGGTAATCTTGAATTTTTGAGAAATAATGAATCATTTTTAATGCTTTCTTTTGTGATGTTTCATTATTTTCATATAGTGCTTTATAAAACTCAAAATGTTGACGATAAGCATATAAACTTTCATCTTGCATTTCCTCATATAGCACTATTCCTTTATTGCACCATTTCAAAACAAGTGTTACTTGATTACTTCTAGAGTATTCAATAATTAGACAAAAGATCGAAATAAAGTGACTCTTCTTGTCTGTTTTAGTTTCTATACTTTTATGAAAATAACAAATTCCTTCCTTTTGTTGTCCCATAACAATTTTCACAGACCCCATATTATGGTATACAATTCCTAAATACCCTTGTAAGTTAAATTCGTTGCATATTTGCTTTGCTTTTACAAAGGTATCTAATGCCTCCGAATATTGTCTGTTTTTTTGATAGATGATACCCATTGATATGTAACCATCCAACACACGTTTCATCAATAATTGCTCTTTAAAATAACTTAAAGCTTTATCAATATACAATTTTGCTTCTATTAAACGATTATCTACTGCATAAATTGTCCCAATTATAAAATCTAATTCAGCTATTTCCCAATTGTCCATATCCACTTTAGAAATAATAGATTGCAAATACTCTAAACATAATATCGATTTTTTAATCTCTTTAACATAATAATAGTATAGTGCCTTGTTCAACTCATGAAGGTACAGTTGCTGTGTATTAAAATGACTACTTGCATCTTCTAATATGACTAAATCCTTTTTTATTTCCTCAAAATTTCTTCCCACAACAATACGGAATCGCAACATAATCAATAAATATGTATAATGGATTTGGATATTTCCTAAAAAGGGGGTTTCTTTTTCTAACTCCATTAACTTCTGCTCTATGATTTCTTTGACCCCTATACTAATTGCCTTTCTATATACATCATATACGTATTTTTCAAATTCTTCGTTTTTAGAATCACCTCTTTCTATTTCTCGCAAGTTAATCCCTAGCTTTGATAATAATAAAGTTGCTATTTCTTCACTTGGAATGATTTTGCCTTGCTCGATTCGTGATAAATAAGAAGTTGTACAAATTCCTTTAGATAAAACAAGCTGCTTCATGCCTTGTTTCATTCTTTCCGCTTTGATAATATGCCCTACTTCCATTACATATACTTATCTCCTTATTTTAGTAATAAACTCTAACATATTATAGCATTTTTTATTGTGTAATTCTGCCTAAAAACATACATAAATATGTTTTTTAAGATAAAAATTACACAACAAGGGTATATTTAATATAGCACAATTACATGTTACATTTACTATGCAAGACATTCTTATTCAGAAAGGAGAGCTTGATATGACAAAAAAAGCAAATAACACAAAACCATCATCAACTAAAAGTCCTGTGCCTCAAATCGCATTAGATTTAAGTGTCTTAGGCGGAAGTAGAATCGATAAAGATCGTTTATAAAAATCATATACGTGACTACTTAATATAGCGAGTTTGTTATGCTCGCTATATTTTTAAATTAAAGGAGAAAAAAACTTGAGCCAAATATTGTTTAATCATCCTAGTGAAAAATTATATGAATTGTTTAAAACTACCCCAACACCTGCTATTGTTTTTGATTTAGATTCTGTTGAAAAAACTACACATCAAATGAAAAGTGACATAAAAAATTTTATAAATACCAAAATAAATTTTGCGGTAAAAGCTACTTATAATGAGTCTGTTTTAAAAACGATTTCAAATATTATACAAGGATGTGATGTAGCATCTGTTGGAGAACATAAATTAGCTAAACAATGCGGGTTTGAAAATTTCACCAGTACCAGCCCTTATTACTCAATAGATGATATGAAGTATTTTTGTGCTAACGATGTCGTATTAGATTTAGATAGCATTGAACAAATTATTCAGTTTGGGGAACAGAACTTTGAATCTAAAAAAATTGGGTTAAGAGTTGCCGTTCCAATACCAGCAATACTTGAAAATAACGCTTCGATTGGGTTGGATAGTAGGTTTGGTTTGGAATTAAATGAAGATACATTAGATATGCTAACAGCAGTTACACAAAAATATAATCTAGAAATTGTTCGCTTTCATGTCCACACAGGACAAACTACTCCAGATTTACTCATCTATAAACTAAAGTATCTATTGGAAAAGTCAGAAAATTTCCATAATCTAAAGATGATTAACTTTGGTGGTGGCTTTTTGTATCTATATGCACATTATGAAAAATTAAATAAAACCATTGAAGAATATAACTATATATACCGAAATTGGTCTAAAAAAAACGGAAGGAAAATGGAATTTTTAGTTGAACCAGGTTCTGCCTTTGTCACAGGAAATGGATATCTTTTATCTAAAGTCGTAGCTCTAAAATCACATACTGGAGAAACACCATTTGTTCAGTGTGATTGTTCATTTTGGAATTTAAATCCTTGGATTATATCCAATCCTTTGAATATTTCTAATTATGGAGATACTATCAACGAATACACTCTTTGCGGCGCTACTCTATTTGAGCAAGATAAAATGCCTAATAAAAAAATTTCTAAAGTTAGAATTAATGATTTACTTATTTTCCCGGCATATGGGGGCTACGTAGGCAATATGAAGAATTTTAATTTATTACATAAAATTCACTTCTGGGGTTTTTATAAAGGAGAATATTATGAAATTGACAAGCCCAGCTTTTTACCTTAGTGACAATGTAAGTGTTACACATGATCATAATCAAATAACATTTATTGATTTTTCTCGGGGTATTTCAGATGAATATACGGTAGCTGACAATTTTGATTTTTCAATTTTTGAAACAGGAATATCTGAATATCAAATAAACAATTCACCGGAAATGTTATCAATGCTAAAGAAAGGATACTTTGTCTCTTTACTAGACTTATATCAAAAATATAGAGAAAAGTTGAATAATAGATCATTTTTTGGTTTTCCTTTTCTTTCAATAGGAGAAGTAATTAATCGTGATAACATCACAGTATCAATATTGGGAGTTTGTTATGATTTAGGTGCTTCATACAAGAAAAATCAACAATTTACTCCTTATATTTTACGTGAAACAAGTCAGTCAAATATTTCAAAACAATTTGGAAATAACATGATTGCTGATTGTGGTGATATTACATCAGATACCGTCATGAAACAAAATGGTGAAAAAATCCAGCAATTGCAAACAATTTGTTCACTGCTATCAAAGTATAAAAAAAAACCATTAATCATTGGTGGTGATCACTCTATTTCATTTTACTCTATATCAGGATTATTGGATTCGTATAATAAAATTACTATTTTACATATTGATGCTCACTTTGATGGCGTAGGTTATTTTGAGAATGATATAGAAAATCTAGATCATTCAAACTTCATTAATTATTTGTTATTTGATGAACGGGTTGAAGAAATAATTCATATTGGTAATAGACAAATGGGTTATACCCCTCAAGAATCAAAAAAAAGAAGGTTTGTCTCTTTGGAACAATTTTTAACAGAAGCCCCAAAGAAAGATGCGATTTATTATCTAACTTTTGATGTGGATTGGATTGATCCTACGATTATCAGTAGTGTTGGTACTCCAGTTGCATTTGGTGCAACTTTAAAAGATGTTGCATCATTAATTAGTCATTTAAAAGAATACAATTTAATCGGTGCAGATATAGTTGAATTTATAGGCTCTTTTGAAAAAAATTCAGAAAACATTACAATTAATTCAATTATTCAACAAATATTAAATTTATTAAGGTGATAACAATGAATTACCATTTAGTTAATAGTATATTAAAGCAGGATTATTCTAATTTATTTTTAGAACAAATTAAGGAACTAGACTATTTAAAAGAAATTTCAAATATCTCATTAAACAAACATACAATAACAATTGATAGAAAAGATCCGTTTTTAGTTGAGAAAGAAATAGAACTATATGGTAATAAAATTAGAATGGCAATCATTGAACAAGTTCAAAGTAAGATAAGTAAATATTACAAGTCTCCAATTATTGACAAAGAGGCATTCGAAGCAAAAATATTATTTAACTATGAAAGAAGTTATTCAAATGATAATCTTGCAAAAATGGCTTGGGCTGACATATTGGAATCTTCAGAAGTGCTTCTATTTAGTTCTGGGATGGCTACAATTAGTACTATATTAACTTCAATCACCTCAATATTTAATAATAAATGTAATTGTGTGATTTTAGGAAAATATTTTGAAACTCTAACAATATCCAATTTACTTCAAAAAATAGGGGTGAATATTTCTCAAAAAATAGAGGAAAATCATGTATATAATATTCTTTTTTTAGAGCCTACAAAATATTCATGGAAATTAGAAAATCAAGATATTGAACAAATTAAGAATCAATTACTTTCTAAAGATATTCAGTTTGTAATTATTGATTCTACCTTATCGCAGGATAGCCGATTTGCTAATGAAATAGTGACATTCATTAATGATGGAAAACTGCAAAACAAATATGTGATTGAAATAAAATCTCGATTAAAGCTATATCAATTGGGATTTGAATTCTGTAATTTGGGAAGTGCAGAGATTTACGCTACAGCCCACAATGATATTAAAAGTATCTCGGAATATATATCAAAAATTAGAACCGTATTGGGTACAACTCCAGATTTTTTTTCACTAAGTATGCTTGAACATCCCATATTAAATTCACAAGGATTGACAGAAAAATATATAAACACAATTTTTTCAAACAATAAAATTTTAAGAAACTATGGAAAATCTTCTATAAACACTAACTTTATCACTAAAATATCAAACAAGATAACTGGTAAACCCTTTACTATAATTGAAATAGGCGATAAAAAAATTAATAATTATGCACCTATTATTGATCATCTTAGACTTATACAAAAAGAATATCTCCCTTGTTTATTTTTAGGTTCAAGTTTTGGTTTTAGACACCATAGATATGAAATGATTATTCCTGATAACCGAATTGACGAAGCATATCTGAAATTTTGCCCAGGGTATCGTAAAGGACCTTCTTTTGATTTATTTTGTAACTATTTTAGTTGGTTATCACAAATAAGTTCTATTGAGGAATTTTCTAATAATACGGGAATACAATCTAAGTTCGATACAAAACAATTTGATTAAATTAAGAAAATATATAAGTAATTTTAAAATTCCCTACTTGAAATTATGAGCTAAACTAACCGGAGGTAATGAAATTGGATAATAGAAATAAAAAAATGGATTTAGAATATTTAAGGAAATCTAGTTTTATACAATTAGAAGATGAAATATTAGATAGCATCCCTACTCCATATATTATCTATAATTTATCTCATTTATTAGGTAATTTAAATCAAATAATCTCAATTATCGAACCAGATTTCTTCTATATTCCAATAAAGGCTAATTATAGTCAAAAAATTCATGATTTTTTAGCAAAACATACTGATGGTGCAGATGTAGCGTCATTGGGCGAAATTGATTTAGCTACTAGCGCTAAATATAAATCATTACATCTTTCAACGCCATTTTTGACTATTGATATACTCAAAAAAGCAAATCTTAGAGAGTGTGATTCAATAGATTTATATAGCCTTCATCAAGCTAATATTTTAATAAGTTATTTTGCAACAAATAAAAAAATAAATAATCCTAGTATAAGTCTTCGTTTAAAAGTCCCGTATACAAGTAATAACTCAGAAACTTACTTGAATAACAGTAGATTTGGAATTTTATACAAATCAAAAGAATTTGATGATGTAATACTATTATTAAAGAAAAATAATATCAAAATAGAATGTATACATATACACATCGGTGAATATAACAATTTTTCAGTCATTTCTCAAATTCAAAAGTTTTTAGAAAAAATCACTTTAGATATACCTTATTTAAAAAGGATAAATTTAGGTGGAGGGTTCACATCATTATTTGGAAAATATACTGATAATGAAATAAGGGATACATTTCATAGTTTTAAAAATAATATTTTGAAAGTTAATTCTGCAATAAAATTTATAATAGAACCGGGTATGTTAACATTAATGAGTAGTGGAACATTAGCCGTAAGTTGTATTGATTCAATTAATAGTAAAGATATTATAGTAGACATATCAGCATTTAATTTTTTCTCTTGGGTGAAACCTAGATTATTACCATCAATATCTGCAATAAATGAAAATACTGAAATCACAATTTATGGTACAACATGCTATGAGGAAGATATAGTCTCTGAAAAAGTATATGTATCTAAAATCCCCAAAATCGGAGAAAAAATTTTCCTTGCTCCTGCTGGTGCATATATTAATAGTATAAATAGAAATTTACATATGTTCCATATTACAAATGAACTCTATATTTTCGAAGGAGTAATTTATGAATCTTAATAAAAATAGCAATATTTTATTTGTAATAAAACAAAGTAAAATTTCAACTATATATAAAATTTCAGTATTTGTAATTGCTATTGTTTTTGCACTACTTTCGATAATATATCCACTGTTACTAAATGAAATCATTCAAAAATTAGTTTTGGGGATTGTAGAAAGTAAAAATATTTTATTGCTAATTCTAATACTTATCATTCAAGGAATATTAAATGGGTTCTCTATTTATTTTTTTAGTGTTTATTGTGAAAAATCTATATTAGATACTCGAATAATGTTTTGGAATAAATTATTTTCAATATCAAGGGAATCTTCTGAAACCTATAGTCCAGAAATATTGAATAATTATTTAATTACTAATATTGATGAACTAGGTTCATTTGTAACTGAAAATATTCCAAGTCTAATAACCAACAGTTTGGTAATCATTTCCTACAGCATATCTATTTGGATCATCAACAAATACTTATTAATTATTTTGATAATTTTTCTTATTATATATTTTTTAATTACAATTCCATTCTCAAAAGTGATGCAAAAAATAACGATGGAGCTAATAGTAACAACTAATACATTATCAGTGCATTTTATAAATGCACTGAGAAATATGGATGTTATAAACACACATAAAATTTCAATTACAATGCAAGATAAAGTTACTAATTTATTCTCTAAAATTATGAAATTATCTTTAAAAGAAGCAAAGATATATTCTTGGTTAGAGCCTATTAATCAAGTACTAACATCAATTTTGTTATTGAGCACTTTCGGCATAGGTGCTTTGTTGATATCTACAAATCATTTAACAATAGCATCTTTATCTGTTTTCATTATTATATTGATGCAAGCAATTCCTTCAGCTAAGGCAATTATGCAATTCAGATTATCGTGGAAAAGAACGGAGTCTATTGCAGCACCGATTAGAGATATACTAGAAATTGAAGAACTTGAAGAAAACAAGCACACTTTGTTTGATATAAATAAAATTGTAGAACTAACAAATTTAAATTTTCATTATGAAGATATAGCTTGTTTAGAAAATATAAATTTAGAAATAAACAAAGGGGAAATAATTGCTATTGTTGGACCATCTGGCAGTGGAAAAACCACACTTTCTAAATTAATAGGAGGTATATATACAAAATACTCTGGACAAATAAAGAAACCTTTAGATTTAAAAATCTCTTACGCGCCTCAGCACAGTAATTTATTTAGTGAGAAAGTTAGTGATAATTACCTTACAGATGGTACCATATTTATGAATGAGGTAAATAAAAAAATTGAAGAACTATCTGGTGGTGAAAAACAGCGAGTTAACTTGGATAGGGCTTTCTCAAATGAGTATGACCTAATTATCTTAGATGAACCAACTAACAATTTAGACAAATCCTCTATAGATAAATTAATTTATAAAATAAAAGAGGAGAAGACTAAGAATAAGTCTATTATTTTGGTTACTCACAATATTGAAATTACAAAAATAGCTGATATAATAGTGTTCTTAGATGATGGAAAAATTACAGGTATTGGCAATTACAATTTTCTTTTAGAGTCCCACAAAAAATTCCGAGCATATAAAACACTCGAAAATATGGATAGTATATAATTAACTTTAAAAAGGAGAGATAAATATGTACAACTGTAGAAAAGCTTCAAATGAAGAAATTAGGTTTGTTTTCGATGAATTAGACAAATTCAATATGCAAAAAAAACCGTTACATCAATCTGAAGAATCTGTTTCTTTTAAACATATTGTTGAGGATGACGGAAAAATAATAGGAGGAATATTCGGTTACTCATCTTACTATAAAATCGGATATATTGATACATTATGGGTTGATGAGAATTATCGTCATAAAGGTATTGGAACGGAACTTTTAAAAGCAATTGAAAATGACTTGCACGAATTTGGGTGTGAAGTTATCCATCTTGAAACGTTCGATTTCCAAGGTCCTGAATTCTATAAAAAAAATGGATATGAACAATTCGGGTCTTTATTTTATCCAAATGCAAATCTTTATGAGTTTTTTTTAAAAAAAGAGAAGTTCAATCAACAATAATTAAATCATGTATCTTTTGCAAGTAATCATCATTCACTATCTAATTTTCCCTAAAATTTAAATCTTTTATTAAAATCACATAAAAGCTGTTAGAAAAGCCTTATATCATACGTTTTTCTAACAGTTTTCCTTATTCATAATGTCCTTAACTATTCTCTGCTTTATGAATTACATAAGTAATCTTTTTATTAATCATCTCCATTTTTTGGATTATTTAAAACTTTAAAATTTCTCCCCTAGTTTGGCAGATGTAAGATAATGTATTTAATACCTCATCTATAATATTCATTTCGCATTGTTCACAATAATAAACCGTTTGATGCCCTACTCCACAAAATAAAACTGGATCCCAGACAACTTCTTTAGTAACATTCATTAAAAATGATTATGTCACTTAGATCATCTTTATCACTCATGTTCTATAAAGATTTGCTACACTTCCTTTATCATTAAATGTTTTATATTAGTACATCTTTAAATTTACCTTTTAATAAATGAAAAGTGTGAGAATAATAGCTGAACAACTTGGAAATACGCTGAAAATGGTCATGAACACATACGGTCATGTAATGAAGGAATTAGAGCAGGAATCTGTGACTGTCTTTAGCGCAAGCTTGGCAACTGGGGCTAAAAGTGGGGCTAATTAATTTTTACCCCTCTCCCACCGTTGATATATCAATACTTCTTGGGCTTGATATGCTATACTATTTCCATATTCGAAATAAAAGGAGGCTTTCTTTTTATGAGTCATTTAGAAAAATTGGATGCTTATTTTATAGAGCATCGTGCACGCCATTTGTCGGAGTTAAACGAGTTTTTGCGCATTCCTAGTATTTCAGCATTGTCTGAGCATAAAGGAGATATGCGTGATGCGGCAAATTGGCTAGCAGAGCATTTAAAATCTTTAAAAATTGAAAATGTAGCGGTCGAGGAAACAGCTGGGCATCCTGTTGTTTATGGAGAATGGTTACATGCTGAAGGCAAGCCAACGATTTTATTCTACGGGCACTATGATGTACAGCCTGTAGATCCGCTAAATTTATGGGAAACGCCACCTTTTGAACCGACGATTCGTGATAATAAATTGTTTGCGCGTGGTTCTTCTGATGATAAAGGACAAGTGTTTATGCACTTAAAAATGATTGAAGCATTGTTTGCGACAGAGGGTACACTGCCAGTAAACGTGAAGTTTATTTATGAAGGTGAAGAGGAAATTGGTAGCCCATCTCTTCCAAAATATACAGAAGATAATAAAGAAAAATTAGCAGCGGATCTAATTGTTATTTCTGATACAGGTCTTTATGCAAAAGGCAAGCCTGCTGTATGCTACGGTCTACGTGGCTTAACTGGCGTGCAAATTGATGTGCGCGGAGCGAAAGGCGATTTACACTCTGGTCTTTATGGCGGTGGTGTCCAAAATGCGATTCACGCATTAACTGAAATTTTGGCTTCCTTCCGCGATGAGCACGGGACAATTCAAGTCGATGGCTTCTACGATAAAGTGTTGCCATTATCTGATGAAGAGCGCCAAGCATATCGTGATTTGGGCTTTGATGAGGAAGCATTGAAGGACGAGCTAAAAGTACCTGCATTATTCGGTGAAGCTGGCTACTCTTATTTAGAGCAAACATGGGCACGCCCGACATTAGAAATTAATGGCGTCTTCGGTGGCTTCTCTGGTGAAGGCATTAAAACGGTATTACCTGCTGAGGCTGGTGCGAAAATTACATGCCGTTTAGTACCAAACCAAGACCCTGAGGAAATTGTAGCATTATTAAAGGCACATATTGAAAAACACAAACCGACTGGTGTGGAAGTTATCGTTTCTGAATTCGATAAAGGAAAACCATACTTAACACCATTCGATCACCCATTAATTCAAGCAGCTGGTCGCTCTTATGAAAAAGTATACAAAGTACCAACTGCTTACACACGTGGTGGTGGCTCGATTCCAATCGTAGCAGCATTCGATGAAATTTTAAACTTACCTGTTGTGTTAATGGGCTTCGGCTTATCTGAAGAAAATTTCCATGCACCAAATGAGCATTTCCATTTGGAAAACTTCGACCAAGGCTTACGTGTATTAGGCGATTACTTACATGAAGTTGCAGAGTTAAAGCTATAACAAAAAAGGTCTGTCCAGATGGGCAGACCTTTTCTTATAGAGCTTGCATAATTAATCCGACAGATGCGTAAATAATAACTGTTGCAAACAAAACCATCATGTGAATAAGAGAAAAAGCAAACATTTTATTCGCCCATGTTTTCCCTTCCATTTTATGATAGCCGACAAAGCTTAACCATAGCCAAATACCGCCAAGCACTAATGATACAAGTGTTAATCCTAAGCTTAATGGTAAAAATAAAAAGCTTGTTAGCATTAGTAGCACTAAATACACATTTGTTTGAATATATGTTCGGCGCTGCCCTTTCGCTACAGGAAGCATTGGAATATTCGCAGCAGCATAATCATCATGCTTGCGAATAGCAATCGCGTAAAAATGCGGCATTTGCCAAATCACCATAATAATAAACAATGCCCAGCATGCCGGATGCCAAATATTTGGTGCAACTGCTGCCCAGCCAATTAATGGTGGCACTGCTCCAGAAATACTACCAACCTCTGTGTTCCAAATCGTTCGGCGCTTCGTCCACATCGTATATGGCACAACATAAAAAAATACACCTAAAAAGCCTAAAAACATTGCAAGTGGTGTCGTAAATGCCAGTGCAATTAAACCGAGAATTAAGAAGACAACCCCAGCTATTAACACTGTTCGTGTATTCAGTTCCCCAGTTACAGTAGGACGTGTCTTTGTACGAGGCATCACCTTATCGATATCGCGATCATACAAATTATTAAAGATACCAGCCGCTGCAATCACAAGGGCTGAGCCTACTGTTGCCAAAATAATATTTGGGATGTTTTCAATAAAACTTAGTTCATACGTATAAAGCGCAAGCATAAGCCCAGCAACCATCGGAATCAAATTTGATTTAATGATGCCAGTCTTCACAGCCTGTGCCCATAAATTTATAGTAGATTGCTTCTGCATAATCGTTACCCCTCATTATAGTCACTATTATTAAGTATACATTATATATGAGACTATGTGCTATGGAACTAGATGTTTTGTCATAAATTTGTGCGAGGGGGCTTGGGACGCTATCGGTAACTTCAGTTATTCTATCGGCAACTTTTTAAATTCTATCAGCAACTTTGACTATTCTATCGGCAACTTATCCGATATCGCCTCCATCTTCTTTCACCTTCATATTGAAAGCCTAATTTTTTCAGCAAATATTTCGCACTATCACTCGACTCAACTCCCACAAATCTTCGAAACTCTTCATTCGTAATCCATTCATCTACTAATAAACAATAATCCCGCATGGCTTGTTTTAATAATATGCCATCGTCTTTATAATTACATTTTAGACACTTAAAATGCCCATAATGATACTGCATTTTGCTTTGGCACTGCACACAGAGCACCCCTTGGCGAACTCTAGCTTTATCAATATTTAATTGTGGCTTATGAATTGTATGCATTTGAAGTAATTGCCTAGCTAAACTTTGAAGTCCTTGCGAAGATAACCGTGTAGCATATTGTTTGAGGTGCTCTCGAACATGGAATTCAAGTCCACTGCGATGAAATACCGGCTCACCCTGTGGGATATGACCAATAATTGTTTTGGGTAATGCAAAGACAACCGCATATAACACTGGCAAATCACTAACAACCCTACGTAACATTCTTTGATGGCGACGCACTTGGTCTAGAGGATTGCGAAAACCTTGAATAGTGCCATCCTCTAATGTTCTTGTAAACTGGTGCCGTTCCTCATCAAAATCAATACGACCAACGATATTTTTAATTTCTATAATCAGTAGAAACTTTTGACAAAGAAAAATCGTATCTATTTGATGTGCATTTGTTTGAAAATCATGTAGCAAATAATAAGGCTCATCCAGCTGCATGTCGTGCCAATTTTGGTCAACATAGCGCTCACCTAGCAAGCCTTGCTGCAAGCGAATTAGCTCATCCTTGTATTCAGGAAATCCTCGCCGAATTGCCGCTTGAAGCAATTGTTCTTTAACAGTCTGCTCACGCTGCAAAACAATCATATTCTCCCCCCTTTTAAAGGGATCATATGCATTTTCTAAAATTTTAGCAAACTTCCAAATGTCATATTTCACTATGTTCTAGCTATTCAAATTTATATTTCAGACACCCTTATTTTAAGAAAAGTCTGCTACTAAACGAGTTCTTAACTAACCAAATATTAAATTTCAAATATAAAAAGTAGCTGCCAACTTCGACAGCTACTTTTGCTTTATTTCAACAACTCATCAATCCATTTTTGCACTTTTAAGCCTTCTTCAAATGAAACGATAAGGGCGTCTTCATCTTGAAGATGTGCGCAGCATGCGTCTAACAGTGATGCAGGCTCGATGCTTGGTGCGATATGTTGCGCTTCCTCATATGCAGCGCTTAGCCATAGCTCAGACCAGTTGCGTAGCGTCATGACTTTCTCTGTGCCAAACACTTTAAATTCCAAGCGCTCCTCTTGCCCGATACTAGATAAACCATTTAATACAACAGGCACACCATTCTCCGTTTTTGCTAATGCGGATACACCTGTTTCACATAGTGTGACATCCTCTGGATATGTTGTTTCATGCGATAAAATCGTTATATCCCCAAAGAAATGATGCATTAATTGTAAGTAGTGTGGGAACACCTCGCGAATAAAGCCGCCTTGTTCACGCGATGCAATCCATGGGTTTTGCTGCCATTTTCTTGGCCATTCTGGGAAATATGTATGCAATTCAATACGCACAATTTCTCCCAATTCTTGATTTGTTAAACGTTGCTTCATTTCGTGTACTGCAGGGCTATACATCAATGGGAAATGCATCGCTGTTTTGACGCCTGCCTCTTCAGCCACCTGTACCATCTCAATACCATCCTGTGCATCATGTGCCAATGGCTTTTCAGAAAGAATGTGTAAGCCATGTGCTGCAATTTCCTTCGCAAGCGGTGCATGGCTTACTGGCGGTGTACCGATATATACCCAGTCTGGTTTCGTTGCTAATAATTCTTCCAATGTCGCAACAGCAGGAATATTATATTTATCAGCAATCTCCTGTAAACGTGTTTGATTGCCATCAAAAATAGCGACAATCTCGGCATGTGGATGCGCTAAAATTTGATTAATAATGCGCTCTCCTACAATACCTGTACCAATTAATGCAAATGTTGTTTTTGTCATAAAAATAATCTCCAAACTTAGTTATGAATATAACGCTCAAATACGTCGCCATAGTCTTTTTTTACATATTGTTTCTTTTGCTGTAACAGCCATTCATGTGAAAACTTTGTAATGTCTTCAAAGGAGCTAGCAGGTGCTACCTCATTATTGCCGACACGACCTAATGCGCTAGCTGCAAGCGACAAGCTCTGTTTTGCTGAATCGAATTTGTACGTATTCGATTTTTGCTCCAGTGAAATGGCATGCAATGCTTTGTATAAATCTTTAATCTCATTCAAGAATTTTTTATGAATATCAATCGACATCGGGATATCACCAATTGTAAACTTAATTTCCACATCCAAATCAATTGTTCCAGCTGTTTCAAGCAGCACGCTTTCAATTGTTGCATGCTCATAATCATAGCGGCGAAGCAGGCGTTTTTTGCTAATCGCATTTGCCCCGTCCACGTGAATTAAAGCATAATTAGTAAAGCAATATTCATCTGCCTTTGTTTTAATTAAGAAGTAAATTTGTTCATCAATTTCGTTAAAAATAAAATCGTCTGAATCTGTTTTATCGAAGTCCTCCTTTGGCACAACTACGCCAATATCTGAGAGACCTAATGCATCCGATGCGAATTTTTTAAACATTTCGCCACCTCCTGTTTTTTAAATAGTCTAACATTTTTACAGTTTAACAGCTACTTTTTTAGTAAACTGACGAATCAATACAAGCATTACTGCAATTACAACAATAGCTATTAAGTAGGCAGCTGGAACGGGAATTGCGGGAATCGACAATGGACCCACTATTGGCTTATCTAATGCAATGCTTATCATTTCACCATATATTAATAGTAGGATAACTACTAATGGGATAGAAAACAGTCCCATCACGCCTCCGAAGCGATAAAAGCTAATGCCAATCAACCAGCCTGCCACATAATAGCAAAAAATAGTAAGCGCAAATAGCACAATGCCAAGTAACCAGCTATTATTTAAATCAATATGCAGAAAGAATAAAATATTTTGAATCACTTGCTCTACCAATTCATCGTTAGGCTCTACTATTTTTGTGCTATTAGCGAAGTCCAGTGGTAGCACCTTTTCAACTAACAAAGCAAGCTTAGCGATAATTGGCATTGCTAGCGCAACACCGAAAGAGCCAAGCGTTGCCCCAATAAAATAATGCTTGCGTGTGACACCGTTACTCACAAAATATTGAAGAAACCCATAGGCTGCTACAATACCGATAACGAACATAAAAATATTGGATGAATAAAAAATCATTGTAGAATAACTATCTATTTCTGCCCCACCTTTAAAAATAGTGAACTCGATACTTGGAATCAAGGTTGTGATAATTCTTACAGCAAAGATGATTAGCAAAACAAATAAATAGCCTACTGCCCAGCTCATTTGTGTAAAAAATATATCCAATGCAACTTTTATGGAGATTGATTTTTGCATATTATTCATGCCCTCCCTCTGTTAAATAAATAAACAAATCTTGCAGTGCAACTGGACCTATTTCTAGTCCTAGCTTCGCTGCCTCCTGATATTGCCGCTCTGATAAATGGCCATAGACCGTCACTGCCTTTGTGCCACCTAATTGCTTTATGTTGAGCTGACGCATATTTTGAACAAATATATCTACATCCTCTGCGCGACCTGTCACTGTTACACCTTTTGAAATGAGCTCATCGTATGTCTCATGTAAAACCATTGTCCCTTTGTGTAAAATCAGCACCTCATCAAATAAATATTCCATTTCTGACACTAAGTGTGTAGACATAATTATTGCTCTTGGGCATTCTTCTTGTGATTTTAGCAATTCCTCATAAAAAATAGTTCTAGTTGGGGCATCCATTCCTGCATAAATTTCATCAAAAATTGTAATTGGCGCATTGCTTGCTAAACCAATTGTCGCATCAACAGCTGCCTGCATTCCCTTTGATAATTGCTTCATTTTTTTATTCTGTGGTATTTGAAAGCGTGTAAGCAAATGCTCTGCATAAGCCATATTAAAGTTTGGGCGATACTTTGCAATGCCTTGCAGTAAATCCTTCACTTTGTCCGATTCTTCTTTGTAATTTTTGTTGTAAGCAAAAACGACTTGCTGCATGATTTCTGCATTTTCAAATGGCACTTGCCCTAAAATCGTTAAGGCTCCTGCTGTTTGCTGACGAAATGATGCAATAATGGATAAGAGCGAGGTTTTACCTGCTCCGTTTCTCCCTAATAAACCATATATTTTATTACCTTCTAGCTGAAAGGAAATATTTTGTAGTGCTACGTCGTACCCATAGTTCAAGCTAATATTTTTAGCCTCCATCGCCGTCATTCACTTTCACGCTCCTTCACTTGTTTAATGTACTCAATAATTTCCTGCTCACTTATTTCTAATTTGTTTGCCTCTTCAATAAGGCTGACGATAAATTGGTCAACAAATGCTTCTTTTCTTTTTTTCATCAGTTTCTCCCTCGCTCCTACTGCGACAAACATACCGATCCCCCGCTTTTTATAAAGAATGCCTTCCTCTACTAATTGATTAATCCCTTTGGACACCGTGGCATGATTAATTTTGTAAAAGCTAACAAGCTGATTCGTTGAGGGTGCCTGCTCCTCTTCTAATAGCTGTCGGTTGACGATTTGATCCTCTATCTTTTCACGAATTTGCTGGTAAATTGGCTTATCTTTATCGAACACAAAAACTCCACCACCTTATATGGTTATATACTTATGTGTATAACCATAATAGATAAAAAAATATTTGTCAAATTCTTTCTTTACTTCTTCTGAAAAAATGCAATAATGAAGGATAAAATATTTCGCAACTCGAAGGAGAAAGCACAATGACTTTATTTTTTATCATTTTACCTGCACTCGTCATTTTTTTAATTGGCTTTATCGCTCAGAAGCTAATTGGTTTTGATATTAAGTCCATTTCAGCAATGTCCCTTTACATATTGTCACCATGCTTAGCCTTTCGCACATTTTTCACGAATGCTATTACATTGGACTACGTATATATGATGCTAGCAGCGCTATTATTGAGCGCTTCATTATTAGTCATTACATATATCGTTGCTAAAATAACAAAAGCGAACCAATCTGAAAGCTCTGCCCTCGTTTTAAGCAGTGTTTTTATGAATAGCGGCAACTACGGAGCCCCTGTTGTACTATTTGCCCTTGGACCTGTGGGGTTTGATTATGCAGTTATTATTATGGTATTACATTCGTTGTTAATGAATACGCTTGGTATTTTCTTTGCGGCACTTGGCGGACAAGAAGGGGGCGGGCATAAGCAAGCTATGCAAAGCGTTGTGAGAATGCCTGTGCTTTATGCTGCAATTTTGGGTATGGTTTGTCATTGGATGGGCTTGGAGCTATCCGCTCCTTTTCAGGACGCGCTTGACCTTGTAGCCAATGCAACGATTCCTGTTATTATGCTTGTACTAGGTATGCAGCTCGCCGTTATTTCACGTAAAAAGGTAACATATCGCTTCGTTGTAGGCGCAAGCATTATACGGATGATTGCCTCACCTATTATTGCAGCGCTTATTTTATCATTTTTGCCATTAAATGATTTAGCAAAAACAGTATTTATCATTCAAGCCGCAATGCCTGCCGCTGCCAACACGACGATGCTGGCTTTGAAATACGATACAGAGCCCGACCTCGTATCGTTTACAACACTTGTCACAACAGCAATTAGCATTGTTTCATTGCCGATTGTGTTGTATTTAACAATTTAGGAGAATTTAAGAATGCAATATATTTTTGTAAACCTTGAAAGCTCTCAACATTGCAAAGCAAGTATCATATGTATAAAATTACTAAGCTGGAGAAATTTTGAGCATAGATAATCATTGTACACAAAAATTTTTATAACTTAGTTCATCATTGAAACTGGTTATGTATTCACTACACCGTAAAGGGGGATGTCCTTAATGCAGCCAAAAATATTTATTACATTTTCTCTTGAAACAAATATGTACCCAGACAATAAGTTTGAACATTTTGACCCAAGTGAGATAACTAAAGCTTTACAAGTTCAACCAATTCAAACACAGGCCTATGATTTAGAACGTAAAGAGCTCCCTAGATCAAGGCGTCCTGGAAACCCTTGGTGTTCTTCATGGATTTACAGATTAGGCGGATATTATGATGAGGAGCAATACACTCATCCAGATGGTTATATACAGCACTTATTAGAGCAGTTTAACGAACAGTTTTTGACAGTTAAACAAAGCCTTATTATTGACATACAAAATCGATATAATGCTATTTGTTATTTAGAAATATATTTGTTTTCTACTCAAGATTCCTTTACGCATGTTTCTATCCCTTCTAACATTATGAAATCTTTACTGTTCAATAGACATATATACGCATAGCCAATCTATAGAGCACTATCCTCGCTATGAACAAAAGGACATGTATAAATTTAAATAAGAGCTTTCACTGCATCTCGAATGATTAAAATCATTGGAGGTGCAGTTTCCCTTTTCTCATGATAAAATAATACGCTCAATCAGAGGTATAGTCCCTTACACGATATCCTTATCCTACTAAATAATTTTTTGCAATCAATTCCTGTACAATTGCATGATTATCAGTCACCTGTATATGCTGTCTTTGCAAAAATGCAATGAACTGTGGAAGAAATGTCATTGATGTATTATTTAAATTGAGCTCCATTTCTACACCATTATGCATCGTTACCTTCAAATATACAGCATCTGGACTAAAATCATATGGTGACATCTTTTGTATATGTTGATAAATAATTTCCGCAGAAAAAATATCCTTATAATAGATTTTATTTACCCTTTGATTCTTCGTGACAAGCTCAATAGTTTTTCTAACACTTCCATTAGAGTACTTTTTTACACTTATTCCATCTTTTTCAACGACCCAGTAATCTTTAAAAATAAATGGTTGAATCCTTATTTCATGCGGTTTTACACATAAAAAAATCCACTGCCCATAGCAATGGATTTTCCTCTTATTCTCCGAAAAACGTAACAATTTCAGCTGCTGTTTTGCGTTCTTTTCCTTTTGGTAGCTCATCAAAATAACCAAGCTGTAGCATGGCAATCACTCGCTCACCAGTTTTTACACCAAGTGCTTCGCGGAATTTTGGTACATCTAAAAAGCCTGGTGTTTTCCAGCATGAGCCAATGCCTTTCTCCCATGCAAGCAGCTGCATATTTTGTAAAAAGCTTGCCGCTGCCGCATAGTCCTCTAAGCGCTCCTTTTGACGTACATCTTCAGGTACAACCATAAATGCATAGCCACCTGCTAAAGTAAATTTTTGCATTTGTGTAGCTAGAGCCTCATCCGATAGTTCCTGCCACTTCGGTACAGCTAAGTCACGCAATAGCTCAAGTAATTTTGGTAATTGCTCATCACATGCAACTACTAAACGCCAAGGCTCACGTGTACCATGGTTAGGTGCCCATGCTGCATCCTCAATAATATTTAGTAAATCTTCTCGCTTTACAAGCTGTCCGTTAAATTTTTTAATTGAGCGGCGTGTTGTAATCGCTTCTCGTACTGTTAATGCTTTTGTCATTATGGAATCTCCCCTTCTGCAATTGATGCTCCTTCTCAATTATAAAGCTTTCACCACGAAAATACATCTGCTATGTGAAAGTAATAGTAGCGCATATTTGGTGTAGCTGCTGTTGAATCACGATAATGATACGCTCGATCAGCACTATTGGACGTATGGGCATGTATATATGGAATGCCCCCTTGAATACTTGTCACAATTGTCGTGTGATCAATGCGGTTGTCTCCTGAAAAATCATAGGCAATGACATCGCCAATTTCTAACTCTGTCGGCGAGTAAACTCGTGTTGCTGTAAGTCCTTTTTTAGATGTTTCTAAATACCAGCGCAATGAATGTGCAACCGTCCAACTAAAGCTCCAAATACCTTGCTCCGATCGCATCCACCAGCCTTCAGATTGATTCGGTGCCCCCCTCATTGGCGCCCCTCCTGCATATAAACATTGTGATACAAAATTTGTACAATCATCTTGAAAGGCAGGAAAAGCGGGATTGCGTCCATTCCACCACATCCTTGCATAGGCAACAGCTGCCTCACGATTATAACGCATTTACCATCCTCCTTTTCTCCTATTTACATATATTTTCATTTATCGTGTCAAAAGCTCCCATATTCCTTTATGATTTGTTACACTATTCAGTAATAGCAATATGCAAGGGGGATGATTTTTATGAGGCTAGTTGCAGAACGTGAAGTGACAATTCCCACACCTTTGTGTGATAAAAAAGGCAATTTGAATCCTGCTGCAATTGGTTTTGCACGAAAACCGTTAATTGATTGCAATGTAAAAGGCCACTATTTACGCAAGAAAAAATGGAATTATTGGTGTGTATACGGTGAGGATATATTATTTTCAGCCACAATTAGCCATTTAGATTATGCAGCTGTTTGCTTCGTCTATTTCTTAGAATATGAAACACAGCGCTATTTCGAAAAAACTGTCACAATCCCACTTGGCACAGGTGTGAAAATGCCATCACAAGTACTTGAAACAGTAAAATTTTCAACTAATGAGCTCGATATTCGCTTTACTTATAGCAATGAGACGACACAGCTTTCTGTATCCATACCTGATTTTGATAACGAGTATTTACAGGCAGATTTAACAATTCAGCACCCTCCACATGATGAGTCATTAAATGTGGTCATCCCTTGGAACAGACAAATGTTCCAATTTACTGCGAAGCATCATACATTGCCAGCCTCTGGTACTGTTCATATCGGGCAACGAAGCTACACATTCAATCCAGAGGAATGCTTTGCTGTGCTTGATTATGGGCGTGGTGTTTGGCCGCGCAAAGCGGTATGGAACTGGGGGATGGCTTCACAGCGTATTCGTGGAAAACGCATCGGGCTCAATTTCGGGGGACAATGGACAGATGGTACTGGCATGACTGAAAATGCTATTTTTATCGATGGTAAAATGATTAAAATTAGCGAAGATGTAGCATTTACATATAACCGAGCGAATTTTATGCAACCATGGGCAATTCGCTCTAAATCAAGCAATCAAGTAGAATTGACCTTCACACCATTTTTTGAACGTATAGCAAAAACAGATGCAAAATTAGTGACATCTGAGGTACATCAACTCGTAGGCTATTACCATGGAACAATTACATTACCTACTGGCGAAACATTAATGATTCAACAAATGCTCGGCTGTATTGAGGAGCATGTTGCGAAATGGTAAAAGCAAAAATCAGCACATTTCTCTATAGAATGTGCTAATTTTTTCTTCATTTTGCAAGGTAGCTGTTGAGATATCTGCGCTTCTTCTGGACTTATCTGCGAATTCCTTTGAGATATCTGCGTTTTCTCCTAACTTATCTGCGAATTTTACTAGATTATCTGCGTTTGTCTCAACTTACGCATATGAATGCAACCCTGCAATCACCAAATTGACAAATACTTGATTAAAGACAATTAACCCAAAACCGATAATTGCGAGCCATGCTGTGCGCTCCCCTTCCCATTCCTTTGTTAAGCGCAAATGGAGTAAGGCTGCATAAAATAGCCATGTAATCAAGGCCCATACTTCCTTTGGATCCCAGCCCCAATACCTGCCCCACGCCATTTGTGCCCAAATCATCGCGAAAAACAAACCGCCGAGTGAAAATAGAGGAAATCCAATTAAAATTGCCCGATGTGAAATTTCATCAAGCAGCTTCAAATCCATCTTTAACGTAAATGGCTGCAATATCTCACAAAGCGTTTTACGCGCTACAACACGAATGATGAAATAAAGTATCCCACCTACAAGAAAAGCCCAAAGTATCGTATTGAATTTTTTCGCATCAATACTATTAGATAATGCTAGTAAGCCTACATCTGCATGATTTGAAGTAATAATTGGCAGCATATATGTAGCAACCTCTTTTTTCCCTACTTTATTCGTAAACTCTATAGCTCGAGGACTAAAGAACAAGTGACATAACGTTGAAATTAAAATAAACCCTATAACGACCACCAGCTGAAACAATACGAATTCCAGCCATTTCGATGCTTTCGCTGTTTTCAACAAATATATTAAACTTGTAATAAAGGCAACCGATAAAATTGCGCTTGACGCGGCGACTGTAATCACATGAATCGCTAACCAATGACTTTGTAAACTCGGTATTAGTGGCGATGCTTCATTGGAAAATACGCTACCATAGCCTAAAATAATCAATGTAATTGGAATGGCAAAAAAACCAATTGACCATTGCTTATAAAGTGAGCTTATCAGCAATATAGCACCAATTAACATGATGCCAAAAAACGTCATAAATTCATACATATTGCTAACAGGAGCATGCCCCACCGCTATCCATCTACATACGAAATATATGATTTGCAATATAAAAGCAGCCCATGTTAACACCAATGCTATTTTCCAGCTTGCCGCATGTCTCATTTTCGTTGCATAGCCAAACGGAATGATGGCAATTAACAATAAAATAAATGCAAGCAATAGGGCATCGCTACTTAATGAAAAGTAATTCATCCATTTCCCTCTTTCTACAATGTAAATGTTATACTGTTCATTGTAGAAAGTTATAGTAGAAAAAGCTGAACTTTATCTTAAGCGTTAGAAATTTCTTCTTAAACGTCTGATGTCGAAGGAGGCTTGAAATGAGTTTATTCTTTTGGGCTTTTAGCTTATTAAATTATTTGATTGTCTTTGGCTCACTCTTTTATTTATTACATGTTCGCCCTACCTTCAAAATGCTTGCCATCACTTTATTAGCCAATACAATGCTTGCGATGAGTGTTTTTTATTTCACACCTGCCCAATGGATTGCACTCGTGCTAAGCACTCTTTTTAGTGGCGGCTTCTTTTACTGTCTCACAAAGCAAGGCATCGCCTTTTTTCATAGCCTCATCATAGTTTTACTAGTAATTCCAGTGGAATATGCGAGCTTATTGCTCGTTGACGCATTCCAGCTTTCAACGATCACACACGCTTTGTTGATACTCATATTCTTTGTCATTACGCTTTATATGTATAAAAAATTAATACATAAAATAGCAGTTGTCCCATTAAAAATTCAATTATTACTTATTACGATGGCAATCATTACATTTATTATTTTTTATGTAACAGTCTTTGTCGGCAATATCACACTTTCTCTTTTTCAATTTAGCCTGCTACTTTGCTATTCAATTTTTCTTTTTATGACAATCAATATCGTGCTAAAAGTTGTTGTCAAAGAGATGGGACTTACACAAAAGGAGTTAGCCCAGCAATCCTTTTATGAATATACATTACAGCTAGAACAAATGAATCGAGAAATTCGGCAAGTACAGCATGATTATTCTAATATATTACTAGCAATAAGGGGCTACATAGAAAAAGAAGATGTAGAAGGGCTTAGAAATTATTTCGAAAAAGTGACTACAACTACACAGTCACCTGCTATTCATAGCTTGCAGCAGCTTGAAAATATTCAGTTGCTAGAACTAAAAGGACTACTAAGCGCGAAAATTTTTAAAGCCCACCATCTCTCCATCGCCGTAAATATCGAAATACCTAATACTATTGAACATTTATTTATTGAATCAATTGATTTAGTTCGCCTTATAGGTATTTTCTTCGATAATGCAATGGAGGCGACTATACAGCACGCTACACCGAAAATTGAGCTGGCAATTTTAACGATAAGCGAAAATGAGCAGCTACTTATTATTCGTAACACAACAAATAGAAATTATAGTGATATAACAGAAATCTTTAAAGAAAATTATTCTACCAAATCAAATAATCAAGGATTAGGTTTATATAATGTACAGCAAATATTAAGGCACTACCCAAATATAACATTGAATACATATGTAGAGGATGGATGGTTTGTTCAAGAAATGATGATTGAAAGGGAGGAAGAAAATGCGCGTCGCGATATGTGAGGATGATACCTTCTATCAGCAGCTCATTGTAGAAACAGTCAAAAATTACGCCTTATTCCAAGCACCTAGCATTCAAATTGTATCATGTACAGCACAGCCTTCAACTGAGACGGCCGATTGTTACATACTTGATATTGAGCTGAATAGTAGTGTGAATGGTTTAGAGATTGCACAAGCAATACGTCAGCGAGACCCGCTTGCACATATTATTTTCATTACAACATATGCGCAGTATTTAACCTTAACTTTTAAATACAAATTAGCAGCACTCGACTTCATCGTGAAGGACTCGCCAGCACAAATACAGGCTGACCTAACCGAAGCATTACAAGCTGCCTTTATGAAATATCAGCAGCTCGGTACAATTGACCAAACAAAATGGTTTCAAATAAAAATCGGAGAAAAGATTAAAAATATAGCAATAGAGGATATTTACTTTTTCGAAACGGCTACACAGCCACATAAAATCCAACTATATGAACGTAATGGCTGTCACTCCTTTTACGGCTCTTTAAAAGAGATTAATTTAGGTGATGACTTTTTCCGCTGTCATAAAAGCTTTTTAGTGCATCTGAACAATATCAAGGAAGTAGATTTTAAAAAGCGCCAAATTATAATGGCAAATGGTAGTCACTGCCCCATTGCCTTTCGTTCATTGGCTGCATTACAAAAAATTTTGTATAGAAAATAGCCTTTCCCTAAAGGAGAGGTTATTTTCTAAGTAAATAGATATTATATCGTCCTTGTTTGTTTTAACTTGAATTCAGGCTTCGTTACGAACTCCATATATGTTACTTCCTCAAAATTTTCTAAAAAGACTCTATATCTTCTTTGGATAGCAGGGGATTCTACTAATTCTAAAACTTTACTCTTTGATACCCACTTGCATTCTGTCGTTTCCTCTGAAGTTTGCAATATCCCACCTATTGGCTTACATATAAAATCTAATATCACTTTTGTAGGAACATCGGTTACCCCATCATGCCATTTATGAATCGCTGTGTTAGAAGAAACGCTAATCAACTTCTCTACACTAACATCGATGCCACTTTCCTCTTTTATTTCTCGTACCAATGCATCAAGAAGACTTTCTTCAACTTCTACTTGTCCACCTGGAAATACCCAGCCATTATTTTTCGTTTTAACTAACAAAATATCCCCTTCGTTATTTTCTACAATCCCACCCACTGCTACGATATGTGTTGGTATTACCATTTTATTCCCTCCTCTCTATATGACAAGTATAAACAAAAAACTGCCGAGAAATATAGTGACTAACCTCACCTAATTTCCCGACAGTTTTTCAATTTATTCTTCTGCTTCTTCCGTTGTTTCTTCTACTTCCGCTGGTTCTTCTTCCTCAACAGCTGGTGCTGCTACTGTAACCAACACTTCCTCATCAGCGTTTAAAATATCGTACGTTTGCTGTGAGCGAATATCACCAACTGTTAATGAGGAGCCGATTGCTAAATTTGTTACATCGACTTCAACGGCCTCTGGAATCGCATTCGGCTTTACTTTAATCGTTATCTCACGAGTCGGCTGTAACAACAATCCGCCTTCTGCTACACCGACTGAATCACCTGTTGTTATAACTGGTACATTTACTTCTAAATCCTCTGACATATTAATTACTTGGAAATCAATATGCTTCACAAAGCCTTTTAAAGCATCGCGCTGTACTTCTGATAAAACGGCATTAACCTTTTTACCATCTAGCTCCAGCTGAAAAACACCATTGCTTCCGTTGTCAGATAAAGCTTTCGCAAATTTCTTTGCATCAATTGAAATTGGTGTAGACTCAACTTGATAGCCGTACACTACTCCTGGAATCGCACCTTGCTGACGTAGCTTCGTTAACGCAGAATGCTGCCCCTTTGTGCGTTTATTTGTAGTTAAAGCTGTACTCATTGTATCTTCCCCTTTCTATGTTATTATGTATACCCAGCATGAATTGCTTTTAAACATAAAGCTCCTACTTGCTTATTACTTCTATAATTTGGTACGATCAATTACGCCTTGGCGTAATTGCGTCGGAGGCTTTATTATGATTCAGTGAGTGTTTGAACAGCACTGAATGAAAGGTAATCTAAGCATTCATCGCACCACCTATAGAAGTAGGCGTTTTCTGCTGAATCATGATAAATTTCTGACTTAAAAGACGATTGGAGGAATGGACTAAATGCAACATCCTGATTACCAAGATGAAGTACAACGGTTAGAACGAACAAAAGCCTATATGTATGATATTTTATCGACATCTGAACATGATTTACAGGCAGCACAGCAAAATATTCGCTCTGCTATGGCGAATCTTGAATACCTTGACTCTAGTGATAGTTTTTTGAATATTTTAACCAACGCACGCTTTTTCGAAATGGCTCGTACACAAAAAGAAGGATTAGAGGCCGTTATGCAAAAGCCTTATTTTGCACGCATCCATTTCCAACGTACTGATGAGCAAGAGGAATTTTTATATATTGGCAAAACCTCATTATTCGACAAGGATACGAATGAGCCTATTATCATCGATTGGCGCTCGCCTGTTGCCAATGTTTATTATGATGGGCGGTTAGGCGATGTTACATATCAAGTGCGCGATGAGGAGCACGAGGGACATTTATTTGCAAAGCGGCAATATAAAATTGAGCAAGGAGAGCTGCTCGATTTTCGCGATGTCGATTTAACGACAAATGATGAACTGTTACAGGAGGCATTAGCTGGAAAAGCGGATGTGCGCTTAACGGAAATTGTTTCTACCATTCAAAAGGAGCAAAATGAAATTATTCGTGCCCATTTGCGTCAGCCGATTTTAGTGCAGGGCGCTGCAGGTAGTGGAAAAACGACTATTGCGCTACACCGCATTTCCTATTTTCTTTATACAATGGGCGAGCATTTCAAGCCTGAGCAGCTCATGATTTTAGCACCAAGCCAATTGTTTATCGAATATATTGGCGATGTTCTGCCAGAGCTAGGTGTCGATAAAATTTGTCAAACAACATACGCTGACTATGTGCAAAATGCAATTGGTATCAAGCTAAAGCTGCAAAATCCAAATGAGCAATTAGAGCATATTATCGAAAATAGTAGCGCCACACTTCCTGCCTTTTCTATTCCACAGGCAAAGGGCTCACTTGGCTATCGTGCTATAATGGAGCGCTATGTGCATCGCTATGAGGAGCAGCTCGCCTCTATGTTTGAAGATGTATCTATCGAAAAATACCGCATTATACGGGGGACTCATTTACAAAAGCTCTTTTTACAGGAATTTGCTTATATGCCGATTGAAAAAAGGTTGGAGCGTATTAAATTAGTTATTCAAACAGAGGTCAAACGCAAAACGACTGCCATTTTAAATTCATTAAATGCACGCTATGAGGAAGCCATCGGACGTGCTTTAAACGGGATACGCAATGCCGAAAATCGCCGACGTATTGTGACAAAATACATTGACGAACGCGATGCACGCATACCAAGAGTAAAAGCAGAAGCTAAAACAACAACATCTGCCTATATGAAACGTTTTAGCAAATTAAAAATAAAAGCTGCTTACCGCGATATTGTGACCAATCGTCCATTGTTGCAGGAGCTTGCTCTTGAATGGACGCTAGATGAACAGGAGCTGTTTTTACAGGCACATCAAAAAGAGCGCTGGGCATTCGAGGATTTAGCTGCACTGTACTATTTACATGCACGTATTAAAGGAATTGACGATAAGTGGAAAATGCGCGTTGTCTTTATTGATGAGGTGCAGGACTACAGCATATTCCAGCTCGCTGCTTTAAAGGTAGGGCTTGAAACGGATATGTTTACAATGGTTGGTGATTTAGCACAAGGTATTCATAGCTACCGTTCTGTGACAGAATGGAATCCTGTGCTTGAGCTATTCCCAAGAGCAACATACGCTACTCTACAAAAAAGCTATAGAACGACAATTGAAATTATGGAAGTAGCCAACAAAGTATTAGCACAAATGGATGAGGATTTGCCATTAGTTGAACCCGTTGTTCGTCATGGAAAAGAGCCAGCCTTTATACAAGCGCAGGCTTTCGATGCAGCAACTATTGCAGAGCTCTATGCATCAATTCAAGCAGCAGGACATCGCTCTATCGCACTTATTTGTAAAACGACAAAGGAGGCGAAGGAATTCGTCACATTGCTACAAGCCCATGCTGTAAATGCGGCAGAGCTCAATGAACATTCTAGTATTAATCAAACGACACTGCTTGTCGTCCCTTGTCATTTAGCAAAAGGACTTGAATTCGATGCAGTCATTATCGCCGCTTTTGATATCGCCTTTTACGACCATGCCATCGACCGTAAGCTACTATACGTTGCTTTAACGCGTGCGATGCATGAGCTATATTTAGTTGGTCCATCAAAGGAAACGTTCTTATTATAACTTTTGGCGTGGCGGCACTTTAAAAAATGGCTTTTTGGCAAACCATTTTTGAGGCAGCTTGCTACGCAATTTTTGAAAAATGGTCTTTTTTTCTGCTTCATTTCGGCTTCTAGGCAGTGCAGGCATACGCATTATAAAACCTCCTTTTCAATCATGATAAGGCTGTTGGATACCTTTCCCAACAGCCTTAGTTTACTATATTTATATGATAGAAAAAGCGTTATTATGCTTATTTTACATAGACATAATAATCTATTTGCAAAGCCTTAACAAAGCCTGCCTTTTCATAAATAGACAGCGCACGTGCATTATCTATTTCCACATCTAACAACACATGCTGCTGCCCCCCATCAAACGCAAGCTGCTGCACCCATTTCAGTAATGTAGAGCCAATGCCCAGCCCTGTATGCTGTGGATGTACTGCTAATGCTGTTAGCCATTGAACAGACTCCTCTTGACGTGTCGTCACAGTACCAACAACTTGATTTTCCAGCACTGCTACCCACAAAGTGAGCTGTTCAGAGATTGAATTGTAATCGATTAAATCGTGTGCTTCTTCCATTGTGTCACCAAATGCTGCAGTAAAGATTGCTACGAGCATTTCTCGATCTGCCTCTTCATAGCGACGAATTTCTATATTGTCAGGTCGCTCAGCAGATTGCGCTGCCCCTTGCAATGTTGCCTCAGAAAAGCTATAACTATAGCCATTGTTCTTTAAAAATTGCGCGCCATACGGTCCTTCTTCAAATGTTAAGGCAAGTGTGCCATCCGCTCCACGCATAGCTAGCCCGTTATACACTTCCTGCAATAAAGATTGACCAATCCCCTTTTGGCGATATGCTGGTGCTACAACAATTGACCATTCATAAGTATGTAAGCCCATCATATCAATCGCACTTGCTAAGCCAATCAGCTGATTTTGCTCATCGTCATAGGCAAGCACACAAAAGCCAGACATTTCATAATTTTTAGCAGCCTGTAAATTCATAATCAGCTCATAGCGTACATTATCCGCCTGCCCTGCTTCTGAACATAGGGCACGCATTTCTTCAAATGTTTCCATATCAACAGGAAATGATACTGTCACCGTTGAAAAGCTCATTTCTTTCCCTTCTTTCATCTAATTAACCATCGAAGCATAAATACCGTTTTTCGCAATAAGCTCCTGCTGTGAGCCCATCTCAACAAGCTCTCCTTTTTGCATAACAAAGACGACATCCGCATTGCGAATCGTATTCAAGCGATGTGCAATAACAAAGCTTGTACGTCCCTCCATTAGCACTTCAAGCGCCTCTTGAATTTTCATTTCTGTCACTGTATCAATGCTGCTCGTCGCCTCATCTAACAATAAAATGACAGGGTCTGCTACAAAGGCACGTGCAATTGATAATAATTGCTTTTGTCCTTGTGATATTTCACTTCCATCAGCAGTTAACAATGTATTATAGCCTTGTGGTAATTTCATAATAAAATCATGTGCATTGGCCTTTTTAGCAGCCTCTTCGATTTCTTCATTTGTCGCATCTAAACGACCATAGCGAATGTTTTCATAAACCGTCGCTTCAAATAAAAACGGTTCCTGTAAAACAAATGCCATTTGACTGCGTAATGCCTCACGTGTAAAATCACGCACATCTACCCCATCAAACAATACAGCCCCCTCATTTGTATCATAAAAGCGAGAAATTAGCTGCATAATTGTCGTTTTGCCAGCACCTGTTGCTCCAACTAAAGCAGCTGTCTGTCCTGGCTTAACAACAAAGCTGACATCACGTAGTGTGTGTGCCTCCTCTGCCTGTTCATATTTAAACGAAACATGTTGAAAGGCAACTGCTCCCTTTAGTTGCTGCTCCTTCCCAATATGCCCCGTCTCCACTTCATCCGCTTCGTCCATAATAGCAAATACACGCTCCGCCCCAGCAATAGCCGATAGCACTGTATTGAACTGGTTCGCTAAATCATTTAGCGGGCGTGTAAACTGCCTTGCATACTCCGTAAAAATAACGATAACACCAATTGAAACATGACCATTGATTGCAAGCAAGCCTCCAACCCCTGCAACAATTGCAAAGCTCGCATTGTTCAGTGTATTCATTACCTTTGGAATGTAGCCTGAATAAGCTAGAGCCCAAAAGCCAACTAAACGAAGGCGCGCGCTTTTTTCCTGAAACTCCGCCTTCACACGCTCTTCCTGTGAAAATGCTTTGACGATACGCTGTCCTGATATCGTTTCCTCAATCATACCATTTAACGCACCGACCGCTGCCTGCTGCTCTTTAAAAAGCTTACCTGTTCTGCGCGTAATCCAACGCATCGCAATAAACATAGCAGGTATAATACTCATCGTTAGCAAAGTTAGCAACGGGCTTAAATAGAGCATCACTAGCAGCGTCCCGGTTAAAGTGAGCACGCTTGAAAACACTTGAATAAATGCGCTATTTAATGTTGAGCTGACCGTCTCAATATCGTTCGTTGCACGGCTCATTAGCTCCCCATGCTGCCTTTTATCAAAAAAGCTAATTGGCAGGCGCAGTAATTTATTAAAAACACCTACACGCATACGATAAATCGTTTGCTGTGCAATACCAATCATCCAATAGTTTTGCAAATAGAGCGAGATGGAAAGGACAATATAAATGGCAATTAAAACACCAATCATCCATAGCATGCCTTCAAATTGACCTGGCACAATATATTCATCAATAATTTTCCCAATTAAAAATGGACCAATTAAAGCTAAAGCTGAGCTCATTACAACCATCACTAAGACCATCACTAATAAGAAACGTTGCTCATCAACGATTTTCCAAATACGGGCTAGCACTGACTTCCAATCATTTGCACGTGGCCCTTTTTTCTTTTTCGTTACTTGCTGCAAATCTTCCTTTGTCAGTACACGCTCGTAGCCAAAAGGTTTTTCAAGGAATTTCATTGTGCATCCCCCTGTTCCTGCTGTGATTGTGCAATCTTTCTATATAGCTCACTTGTTTGTAATAGTTCATCATGGCTACCAAAGCCTACAACTCGCCCTGCCTCTAAAAGTAAAATACGGTCTGCTCCTTGTGCTGTACGGATTTTCTGCGTTACAACAAGCATCGTTGCATGCTCTTCCTCTAGAGCATCCCATAATGCTGCCTCCGTTTTTACATCAAGCGCAGATGTACTATCATCTAATAGCAGTATTTGCGATTTGCGAATCAAGGCACGTGCAATCGATAAACGTTGCTTCTGCCCACCAGATAAATTTACGCCCTTTTGTCCAACACGCGTCTCATATGCATTTGGGAAGCTTTCAACAGACTCATGTATTTGAGCCTGTGCCGCTGCCATTTCGACCTCTGTTAAACTTGCCTCGATTTTCCCCCAGCTCACATTTTCCAAAATTGAGCCTGTGAAAAGTAATGACTGCTGTGGTACAAAGCCAATCATTGCGCGTAAATCATCTAAATCCCATGCTTTCACATCTCGACCATTTACTAAAACGTGACCATCTGTCGCTTCGTAAAAGCGTGGAATTAAATTGAGTAGCGTCGACTTTCCTGCTCCTGTTGCCCCCATAATCGCTAGCTTCTCGCCTTGCTTTACATCAAAGGATACATTATGTATAACAGTTTGCTCTTCATTATAAGCAAATGACACATTATCAAAACGCACTGTTCCTAATTCAGCTACGTCAAGCTCTATTGCTTGTCCTGTACGCACCTCAAGCCCCTCTTCAACAAGTAAAATTTCCTCCATACGCTCTGCTGATGCCTTCGCACGAGCAAGCGCAATGATGATAAAAGCAAACATCGAAAATGAGCCTGTCATGCGCATTGCATAGTTGACGATTGCGACTAAATCCCCTACCTGTGCATTGCTACTGCTTACTTCTGCAGCTCCGAACCAAAGCACTGCAAGCAGGCTGACATTCATCACTAAAAGCAAAATCGGCATAATTAGCTCCATCGTGCGCAGAGCTTTCACCGTATCAATTTTTAAGGCTTCTGCCACGCGGTTAAAGCGGCTCTCCTCATACCGACCTCGCATGTATGCTTTTACTAAGCGCATCGCCTGCAAGCTCTCTTGTAGCACACGATTGACACGATCAAGACGCCCTTGCACCTCACTAAAATACGCTACACCTCGCTTTACCATAATAACAAGGAAAAATATTAAAAATGGTGCACCGATAATTAAAAATAGCGCAATTTTCGCATTGACGACAAAGGCCATGATCATGCTTCCAACGACCATCAATGGCGCGCGTAGCATAATGCGCAAGCTCATAAAGAAAACGTTTTGCACTTGAGTAATATCGCTCGTTAAACGCGTAATTAAGCTAGACGTTGGAAATTTTAAATACGTCGCCATTGTAAACGACTGAATTCTACTAAATAACGCATTGCGTAAATCATAGCTAAAGCTTTGCGCAGCATGTGAAGCAAAATAGGAATTTGTCACCCCTACAATTAATGCTAACATTGATAGCGCAAACATGACTAAACCCCAATGCCACACAGCTTGCCCATCTTGTACTAAAATACCATCATCTATAATCTTTGCCATAATTAATGGCTGCACAAGCTCTACGAATAATTCAATTAACATTAAGATGAGTGCAATGATGGCAGGCCATTTATACGGCTTGACATAAGCAAACACTGTTTTCATTCCAACACCCCTTGTAACAAGTCCTACTTTATTTTGTAACCCGAAATATAATTATGCCACAATATTCTTAAAAATTAAACTTCACTATGCTCTATAGTAAATATGAAGCAAATAGACTTATATTTTTTTTAGAAATTATTCTCCCTTTTTTTCATATAAGTAAACATTGGTAACTCTTTTCTTAATATTTTTTCAAAATTTACACACATACTGTTTCAAAAGATATATAATATACTCAATTAAAAACCCATATTCGTACTTTATACCCAAAAACTATATATAACTATCCCTTTGAAATATAAAATAAAGGAGGATTACTCAGTATGAAAGATTTGCAACGCTATAAAGTAGATAAAGAATTATTAAATCAAGCACAGTTCCCTTCCTTTATCATCAGTCAACATGGATGCTTATTACATTGGACATCTGCTTGTGAAGATTTATTTGGATACACAGCAAAGGATTTCTCTTCCCATTCAGCTATATTTAACGAGCAGCTATTTTCGGTTGCTCCATCACATATACACGAAACGATTTTAAATAGCAATGGCGCACTAAAGCTGGATTCATTACAACTTTTAACTAAACATGATCAACTGTTAGAAATGACACTAATGACAACACCTTGTCAATTTGGAGAACAGCAAGGCATGCAAATTACTTGTATTCCTATGAAAAGCATTCGCACATTCCAGGATGATGGCGATACGCTTATCCACTTAAAAAACAGTATTATGTCTTATTTCATGGTTGTTACACTTGACTATGAAGGACTTATTACACAATGTAATGATTTATTTTTAAAAACAAGTCATTGGACACCAAAGCGCGTGATTGGGAAGTCATTTTGGCAGCTGTTCCCTAAATCACCTACAGGAGTGCAAGCCTCGGAGGAAATTTGGGAAACGCTACAAAGAGGCGAAGTATGGAAAGGTGAAGTAGAAAAAATAACGAAAGATGGCATGCTTTATTGGACTGATTTACTGGCAATCCCAGTGCCAGGTAACCGTTCCTTTTTATTAATTGAAAAAGATATTACAAATGAAAAAACTATTCAGTTGCAGCTTGAAAAAATTGCTTATATCGATACAGAAACAGGCTTTATGAATGTTCATCGCTTGGAGCATTTAATTGATGAAATGATACAAGAGGATCGTCGCTTCTCATTTGTTTACATTAGCATTGATAAATTTTACACGCTGAAGGATTTAACAGAATTTAATGCAGCTAAAAACTTAGCAGCAGATTTTGCTAAACGAATTAAAATGTACTTCCAGGATAGTACTGTTGCCCGCATTGATGCGAGCGATTTTGTTATTATTACACCATTGCCTGAATGGTTTATTCAAGGATTTTTATCATATTTACAGCAAAATCCTATTTACAATGAGCACACCGCGGTTCCTCTTTCTATTAGTGGTAGCATTACGCGCTTCCCAGAGGATCAGCTAACATTTGGTCAAATGATGAAAGCCTCTACTTTAACAATTACAAATGTAAGAAAAGCAGGTGGCAATAGCATTATGTCACTTTCAAAAGAGGGGCATAAAGCTTTAAGTCGACAGGCAACGATTGAAAAACACCTTCTACTTGCACTTGATCAAAAAAACTTAAATGTGCTGTATCAACCACAGCTTGATATACAAACAGGGAAAATTATAGCAGCAGAGGCATTAGTTCGCTGGGTAGACGAAAGTATCGGAGTTGTCTCACCAGATGAGTTAATACCGATTGCTGAGGAAACGGGACTTATCCACTCGATTGGCTCATTCGTTTTAGAGCAAGCATGTCAGCAAGCTTTAGCATGGCAAAAAGAAGGGATTCCGTTAAAGGTAAGCATTAACGTTTCGATTCGCGAATTCCGTGATAAAAATATGGCACGCTCTATTTTAGAAACGTTAGAGCGTACAAAATGCCCTGCTGATTTGATTCAAATCGAAATTACAGAGAAGTTTGCTTTAGAGGCAGAGAGCGAAGGGGCGATTATGAAGCAAATGCGCCAGCTAGAACAGGAAGGAATCGTTTTTGTACTTGATGACTTTGGTACAGGCTATGCTTCTTTCCGTTACATGCAGCTATTGCCTTTAAAAACAGTCAAAATTGATGCAACGTTTATCCGCTCTATGATGCAGTCTGAAAAAACAGAGCAGCTTGTACGCGGCATGATTCAGTTAGCTAAATCAATGCAGCTGACTATTTTAGCAGAAGGAGTTGAAACTGCGGAGCAATTTGATTTGCTCAAAGGCTTCGGCTGCGATTTAGCACAAGGCTATCATATATGTAAGCCAACAGCCGCAAATGCTGTAAAAAATCTTTATTATCAAAAGGCTTAAAAATAAAAGCGCATGAAACCAACTTGATTTCATGCGCTTCTAATATTAATCTCTATTTGTTATCTTTTCACCTTTATGAATGATTGAATAGATGTTTTTCCTTTTCGCAGCATGCGGAATAAAATTTGCATAATGACTTCAGCAAAGACAAGACCCATCGCAATGGCACCTGAAATCATAAATACGCGCATCCCATTTTGCATACCTAGTGCGTAATCTAGCTCCACAATATTGCGCATCGTATTGTATGCCACTCCACCAGGTACAAGAGGAATGATACCCGACACGCTATAAATAATCATCGGCATGCGGAATTTCCTTGCTAGCGCCATTGCTAAAATTGCTACAACAAATGCTCCTGCAAAGGAAGCTTTGACCTCATCTACACCATTTATGCCAAGCTGATAATAAATAATCCAGCCAATTGAGCCGACAATACCGCAATATGGAATGGCTTTAACTGGCGCATTGAAAATAACACCAAAACAAGCTGTTGCAATAAAACTAAAAATCATTTGAATGATATATTCCATCTGTTCGCCTCCGTTACCATGCCATGACAAGCGCAATACCAGCTCCGATGGCGAAGGCTGTTAAAAAAGCTTCTGCTCCCTTTGCCATGCCTGCTGTAAAGTGCCCTGCCATTAAATCGCGTACTGCATTCGTGATAAGAAGCCCTGGTACAAGTGGCATAACAGAGCCGATAATAATTTTATCTATTTGTGTTCCATATCCAAAATAAAGCGCCAATGAGGCAACCATGCCTACGCCGAGCGTCGCTACAAACTCAGAGAAAAACTTAACGCGTGATAGCTTTTGCATGACCATCACAACATACTGCCCTACGCCTCCAGCGATAAACGCGGCTGGCATATCTCCCCATATTCCGCCAAATAATATCAAAAAACTAATACTAGCAAATGATGCAGCTAATACTTGTAAAGTGACGGGCAGGAAATAATTTGTCTTTTGTATCGTATTTAGCTCGTCATATGCCTCCTCTAATGTTATGATGTGAGATGTAAGCTTTCGCGATACATTATTAACAAGTGCAATACGATGTAAATCGGTAACTCTTGTCGAAATAGCTGAAATACGTGTTGGCTGTGTTTTACCAAGAGAAAAAATAATACCCGTTGGAGTAACATAGCTTTGTGCATCGTTCATATTTTGTGAGCGAGCCATTCGAAGCATCGTATCCTCCACTCGATATGTTTCTGCTCCACTTTCCATCATAATGCGACCAGCTAATAGAAAACAATCAATAGCTAGTTCGTTTTGCTGGGGCTTCTCTATCATCTTTCAAACCTCCCTTGGTATTCTAACTTGATTAAACGCAAACTCTATTATTCAAACAACCATATTACTATAGTTAGTTATATACAAAATTGACATTATCAATATTTTTCTAAAATTTGTCGTCTTTTTTCAGCGCTTATTCGTCTATATTTTATAACAGAAAGGAGCTCTTTAAGCAACATGAAAAATGAACGTAGAAAAAGACGCGGCCCATGGATTGACCTTATTCTTATTGGGGCAATCATCGTTTTAGCTGCTGCTGTTGTATTCTTTACAGTTATTAATCCAGATCAACAACAAGCCACTGAAGATGAACCGAAAGATACAATACAAGGAGAAGTAACAGAAAGTCAGTCTAGCTTCCCCGGTATTCGTATTGTAACAGATATTTCAAATGATAAAACTATGCCATATGCAATTCAATATCCTCAATCAGATTCAGATTCCTTTAATGAAGCCGTCACAAAATTTATTACAGCTTCAAAAGAAAATTACATAGCGGAAATGCGTTTAGAAAAAAATGTCGATAATTATAAAATCGAGCCCGGTGAACTGAATATTATCTTTGAAACATATCCATACAAAGAGCACTATTACTCGTTTGTATTAAAGAAAAAATTAAGAACAAACAGTAGTGATGATATGACAGTCACAACTTATTTTTATAATTATGAAACTGGTGAGCTACTAGATATTCGTGCTATTTTAGGAGAGAATCTAAAAAACTTAGAAGTATTGTCAACACATATTCGCTCACAAATTACGGATAGCGTAGAATTCGAAGGGCATTTATTAGCAGAAGAGATGCTGGCGAAAACAGAGCCTAAATGGAAATTATTCCAACGCTTCGCCATTCAAAATGACGCATTAGTTCTGTATTTCGATTCAGGTGAGATTGCTAGCCCTGAAATGGGTATATCAACTGTCACAACCTCACTTTCATATATTAATCCGATTTTAGCCGAGCAATTCCAAGAGCAAATGGTGAACTCTGAAACAATTATCTCTGGACAGGAAACAACAGACGGTGCAGTCGAGCAGGATAATATAAAACGTGTTGCACTTACATTTGATGATGGTCCTGACCCAAAAGTAACAAGACATGTTCTACAGCTTTTAGAGCAGTATAATGCAAAAGCAACCTTCTTTATGCTTGGTAGCCGCGTACAGTATTATCCAGAAATCGCGCAAGAAGTATACGATGCTGGACATGAAGTAGGCAACCATTCTTGGAGCCATCCTGTGCTGACAAAGTTAACATCTAAGCAAGTTTTAGCAGAATACAACTCGACAGACCAAGCACTACAACAAGCTATTGGACAATCTGCCACTGTATTCCGTCCTCCATATGGTGCGACAAATCAACGCGTAAATGGATTAATTCCAATTCCTGTAGTCAATTGGACGATTGATACATTGGATTGGAAGCATCGTGATGCTAAGCAGCTATTGCCTGTTATTAAAAATCATATGCATAATAACGCCATTATTTTAATGCACGACATCCATGCATCTACTGCCGATGGCTTGGAGGATGTATTGAAATATTTAACTGAGGAAGGTTATACATTTGTAACCGTTAGTGAGGTTTTGAAGTATCATTAAAGCAATTACGCCGCTCTTGTAAGCTTACTGCCTACAAGAGCGGCGATTTTTTATAGAATAACATAATGACATTAATGTATATTTATACTGTATACAACCATTTGCAACCATAATCTTTCTCATTGGATGATTATCAATTTGAGTGATTCCCATATAAGAGTTTGCCTTCAATTCATTTTTTAATCGATACAGCCCAATTGCATGCAGCTTCTTTCCTAAACCTTGCCCTAAATAATTAGGATGCACCCCTATCCAAAAGAGGCGACCTTCTTGCTTTGTATTCGGCTCTATATGCGGAAAAACTACACCAATCGGTTCCTGATTAACTATATATACGGTGTACATTTTCTGTGCCTGTGATGGCAGCTCTGCATTCATTTCCATTAAAAATTTTTCTGCATCTTGAAAGCTTTTTCCCATCACTGCAGCGAGAAAAGCAATAGAGCTACTATCAAAAATCGACCACAGTGCATAATCCTGCTCTGAAACATCCAGTGGTGCTATAAAACTACTCTTATACAGTACTCTTTCACCAACGATTTGCATTTTCCCTTTAGTGTAAGCTAGATGATTAAAAAAAACTGCTGGACACTCCAGCCTCACTGTATTCAAATCATATGCCTGTAGCTGATCTAACAGCTTATTAATAAGTAAATCGATTTCTGCTGCTTGATGAGGCTTGTACTCCAAAATCTCCAGACTAATCCCACTATCGCTCTTTATATAATTCACGCCAATATTTAATAGCTGCTGAAGTAATTCATCCATTTTATTCACCTAACCTTCTATACATAGAAAAACTACTTGCTTCAAGAATAGCCTTGAAGCAAGTAGAATTGTTTTACTTAGCAAAATTCACGGTATTTAATTTCTTAAATGTATTTAAATCATAGCTGACAATACCGCTTTGAGAAATCGTGTAAAGTGCGTCATCAATATAAATCAGGCGACGTACTGCCTTATCCCATTCCTCGTACATTTGACTAGATTGAGCAGGTTCAATTAAATCTGCTTTTAGCTTGATGCCGTTTGTCGTCACTTCATATACTTGTGACCCTGTACCTTTATAAAGCATTTCATTAACGTTCTTTTCCTCATACAATGTTACAGGGAAGCCATAGTAGCCCTTTTCGATGTGTCGTAGCAACGCTTTATGGTCATATTGCACATCGGAATATGTGCCACGCCCACCGATAATAACAGCTGCTTTTTCCTTTGGATTAGCTAAGTCGCTCACATCAAATAATGCTAGCTTCATACCTTTCGTTACAACAAATGGCTCTTTAGAATATTCGTTTATGCGAACCTCTGTATCGTAGCCAATACCGATTAAATGCTTGTCATCAAGCGGGTGCAAGTAGTTACTAAAGCCAGGAATTTTTAGCTCTCCTAGCACTTTTGGTTGGGCTGGATTTGCTACATCAATAACGAATAGTGGATCTACTTCCTTGAATGTTACGAGATACGCTTTATCGCCCATAAAACGTGCTGAGAAGATGCGCTCACCTCGCGCTAAATCTGTTAATGCCCCAACTTGCTTTAACTCGCTATTTAAAATGAATAGATGGTTTTTCGAATCAGCATTGCGTCCCCATGCAAAGCCCTCTGTTGTAGCAATGCGGAAATGCCCCTCATACTCATCCATCGAAAATTGGTTTAATGGTGTTCCTTTTACTTCTGCTTGTGCCGCTAGCTTAATCGCTGTTCCATTTACATCAAACTTATAGATTTGTGTATTTGATGTAGCTGGCATAATCATCATATCCGTCACCATACGCTTCGCCCCTGTTGCTGCTGGGCTTACAAAATCATACTTAGGTGCTGTTACATAAATTGCTTTTGGTGACATATATAACTGAGAGCCGCTACCTAAATAGCTTTCTGTTTTCACTTCATTTTTAGCTAGATTTTTCAAATCAATTGCTGATAATGTTGTGTAATTCGGTTCTGTATTGCCAGGGAAAATTGAGATTTTCTCAATCGGCATTGGCTGTGATGTGTTTTGTACATTGCTATCATATGTGTATGGACGCAATTCTACATCTACACCTTCACGTAACAGCCAAAAATCAGGTGTTGAGTTTGTTACCATATATAGAACATCGCCCTGCTTACGAATGCCCGCCATGTGACCTTCCTGCCCAATTTCACGTATTAATTTCGGGTTTGCTGCATCCTCCACATCAAAGAATGCAAATTTGGATAGCGAAACTGTTTGCATGTAATCTTTTCCTGGTAGAGGTCGTTCCTCATAGCTATTATAAGCAACGATTAATAATGAATCATGCAGTATTAGAGTAGATAAATATTGATTTTCCTTAAATGCTTTTTTTGCGACAACTTTCATATTTTTAGGATTTTTTGCATCTGTAATGACAAGCTCATTTTCAACGATTGCATAAATATAGCGCCCGTCTGTTACCACAATATCTCCTTCTTCAATACCTTCTACTTGGTTGTTCGTCGTAGAATGATCAGCGGATTTATTGCTTGATGCTTCATTTCCTACAGCAGCATCAGACATTTCCATTTCCTCAGTTACACCATTGCGTGTAAAGCTTTGATTATTTATTACCGTCTCAAAATAAGTAACTAAATCCTTTGTTGATTTTATTTGCTTGACTGCCTTCACAACATTAAACTTAATCGCTTTTTTCTGATGGTTTAATGACAATTTTTTATACGCTCCTTTTTCAACATGTAGCGTGTATTCTCCTTGATTTAGCCCCCAAACGATAATTGCATCGCCCGTTTCATTTAATGTTAAAGTTGCTTCAACCTTTTTCCCAGCAGCATTTGTCACATACACTTTACCATTTGTTAAGCTTGCCGCTTCAATGCCCTTTGCAAGCTCGGCGTAAAATGGCTGCCCTTCCAATACTGTTGTAGCGCTATTTGCCAGTGTTTTATTTTCAAATAAAACAGTTGATGCGATAAACATAATAGCCGCAACAAAGATGGTGACCATTGTTCGCTTTTTAACCATGTTGTGCTCCACTCCTTTTTATGGTTTTCTTTCCATGTCATTAAATAAGACGAGACATAATAAAATTCGTTACACAAATTTTAAAAACTCTGAAAAATAATAAGTGCATTTTCTCCTCTTATTGTATTTCTTTCTCACCATTATTAAAGTATATGATAATAACAATAGTAGTCATGTAAAATTTCTGTACCTATTATCTTATTCCTAGTGCCTATGAACAAAACAAAAAATACTTTCGCAAAGAGATTTATCTCCCTACGAAAGTATTAAGCTAACAATTATATTGATAAATTGCGCATGTTTTTTATAATCAACACGTCAATTATTACATAGGTTTATCCAGCATATCTACTTCTAGCCCAGCAAATATAGCTACTACTAATGTTTCCTCGTTTACTACCTCAAGTACATAAGTATCGGGAAGTAATAATTTTTCGATTATTTCAGCAGGCACATCTTCAATAAGCTTTATAGATTGCGTGATGATATAGTAATTACCATCTTTTAATTTATCTAAATCACCCTCTACAAATATAGGTGGCTCCGCAGTCACATCTAATAGAGTATTATGCCCAGGAATATCTGCTATATTGAAATAAAATGGCGATTCTGTATTTAACATTTTTTCTTGTAATAATGATGAAATTCGAATCTTTAATTTAATATTTAAATAATTCCCCTCATAAGAAATATCAGGTATTCCACATACTAAATGTTCACCAGTAATAAAGTTATTATAGTCTAATACTGAATAATACCTCTTTTGTAACGGAATTGTTACTTTATCAGTAATTTGGTCTTGTGGATTATCTGGTTCATTCGATTCTTGCACACATCCCCCAAGAAGAAGCAATAATGTAATGATAACAAGGGTTATGAATGATTGTAATGTTTTCATACTTCAATATTCCATTGTTAAAGTGGTGTTGATTTTTTATCCATATACTCATCATATGAATAATCTACATTTACTGCCGTCCTTTTAACCTCTACTCCTGAGCGATATTCAACAATTGAACCTGTTGATTTCACTGCCCTTGTACCAATTTCTACATATGTTTTATGTTTTGCAGGTAATTGAATATTGTATGAAACTGTAATTGTTGTAGAACTCCCCCATGCAGCTTCTCCATTTATCCCTACTTTACCTTGTATTAACTTCCAGTTCACTGCTGTTTCTGCTGAAGCCCCTATTTTTCCATTAGCAAATTTAGTACGTGCTACAGAACGTGTAACAGAATCGGCTAATGGACTATCATTTCTAATTTCTGAGCCCCATGCCTTTTGCTTGTAGAGGGTTTGAGTGCTTAGTGCATACTCTTTAAAGTCGTCTGGTATATAGTATGGAGTGTAGTTAGGCAACATATAGGTTTGAAAATCATAATTCACAGGCTCATCATAGTAATAAGTTGTTATATCCAAATGACCTTGTTTTTCATGAGTTACCCTTGGTATGGAATTACCTTCATTTGCATGTGCAAAATTTGAGGAAATACCCCAAATTGAAAGACTTAGTGCTGCTGTTGTAAAGATTGTTGGGAATTTTAGTTTGTTCAAATAAATCACTCCTTAGTCAAAATTAATTAATCAATATGCTGCAATTCACCAATAACGAAGTATATTCAAAATTTCATTTCTCCTACTTTACCACCTCACAAATACTTAAATTACCAAATTATATAATTCATTATAATACAATCCAAAATAAGTATCTATAACATTATTTAGACAAATTAAGATGTAAGACTACTTTAATCGACATTTTTCATTTATATGTTATTAACTTTCTTTATAAAACAAATATGGCTGGAGGGGAAAGTATTCCCCTCCAGCCATATTGCATTCTACCATTTAACAATCATTGCTGAACGATGGGACGTTTCTCTAATAACCACGCCACGCTTCGCCATTTCCTCAATATACGCTCCACCTGGTACAATCGATTCCGGTGCGAAAACACCCCTCTCCGAAATGAGCCCACTACCAATCATTTGCGCAACAACAGACGCTGTATTCGCTGTTGCACGAGCCATTGCCGTTACGCCTGTTTCTAAATCCTTTTTCACGACCATTTCATATTCATACGTTACTTGTTCCTCGGATTTTTCACCCGAAACAATTGCACGTAATAATACGGCATCCACTTTCTTTCCAAGTTCTAGCTTTTTCTTTAAAGCCTCACGCACAACATCACGCACGCTTACCTCTTGCCCATTCACCTCTACTGCATTGTCTTTGCTGAGGAAGTCTAAGTCAGCCAATAGCTTGAACTTTTCGACATGCCCTTTATAACGAATTGTTTTGTATTCTAGCGTTTTGACATTCGGGAATGTTTGGTACAGTGTCGAAATACCTCCTGATGTATAAAACGCCTCCAATACACCAAATTCGTCGAAGTAAATTGGCTCAACTCCCGTTAGCGATTCCACCTCTGTGAGCTTGCCATCTTGAATCATTTTAGATGGCTCTGTATAGTGGTCAAACACACCTTCCAATGAAAATACATGCGTGTAATGTAACGGTGGCTTCGGTTCTGTTGGAATACCGCCTACATATAGTTTAATAGACTCTACCTTATCTAGCTTTGTTGCACCATATCCAGCTAAAATATTGACCATCCCTGGTGCAACCCCTAAATCTGGAATAATGGTAACGCCCGCAGCCTTTGCTTCATCAGCCATCGCCAGTACATGCTCTGTTATGCCACCAATATGTCCACCTAAATCAACTGTATGGACACCTGTTGCCATCGCTGCCTTTGCCACTGCTTCATTGAATTCATAAAACAATGCATTGATTGCTACATTCCCTTTTGACATCACATTTTCTAAGGATTCACTTGAGGTAGCATCAAGCTCAATGACTTCCACTTTATTTGTATTTAACGTTACAACAAACTCCTCTGCTGCACTCACTACTAAGTCTGCTAAGTATACTTTCTCAACTGATTCACTTGCTACTAAATCACGTGCTACTTCTTTCCCCATTAAGCCTGCACCTAGAACTACTACTTTCATGTAATCCAACCCCTTTTATTTAGTATGTCATTATTAGTAAATCAAAATTACTTCTTGAAACATCGTATATCCTTGTTACAGCTTAATACTTTCCGTTAAAAAGATGATTTAACTATCAATTTGTGCTCTTTGTAATGTCCCACTATAGTCTACATAGATGCTTTTCCACTCTGTGTAAACATCCAGTGCAGCCTGACCAGAGTCACGATGACCATTGCCAGTCCCTTTTGTACCGCCAAACGGTAAATGAATTTCCGCTCCTGTCGTTCCAGCATTGACATAAACGATACCTGTATCTAAAAGCTGCTGTGCTTTAAATATCGTATTCACATTGCGTGAGAAAATAGAACTGGATAAGCCAAATCGCACGCCATTATTTACTTCAATTGCTTGCTCTAAGCTATCAATCTCAATAATGCTGACGACAGGTCCGAAGATTTCCTCCTGTGCAATAATCATATTTGGCAGGACATTTGTGAAAACAGTTGGCTCAAAATAAAAGCCTTTATCATATGGTGCATCAGCTAATATATGACCACCCGTTAGTAGCGTGGCTCCCTCTTGCTTACCGAGCTGCACATAATGATTAATTTTTTCAAGTGCCTGACGATTAATTACTGGACCTACCTTTACGTTAGGATCAAGCCCATCGCCAATTGTAATCGCTTGCATTTCCTTTAAGAGCTTTTCTTCAAGCTCCTTTTTCACATCGCGATGTACAATGATACGGCTACACGCAGTGCATCGCTGCCCGGCAGTTCCAAAGGCACTCCAAACAATGCCTTGTACAGCTAAATCAACATCTGCATCATCCATGACGATAACTGCATTTTTACCGCCCATTTCAAGCGATATTTTTTTCAAATGCTTACCACCAAGCTCCGCTACTTTACTGCCAGTTGCTGTTGATCCTGTAAAGGAAATTACGCGCACATCCGGATGCTCAATCATCGCGGTCCCAATCGTTGGCCCCGTACCAAATACAATGTTTGCAACACCTTTAGGTAAGCCAACTTCATCAAAAATTTTCGCCAGCTCATATGCCATCATTGGCGTTTCATTTGATGGCTTCCAAACGAATGTATTGCCAGCTACAAGTGCAGGAAACGCCTTCCATGTCGCAATAGCAATTGGAAAATTCCACGGTGTAATTAATCCAACTACACCAATCGGAGCTCGCACGCTCATTGCAAATTTATTTGTTAGCTCAGACGGTGTTGTTTCACCAAATAATCTACGCCCTTCACCAGCCATATACAGCGCCATGTCGATACCTTCCTGTACCTCTCCACGCGCCTCTTCAATTACTTTGCCCATTTCCTTCGTCAAAATTTGAGCTAAATATTCCTTTTTCTCTTTTAGTTTAAAGCCTATTTCATATAAATAATCTGCACGTTTTGGTGCGGGTAGCAAAGCCCAGCTTTTTTGTGCTTCCTTTGCTGCTTGAACAGCTACATCAATTTCCGTTTTTGTTGAGAGTGGCACTGTACCTAGTTGCTCACCTGTTGCTGGATTTATAATCGGCATTCTTTGTAGCTCATTCTTAGCCCATTCTCCAGCTATATAGTTTTTCAGTTCCATTGATTCTCTCCTTTCCATACGCAAAAACTTCATTTCTCATGTTACACTACAAACTATTCGACATTTTCCTCTTTAAATCCTTTTTCTAGTCTTAATATTTTGAAACTTCTTTTCTTCAAAATACGTACATATTAATAAAATGAGATTTTGATAGGAGGAAAATAATAATGAATAACCATGAAATTGATTACAAGCTTTACGGGGATGATATGCAATTTGTAGAAGTGGAGCTTGACCCTTCTGAAACAGTCGTTGCTGAGGCGGGCAGCTTAATGATGATGGAAGATGACATTCGTATGGAAACGATATTTGGTGATGGCTCTGCAAGCAGTGGTGGCGGTTTTATGGATAAGCTTATGGGTGCTGGTAAACGCTTATTAACAGGTGAAAGCCTATTTATGACGACATTTACAAACGTAGGCTCTAGCAAACGACATGTTTCTTTCGCAGCACCCTATCCTGGAAAAATTATTCCGATTGATTTAAGCGTTTGGCGTGGCAAAATTATTTGTCAAAAGGATGCTTTTTTAGCAGCGGCGAAAGGCGTTTCTGTCGGCATTGAATTCCAACGCAAATTAGCAACAGGCTTTTTCGGTGGAGAAGGCTTCATTATGCAAAAGCTCGAAGGTGACGGCATGGCATTTATCCATGCAGGTGGCACAATTCACCGTCACGATTTGCAGCCTGGTGAAACATTGCGTGTTGATACAGGCTGTCTCGTGGCAATGACACAGGATGTTGATTACAATATCGAAATGGTAAGCGGCGTAAAAACTGCATTATTTGGTGGAGAGGGGCTATTTTTAGCAACATTGCGTGGTCCTGGTACTGTATGGGTACAATCATTGCCATTTAGCCGCTTAGCAAGCCGCGTATTCGCAGCAGCTCCAGCGAGCAAGGGCGGTGGTGGCCGCTCAAGCGACGAAGGCGGCATTGGTGGATTGTTCGATTTATTTAATAAATAGCAATAAATAAGAGCTAGCAGGAAATTTTCCCTGCTAGCTCTTTGTCACTTATAAATACAACACTACTAATAACACGGCTGCCAATACAATACGATAAATCGCAAACGGCGTTAGTTTCACACGTGAAATTAATTTCAAGAAGAATTTAATTGATACTAATGCAAAGACAAAGGCACTAATAAAGCCTACTGCATAAAACATAAAGTGGTCTGGGTTAATATCCTCCCAGTGCTTAATTAAAGATAAGCCACTTGCCCCTGCCATAATCGGCACAGCCATAATAAATGTGAAGTCCGCTGCTGTTTTATGATCTAAGCCTAATAAAACCCCTCCAGAAATTGTAGCGCCTGAGCGTGAGAAGCCTGGCCATAACGATAAACATTGCACAAGGCCTATTTTCAATGCTTTTGCATATGAAATTTGATCTAATGAAGTAATTGTTGGTTTTTGTGGACCAAATTTATCAGCAATAATCATTAAAAATGCCCCAATAATTAAACCAATCACCACTGTGTTAATTGAAAATAAATGCTCATCAATAAAATCCTCAAATAATACGCCAAAAATGCCCGCTGGAATAATACCTGCAATAACATGACCTAAATGAAAACGCTGCTTCGCTGTTTGCCCTTCAATTTTATACAAACCTACTAAGCTCAACATGCGCTTCCACATAACAACAACAACCGCTAAAATTGAGCCAAGCTGAATGACAATTTTAAATGTATTCGCAGAGCTAGAGCCTAAAAACTCCTTCGTTTTCAGCCACATATCATCAACGATAATCATATGTCCTGTTGATGATACAGGTGCAAATTCGGTCATCCCCTCTACAAAGCCTAAAATCAAGGCTTTTAATAATTCAATTAATTCCACTCTGTAATTCCTCCAATATTAATTAGTTGGTTCAACATGAATTACCCATAGCTCCGAGCGACTGCCTATGCGCATTGGTGGGCCCCAAAAGCCGAAGCCACTTGAAACGAGCGCATGCATGCCATCTTTATTTTTATAGCCGTAATCCAATTCAAATACTTTATCTGTAATAAAATTATTTGGCCATAATTGCCCTAAATGGGTATGCCCTGATACGTGCAAATCCACGCCTGCCTGTGCAGGGGAATGTAAATCATTCGGCGTATGATTCATCACAATCCAAGGCTTATCTCGCTCTATCGGTGCTAAATCTGCAATCTGTTTTCTCTCTTTATTTGTCGAATCTTCCTGCCCTGTTAAATAGAAACGCTCTGCTACTAAAATGGTTTCATCTAATAGCATTTTTACATTCGCTTTTTTTAGCTCAGCAACAACTTCTGCAATAGCGTTTCCGTAATACTCATGATTACCTAGCACCCCATATACACCATATGTCGATTTTAGCTGTGCCATCACTTCTCCCATACCCTTCCTAATAAACAGGTCTGGCTTGTCATCCACTAAGTCTCCTGCCAATAGGACAACATCAGGATTTTGCTCATTTGATAATGTTACAAATCGTTGCAAATGTGCTTTATTTGATAAGACACCTAAATGAAAATCTGATGCCATTACGATTTTCAAAGGTTGATCAATATCCATCTTGACTGTTGTTTCTCGTACAACAGGAGAATATGCATTATACGTTCCATAAACGAAAAGCATAATAAAAATAATGATTGCAGCACTACCAGTCGTACGTGCTGTCAATGGTGTTATAAAGACAACGATATTTGCAATAATACATAAAATTAACCCATATTCAAAAATAAACATCCAATAGTTACCTAAAATCGATAACGGACGCAAGTATTCATGAATTCTCCCTAATAAAAAGCCAAACGCTACTATGTAAAGAATCGGCCAAAAAATAAAATTTGATATATGTATATTTATAGATGCTAGCCATAAATTAAAATTCCAGCCTATGTAAAATGTAAGCCCACTATAAATAACAACTATTAATGTACCAATTAAATATTGCACTGTACAGTATCCTCCTGTTTTTTTCTACATGCAAAAGTATATCATTACTAATTGTGTGTAGAAAAATATAAGCCTTAAAACTGAAATTTAATTTTAAAAGGCTGACGAAAAAATCTTTCGTCAGCCCTCTTTTTAATATGCTACTTGTACTGCGACTGTTACTTTGAACAAATCGCCATCTACTTCAATTTTCATTCGCGCTCCATGTAAGTCCACGATAGATTGCGCAATCGCTAAGCCTAAGCCAGAGCCTTCTGTATGACGTGATGTATCTGCACGTTTAAAGCGCTCCGTTAGCTCATCAACATTTTCTACAAGCTCATATTTCGCTACATTTTTCACAATAAGCTCTGCCTCTGCGCCCTGTTGCTTTAATGTAATGTAAACACGTGTACCTTGTAACGAATATTTTTGTGCATTAACGATTAAATTATCGATTACACGCCACCATTTTTGCCCATCCACATAGGCGAAAATTGGCTGGCTTTCAATATTAACACGCATATCTAAGTTAGCTGTCACAAATGCCTCTTCATGCTCACCAATCGCTTGCTGTAAGAGCTGTGCTAAATCGACACGCTGCTTCAATAGCTCCACATTGCCACTAGCCATTTTCGACACATCGAATAAATCTTCAATTAGCGTTTTCAAACGTGCTGATTTTTTATCAAGTATATCTATATATTTACTGCGTTCTTCCTCTGATAAATCTGTTTTTTTTAATAAATCTGTATACGTAATAATCGACGTTAACGGTGTACGCAAATCATGGCTAACATTTGTAATTAACTCTGTTTTCAAGCGCTCACTCTTCGCCTGCTCCGTCATCGATGTACGAACACCATCTCTTAATTTATTTAAGTTTTCTGCATGTACTGCAATCGGCGATTTGCCCTTCACTTCAATATCGCTCGTTAAACGCCCTTCTGCCATATCCTCCGTTTGCTTCATCACACGATTTAGGTAGCCCATTCGATGAAGGAATATATATAATGCTGGCACAAGTATAAATAAGAACAACGGTATATAAATAAGGAACAGCTTACCATCAATCATAGCGCCTACAAACCCTATCCCTGCAAGGAAAAATATGATAAGTATTGCGACTGTTTGGACACCGATGGAACGATTTAAAAAGGCTTCTTGACCTACTTGCCAAAGCTTTAACGAAAACGATTTTTGCCAGCGCTCGATATTACGAATATCCTCCATTAGCCATACTGCGCAAATAGCTACTATTGTAAATAGGCTAGTGCTCAATACAAAGAAGATAATAGAATCCCATAAAAATCCTGTATTATGTTGAATGTAATAAGCAACGCTATAAAGTGAATGTACTAGCCCATCAATAGCGCCAATAAGTAGTATGGTGCCACATAAAGCTAAAGCAAGTGCTATATCCATCGGTAGCTTATCAAACAATCGCTTAATTTTTGGGAACAAAACGCTGATTCCCGTTTTTTTAGTACGTATTATATAGAGCAATATGGCGAATGTAACTAAACCGATTGCCCAAATAAGGTAGGAGAGCATTTTAAATGTTTGAAAGCCTTCATAGTTTCTTTTTAACTCTGTATTTTTTAATGCTGCTTTAGGTAAAGAAATTGTTCCCGTAAATTTTGGCTGTTCAAGTGTCAGTGGCACAGAGTGGTTTAATAAGGCATAACTTTCTTCCACTGCCCCATCCAAATAAATTTCTGTATCAATCGATGTTGCAACGTTATCAGACCACATAGCCCAATCTGTCATGGCCTCAGCATAGACAAAGCTTCCATTAGCATCAGGTGTAAAATATTCCCCACCATCTCCTGTAAATTGCTGTTTAAAAATACTCGGTGCATTCGTGCTGCTATTCAAAAAGCTTTGTCCTGTCTCAACATTCACTAAATCATAGCTGAACATGCTATAGCTAGTCGATTTAAGGAAATCTCGGCGATAACGCCCTCTTTCTTCAGCATATTTATCAATCAGCTGTTCTTTTAATGTGCGAATTTTCGCTTCTACATGTGCATCATCTGCAAAGTTTTTCTTAATTTCCTCAATCTTACGGTCACGCTCTTGCTTTAATACTTCCTTTACTTCAGCAGAAACGCCTTCCTCCTGTATGCGGTAATCATATTGTGATGCAACATTCCCTACTTGTTCCTCTAACGAGCCATAATAATTGCGATAATACTGAATTTCATCTTTATTAACGGTTATTTGCTCCTTTACCTTCTCTGCATCAAATGTGTTTAAAACATGTTGATATAATCCCTCATAATAATTGCGTAGCTCTGATTGAAATTCATCTGAGGTTACGAAGGATTTACCTATAATTTTATCCGCGTCTTTTACAAAAGACGTTAGCGCAAATACCGTCCAAAAAATTAGAAAAAGTGTAAGGACGCCTCTCCCTTTCTTCATTCCTTTATCCTCCTAAAAAAGCTTTCGTAATAACTGTAATGTATTGATTAAATCCGCTTTTGCCGCCCACAAAAATATCCCGATATAAATAAGACCGATCACACTAGCTACCGCACTAATAACTGTACAAATTAGCGCAACATTATTTCTCCATTTTGTAGCCAAGTCCCCAAACAACCTTTAAATAACGTGGATTTTTTGGATCTGTCTCAATTTTTTCGCGGATTTTTCGGATGTGGACTGCAACAATATTTTCAGCATTATAGGCCTCTTCCTTCCAAACCATTTCATAAATTTCTTGAATGGAAAAAACACGCCCTGCATTTTTTAATAATAATTCAGTAATTTTATATTCAATTGGCGTTAGCTTTACAGGCTCTCCGTCCTTCAAAATTTGACGCCCCGCGGCATCTAGCTCCAAGCCCTCTACCTGTACTGCACTATTTTGAAATGTCCCTAGCTCAACATAGCGACGAAGCTGTGATTTCACACGTGCCATCAGCTCTAACGGGTGGAACGGCTTCGTAATGTAGTCATCTGCTCCAACTGATAAGCCGTGAATTTTATCCGAATCCTCTGCCTTTGCACTCAGCATAATAATAGGGATATTGCGCTCTGCTCGAATTTTAAAAGTCGCTGTAATACCATCCATATTAGGCATCATAATGTCTAAAACGATTAAATGCACCTCATGCTGTGACAGCATATTTAAAGCCTCTACACCATCTCCAGCTTTCAATACATGATAGCCATCATTTTTTAAATAAATCTCGATACCATCGCGAATATCCTGGTCATCATCCACGACTAATACCGTCAATTTTGTCATATCGTTCACCTCACTATAAGTTCTTATAATGTTATAATAAAGGATAAAAATGAAGTATTGCTTATTGTAAATCTTAAGAAATTCTGAAGAAGTGGAAAGGAAATGTCGTTTATGTATAAAACTGTAGCCCAAACAGCGATAGATTTAAATATGCCAGAAGAACAAATTTTACATTATATTCATAACGGCCGCATCAAAGCAGTACACGATGGGGAACAATTTTTAATTAACAGCGGTCAATTCGATACATATCATGAGCAAATTGAACGTATTAAAGAGGAAATTGAAATTTGGCGTCATACACCCATTCCTGAAGATATTGATGTAAAGGATGAAGATTAAAAGTGCCAGGCACAGAAACAATTCAGAATTGTTTCTGTGCCTGGCACTTATTTAGATGGATACAGCCTGCCCTACGCCCTTCAACATAATTGCTGCGTAATCTTCTACCATCACACTTGCAGTTGGGTACATACCTGCACCTGGTCCTACAAGTGTAATTGTTCCAATGTAGTCTGTATCAACGGTAACAGCATTATTTACATCATCGATTGAATATAATGGATGCACATTGTCTACTAATAGCGGTGTCACTTTGCCAACTAGCGTTCCGTCTGCTAAACGCTCAATTTCAGCAACATGGCGATAACGCAAATTTTGTAAATTTGCTGCTTCCATATCCGTTTGAGAAATTGTATCAACACCGATTACTTCTATTTCTGCCCAATTTGGCTGTTCACCAAATGCTAAGCTTGATAAAATCATTAGTTTTTTGAAGGCGTCTTGCCCTGAGACATCATTGTAGGGATCTGCTTCTGCATAGCCTAGGCGCTGTGCTTCACTTAAAGCTTCCTCAAAGGGAACATTTTCAATGCGCATTTTTGTTAAAATAAAATTTGTCGTTCCATTTAAAATCCCTTGAATGCGCTGTGCATTATTTACCAACAGTATATTTTTCAACGTTTTAATAACAGGTACGCCACCTGCTACAGACGCTTCATATCCTACACCTACACCGTGCTCTTTTGCAAGCTGCTCAAGCTCCTGCCCGCGCTTTGCAAACATCACCTTATTCGCTGTAATCACATGACATTTATGCTCAACTGCGCGCTTTAAATAAGAAAATGCTGGCTCCTCGTTGACAATTGCTTCAAATACAACGTGTAAGCCTGGCTCTGCCAATACATCTTCAATACTTTCCGTCATTAAATGCAGTGTATTTTGTACACGCTCTTTACTTGCATCTGTTACTAATATTTTTGCTACCTCGAGCTCCACACCTAGCTTCTCTAGGAGCTCCTGCTTCCTCTCCTTTAATATATGATAAATTCCTTGCCCCACGGTTCCAAAACCGAGGATGGCTGCCTTTATTGTTGCCATTATCTAATTCGCCTCCAAATTTCCTTTCACGACCAATCATACTTTGTATGATGTACAAAAATTACAATTTGTTTTATCTTAGTGCCATTTTATCTAAATTTCCTTAGGATAATCACTTCAAAATTTGCACTAAAGACTTTATTTTGATGCATCGTTCTAGTTATTATATAGTGATTCTAGCGCAATCCTTAGGATATTACAAGGAAATTCTACCTTAAATGGACATTTGTTTTCTCAGAGAGGTCACTTTATGTGCGTTGCGAAATTTAAAAGGGCTGCTAGGAAGTTGATTCCCGACAGCCCTTGACATTTATGAATAAAAGAAATGGGGGAATTTCTTCTATTATATAGTAAGAAATATTTCAGCTGACTTGTGTCAATTGTCTACTTCGGTAATTTTGTAAAATTGATTGCATAATTTTTTCCTCTAAAGCTGTAAACGCAGGCACTGCATATGTGCGTTGGATAAGCTGGAATTCACCATAGCGCAAAAACCATTCTTTTGCTGGTATATCAATATGGTGACTGCCACAGTCTGTATACGCATCGTAAACTTCCTTAATAATATAGCCATTTGATAAATCGCATGTTGTTTCTAAGAACGCACTGTGTCCAAATACTTTCATCCACATCTTTTCAACATTTGCCAATAATAATTGAATCGCCTGTGCATTAACAAATGTATACGTTTCATTTAATTCATATACGATATAAGATGCGATATTTTGTGCACTATATGTACGTCCCATGTCCAACACTCCTTTTATTTATCATTTCAATTCCCTGCAAGTTGGTTGGTTTAATTGTAATTCATAAAATAGAAGAAGTCAATAATTCTTATAAAAATACTAGGTATTATTTTTATAGGCAGCTGTGACTGCGAAATGATGCAGCCTACAGAGCCTTTGTCTTTACTTATTTAGTGAAAGCTGTTGAAATGCTTGTTCTAAATCTGCAATGATATCCTCTACTGCCTCCAAGCCTATCGATAAGCGAATGAGCTCCTCTGATACACCAGCGATTTTCAATTCCTCCGCAGATAGTTGCTGATGCGTTGTAGATGCAGGGTGAATGATAAGGGAGCGCGCATCTCCTACATTCGCTACATGTGAGAATAATTGAACATTATCAATTACTTCTCGCCCAGCATCTCTGCCACCTTTAATACCAAAAGTTACAATAGAACCAAAGCCGTTTTTCAAATACTTTGTCGCCAATGAATGCGAGTCAGCATCTTCAAAGCCATTGTAATTTACGTATTCCACGAATGGGTGATCACGTAAATACTCAGCTACTTTTTTAGCATTTTCATTATGTCTTACTACACGCAAATGAAGCGTTTCTAACCCTTGTAAGAAATTAAATGCCGCATCCGCACTCAATGTCGGACCGAAATCACGCAATAATTGTACACGTAGCTTTGTGGCAAATGCAGCCGCTGCTGTATCAATTCCATAGCATATGCCGTGATATGTTAAATCTGGCTCTGTAAAGCCTGGGAACTTACCTTGTGTCCAATCAAATTTCCCTGCATCAACAACAATGCCACCGATTGTTGTACCATGCCCACCAATCCATTTTGTTGCCGAATGAATGACAACATCCGCTCCAAATTCAATTGGGTTAGAGCCGTATGGAGAAGGGAATGTATTATCAATAATTAATGGAATTTCATGCTCATGTGCGATTTTAGCAATCGCTTCAATATCTAGTACATTTAAGCTTGGATTACCAATTGTTTCTGCAAAGATTGCTTTTGTATTTTCTTGAATTGCTGCTCGGAAGTTTTCCGGGTCACTTTCGTCGACAAATGTTGTTGTAATACCATAGCGTGGCAATGTTGTCGCAAATAAATTATAAGTACCACCATATAAAGAGCCTGCCGATACGATATGGTCTCCTGCACCAGCAATATTTAAAATGGAAAATGAGATAGCTGCCATTCCTGAAGAAAGTGCTACTGCTGCTGTGCCCTTTTCTAACAAGGCGACACGTTCTTCAAATGCTCCTACAGTTGGGTTCATAATGCGAGAATAAATATTCCCGGCTTCTTCTAATGCAAATAGTCGCTGCGCATGAGCAGTGTCATTAAATGCATATGCAGTTGTACGATAAATAGGTACTGCAATTGCTCCTGTTACTGGATCAGGCTTTTGCCCACCGTGTAGTAGCAATGTTTCTGGCCGTAATGCTGACATGATATTCCTCCTAAAATTTATTCGATGGCAGTGAATTTTGAGGAGGGTAGAAAAACAAAAAACCCTCTTCCTAAGAAGAGGGTTGCAAATGAGCAAGTTTTCCTCCCCTTATCTTTCAGATTCCAATTCGAATCTGTAGGAATTAGCACCTTTGTAAGCTTGTCGCCTACCGGTTGCTGGGCATCTTAGGGCCTAGTCCCTCCGCCACTCTTGATAAGAGTATTTGATTCATGTTCCATCGTTGAAATTGAGTATAAATCATTGTAAACCAAGAAGTCAACTATTATTTTTAAAATTTTTTAAATTGCTAGAATCATCACCCCCAGCCAACATGATTGGTTATTTAGCTTGAGTAGTATAAAATAGTGAGGAGAATACATCTATTTAGGAGGATGGAAATGGATACGAGAGAGCTTTTACGCAGTCATTCATCTGTGCGTAAATATACAGGGGAACAAATTTCACGCGAAATAGTTATTGATTTAATCGAAACAGCGCAAATGGCAGCTAGCTCACATTTTGTGCAGGCCTATAGCGTCATTTGGATAACGGATGAGGATAAAAAGAAAAAGCTTGGTGAATTATCAAAAAATGAATTTCAATTTCAAACAGCAGGTGCTTCATTTTTATTTTGTGTTGATTTCAAACGTTTACAAGTAGCGGGGCAAAAGCATGGTACAAACATCGTCACGGATTCAGCGGAAAATTTACTTGTTGGTGTAGCGGACGTATCTTTATTCGCCCAAAACTTCGTCATTGCTGCCGAGGCACATGGCTACGGTATTTGCTATATTGGAGGCGCACGTAATAATCCAGCTGAGATTAGCGAATTGTTCAGCTTACCTGAGGGTGTCTTTCCGCTATTCGCCATGACAATTGGCACACCAACAAAGCGCAACGAAACGAAACCGCGCTTGCCTGTTGCAGCTATTTTACATGAAAATAGCTATGATGTGATGAAATACGACGCTTTATTAGATGAATATGATGCAACGATGGAAAGCTATTATGCAAGCCGCTCAGCCAACCAAAAAATGGCTACATGGACAAAGCAAATGGCCGATTATTTAATTGAACAGAAGCGTCCATTCATTAAAGACTATCTTGCACAGCAAGGCTTTACATGGAAATAGTAGCAAGGTTATTTTGCACATCAGCAAGTATGCTTTCGCATAGTTGCGTCCAAGCTTTTTGTGACAGTCGCTGAATCATAGATTGCTTAAGGCATGTTGTAGAGCTAGGAATTTCCTACTGAATCATGATCAATTACGCCTTGGCGTAATTGCGTCGGGATTTTGCATTGTGCTTGCACAATGGGCTCCTTTCAAAATCCCTGACATCCGCCGGAGGCTTTATTATGATTCAGTAGGCGTTTGAACACTTACTGAATCAAAGTAGTCTAAGCATTCATCGCACCACCTATAGAGGTGGGCATTTTCTACTGAATCATGATAAAATATACCTACAATACATGAAAGTATTATGAGGTGTTCGCCTATGCAAATGAATAGACATACAGCAAAATCAATCGAGCGCCAGCAATTAAAATCGATTCGTCGCTTTTATTACGCCATTGCCGATATTAATTTAGCATTGGCTGATGTTCATAAAAAGATTCAGCCAATGATTGATGAAGCAAAATACCAGCATGCTACAGCTTATATTAATCAATATATATCTTATACAACCGTTTGGAATATGAAATTCGCATACAATCTAGAAAGCCCTGAAGTTGCAATGCTTCAGCTATTTCATTTACGATATATTTTCCAGCATGAGCCTGCTATCGCTTTTACACAGGAACGTCAAATTGTTCGAGAACAGCAGCAAGCTTTTGACAAGCTACAACTGTTCGCAGAAGAACAGCTCACCTTGCGTTATGCAAAAATGCTTCAATATATTGAAGAAGAGCTGTTTAGAAAGTGATCACTTTCTAAACAGCTCCCTTTTTGCATTTGTGCAAATTGTTATTTTCAGTCTTTAATTACCCGTGCATTTGGTAATGGCCAAACAACAACCGGTACTGTGCCCAGTATTTTCTCCTGTGCTACGAAGCCAACTCGTATATCGCGGCTATCAGAGCTGTAACGGCGATTATCTCCAAGTACAAAATAATGTCCTTCAGGTACAACTTCCTCACCGAGTGTATCCTGTAAAGTAAAGTCTCCTGTTAAATCTCCGCTATCCAATAGCTCGGCTCGATTCGTCTCCAAATAAGGCTCATCAAACTTCTCTCCGTTAATAAACAGCTCATCATCATGATATTCTACACGATCTCCTGGCAAACCAATAATGCGTTTAATATAATTTTTTCCACTTGGCGCCTTAAAAACAATCACATCAAAGCGGTTATAATCCGATAATGCAGGACCGATAATATTAACAATTACTTTTTCCTCATTCTCAAATGTCGGCATCATGGAAGCACCCTCAACGCTAACAGGTGTAAACAAAAAGACGCGAATCCCGACAGACAATACAACAGCAAACACGATTGTTTTAATCCAGCTGATTACTTCACTTTTTTCCAAGTCCACATCTCCTTCAAATTTCCTCTATGCTATATGAACGCTAGTACCTCTCAAAAAGTTGCAACTTTTTGCCCTTCTACAATAAATGATGATTAACAAGCTGGTCCTTTACGAGCGCACTTGCCTTCTCTAAAATAGCTACCGCCTCTTTATAGTCATTTGCCTTAATTGCCTCTAACAATAATGTATTGATGTGATTCGCTCTATAATTCGTTACATTAGGATTGATTTTCCACCCTGTTATGGACTTCATAATAATTCGATTCTTTAAATTTTCAACAATTGTATTCATGACATCATTATTCGCTACAGCTATAAATTTTTGAATAAACAATAAACTGTTTTCTATACTTACTATGGCAATAAAAACTTTGCAGCTATTCAAGGCTCTGTTATTTGGGTTTTATCCGTTGTTAGCGCATTGAGCCCACTTATTTCTGGATGGATTGCTGATAAAACGGGCTCATACAACGCATCGTTTGCTGTAACATTTGTAGTGATTGTAGTAGGTATCGTCTTAGCTTTGGCAGCAAAGCCACCTGTTGTTCCAGCGCATTATGCTGACAAGGAACTACCATCATCCCCAGTATATTCTCACTAAAATACAAGGAGCGCTGTACGATTTCGCATAGCGCTCCTTGTTATTATAGTAATTTGAATTTCCCTACAGCATTATTCAAATTCATTGCTAATTGATTAAGCATCTGTGTCGCCGAAGCAATTTCCTCCATAGAGGCAAGCTGCTCCTCAGATAAACTTGCTACATGTTGTGTCGTTTCTGTTGAAGAGCGTGAAATTGCCTGCAATGAATCGAAAGTGGCTGAAACTTGTTGTGCACTTGCTGCCATCTGCTCAGAAACTGCCGAAACCTCTTGAATTTGATTTGTTACTGTTTGGATAGCTTGAATAATCGTTTCAAAAGATGTACCAGTATGCGTAATAGATTGGGTTCCTATCGAAACTTTATCGTTAACCTTATTCATTTGTTGGACAGTTGTCTGCATATCTCCTTGAATCATATGAATAATAGTAGCAATTTGCTTAGCAGATTGGTTTGATTGCTCCGCTAATTTACGTACCTCATCCGCCACAACAGCGAAGCCTTTTCCACTTTCCCCTGCTCTTGCTGCCTCTATCGCAGCATTTAATGCTAATAAATTCGTTTGGTCTGCAATGCCTGTAATCGTCTCTACAATATTTTCAATTTCTCGAGATTGTGTTGATAAAGATTCGATAGAGGACATCGCCTCATTTACAGCTACATCAACCTCCTGCATTTGCTCAATCGCATGCTGCAAGCCCTGTCCTCCTTCATCTGCTTGTTTCGATACCTCTGTAGAGGAAGTTGCTACATCAGATGCCGCTGATGCAATATGTTGAATACCTTGTGCTACTTCCATCATCGCCTGTGAGCTTTCTTGTATTTGCTCAAGCTGGGTTTGTGCTCCTCCAGCAATGCCATCTGTAGCCTCTGTTACGCGCTCTGTTGCATCTGTTGATTGACTAACATTGACGCTCAACTGCTCTGTAGATGCCGATAATTCCATACTTGCATCATTAACAGTTACAATAGTGTTTTTTAAATTCCCAAACATCATGTTAAATGCGAGAGACAGCTGGGAAATTTCATCCTTTGCTCCCTCTTTTGCAGCAAGGGGCTGAATCATTAAATTACCATCTGCCACTTCTTCAATTTGCTGAATAACAGCAAACAGCGGCTTAAATTTAGAAATAATTAAAATGCTTGCTATTATGCTAAACAAAGATGAAATAACAACAGACGAAATTAAAATAACGATGCTCATTGTTACACCATTTTTAGCTGTTGTAGATAATTCATCCACCCATGTCGAGACTTCATCATTAAAGGCTTGTAAGTAATCGTTAATGCGATTTTTTCCTGCAAAATAATTATCATCATACATCATATCAATTGCAGCCTGTTGATTGCCTTGCTGCATTAACTGAAAGCCTTGTGCCTCAATTTGAGCTAATTGCCCTGACTCTGATTGCACATTGTGTACAATCGTTAATATATCATCTGGTAGTATTTTTTCAAACTCAGCAATGACTTTAGCATATGTTTGCGTGTCATTTACTTCTCTCATATACGCCTCATAAAATGCCTTATCCCCTGTACTTACATACGCACGTGCTTCTGTTGTTAAATAATCGGATACCATCACAAGCTGTTCCTTTAATTGAAGCACTGTATTTTCTTTTTGAAATGCTTGCACCTGTTGTTTGGTGTTCATCACAAGAAGACCTAAACTAACACCATTAATCACAAATAAAATTACCGCAATTGCTGAAACCATCATTAACATCGATTTAATCTTCATAAGCATTGCTCCCCATTTATTTTTAGCTAGCATTTCTTAATAAGAAAATACAAATGTGCTAGTATACTACATATTTCGACATTTTTCATCATAAAACCTTTCAAAATCATCCATGCTAAACAAATTTTTTTAGCAAAAAAACTATCGAGAAATATAGGTAATAGCCTAATTTCCCGATAGCCTTTTAACTACCTTTCCATATTGACAATTTCAAGCTGCTTAATTGGCTGGAATTGCTCTCCTGTTGCGTAATAAGTGATATTCACCTCATCACCCTGCTCTAAATAAATAGCAAGTGGCGCTACCTCTGAGCTAACGATGAAATTTTGCCCTGAATCTGTTAGCAGTGACACAACCGTAAAGTCACCAATACGCTCTTTATACACGCGAACAATTTTGGCAATGAGCTGTGCTTCCTCTGCATTTGAAGAGCCATCTACTGTACTGCCCCCACGACTAAGCGCAGTTTTATATTGCTTCAATGCCTCCTTCGGTGTCAAAGCATATGCCGAAATTTCTGGATTTGCAGCAGATACGATAAAGTAGTTTTGCAGGAAGCCATTTGAATCTAACACTGCTGAAAGCCAGCTTGCTTCACCGTAGAAGTTATACAAAATTGGCATTTCACCTTCCCACTCTTTTTCGATAAACTTCTTCTCGATAATTTCTAGAGCACCTTGTGAATCCATATATGATTCCTCTAAATTACCTGTGTAATATGTTGCTTGACCTGTGCGCGCATGTGTTAAAGAATAGCCAAGCATCGAATCGACACCCTCTTTTGGGCTAGAGAAATCTGTGAAATAGTACATTTCTCCATCCTCCATAAAGACAGGGCTAACGTTTGCCTCCGTTCCTTCATCTGATGGAAGCTTGACATCTTTTTTGCCAAACAAACTATTCCAGAAGCCATGTACATAATTACCATAATAGCTATTTTGTAAGCTCACTGACTCTGGTGAAATTGCACCATCAATAAATTCTGGTACATCTGCTAAGGCCATTTTTTCAGATTGCCCTGTTTTCGCATCTACCTTAACAATCCCTTTGACGTCAAAGCCATTGCGGGCAGAAATAAAATTACCATATGTGCGAATATAATATGGCACACCATCATCATCAATTTCTAATTGTGCATCGCCATAAAATATCAACGTTGGATATTGAAGTCGAATATGACGCTCTAAGTTTTTATTAAAATAGGCTGATGGGATATAAGCCATATCATGTGCCATAAACTTTGGATTGTCGCTTGAATCAGTTGCACTCATCATGAAATAACCTGGTGTTGTTTTGCCGTTAAACCATTTAAAAAGCCCTGAAAACTCCACTGGTGCAATATAGACATAATCACCATTGACCTTTTGAATTTGTAGACGACCTAGCTCATAGTAGCTCGTATTCGGCACTTGACCAAATGCTTTTTTCATTTTATTTTTCACAAACTTCGGTGGCACACTTGCAGGTGTTTTTGTTTCATCAAATGGCTGAATTTCCACCTGCTCCTCCATTTCAGAGGATTGGTATTTTTTCTCTGCGTTAAAAATTGGGGCAGCTAGCAAATAAGCAACCGCTACAATTGACAGTAGCGTAATTACAGATTTCGCTTTTTGTTCCATACCTGCTGCCAATAACGCACCTACTAATGCCATTACAGGAATTACGTATAAGAAAATTGTCCAATGCAAATCAATTTTCGAAATATAAACCGTTAAAAATGTTAAAATTAAACTACCGAAAAATACGGAAGCTAATAGTATTCCAAACTGCTTACCTGTTAACTCACCCTTCGGTAATTTTTTTGTTAAAGGTACTATTAAAATTGTAGCGACGATTGCTACAATCAGTACTGTTATAAATAATTGTCCCACTGTCATCACCTCTATTTATTTTTACGTATGGAGGGTAGGAAAGTTTCATTAAATTAAGAAAGGAGGAGTTTGATGGAGAAAAAAATCATCTTATTGTTATTTGCAATTTTCAGTATTTATTATATCTTTTTCTTTGATACGATTGCCGCTTCATGTCAAATGGTGTTCAAGCTGATTCCGATGTTATTGCTTATTTTTTTAGCTTTACGTTCAACAGGCGAGAAAAAGTATAAAACAATTATTATTGGTGGACTTATTTTTTGCACAATTGGAGACTATACATTGCAATGGTTTATCATTGGGCTTTTTAGCTTTTTAATCGGACATATTTTTTATATCATTGCCTTCCAGCAAACGAGCGAAGGAAAAATTCATCGTTTGGTGAAAATGCTGTTAATTGCTTATGGAGGCTTTATGATGGTGTTTTTATTGAGCTTTATTTTACCTGATGGAGGCTACATTTTAGCACTAGCCGTTTGCGCTTATATTGGAGCAATTTTATTAATGGGCTGGAATTCGTTTCGAACAGCGAGCAGCTTCGCCATTATCGGCGCCCTTTTATTTATTTCGTCCGATTCCATTTTAGCAATCAATCGCTTTATTACAGATATCCCATACTCACATATATTGATTATGCTAACATACTACGCAGCGCAATTATTTATCGCACTCAGCATCGTTCAATATTCCGCACTGCGAAGTAAAATGATACAATAATGTAGATGTATGATAACAAGGGGGATTATTCCATGAAAGAACAATTAATCGAACGCTTAATTCGCTATGCAAAAATCGATACACAATCAGATTTTACAAGCACTACAACACCTTCAACAATGAAGCAATTTGATTTGTTAAACGTTTTAAAGGATGAGCTAGCAGCAATTGGCTTAACAGATATTACATTAGACGAGTATGGTTATTTATTTGCCACATTACCAGCTAATACAGAGAAAAGTGATGTACCAACATTGGGCTTCCTTGCACACGTTGATTCAACACCAGATTTCTCTGGCACAAATGTCAAGCCACAGCGTATTGATAATTACGATGGTGGCGATATTCAATTAAACGAGCAATTAGTTATGTCAACAACCTACTTCCCTAATTTAAAAAACTATGTTGGGCAAACATTAATTACAACAGATGGGACAACATTACTTGGAGCTGATGATAAAGCAGGGATTGCAGAAATTGTGACAGCGATGGAATATTTAGTACAGCACCCTGAAATTAAGCATGGTAAAATTCGCGTTGCCTTCACTCCAGATGAGGAAATCGGTCGCGGTCCACATAAATTTGATGTAAAAGCATTTGACGCAAAGTATGCTTACACGTTAGATGGGGGTCCACTTGGCGAGCTTCAATACGAAAGCTTCAATGCAGCAGGTGTTAAAGTTACAACTCGTGGTACAAGTGTGCATCCAGGCTCTGCTAAAGATAAAATGGTTAATGCGACAACAATGGCGATTAAATTCCAAAATGAAATGCCTTTAGATGAAGTACCTGAAAAAACAGAAGGCTATGAAGGCTTTATCCATTTAATGAGCTTTAATGGGCATATTGAGGAAGCAACATTAACATATATTATTCGTGACCATGATCGTGGAAAATTCGAGGAGAAAAAAGCACGCTTTATCGACGCCGAGAAAAAAATTAAAGCGACGTTTGGTGAAGATGCGATTACTGTGGAAATCGAAGATCAATATTACAATATGAAAGAAAAAATTGAACCTGTTATGGAAATCGTTGATATTGCGAAAGATGCTATGATAAAGCTTGACATCACACCAATTATCGAGCCAGTGCGTGGTGGCACTGATGGCTCACAGCTATCTTATATGGGATTACCAACACCAAATATTTTCGCTGGCGGCGAAAATATGCACGGTAAATTTGAATATGTATCAGCAGAAACAATGGAAAAAGCAACTGAAGTTATTTTAGAAATCGTGCAAGCTTTCGAGGCACGCGCATAATCATTTAGAAAAAGCGCTAGCATCATGCTAGCATTTTTTCTTCTTTTTTCATTCTGAATATTCAGTTATATAGGAGGTGTTTATACGATGAAAGAAATTTTAATCGGTATTATTGCAGCTTTATTTTTTGCCTTTACATTCATTTTAAATCACTCTATGGAATTAGATGGTGGCAGCTGGCTATGGAGCGCTTCCTTACGCTATTTCTTTATGCTGCCCTTTTTAATTGCTATCGTATTATACAGAAAAAATTACCGACAGCTACATAATGAAATGAAGGCACAGCCTTGGCAATGGCTCGTGTGGAGCTTCGTAGGTTTCGTATTATTTTATGCACCACTTACATTTGCGGCTGCATATGGCCCGGGTTGGCTTGTTTCGGGTACTTGGCAGTTTACAATCGTTGCGGGGGTACTGCTCGCACCACTTTTCGTAACAATTATTGCAGGGCAAAAGATACGGCAAAAAATCCCGATGGTGTCACTTTTAATTTCCTGTGTGATCTTAATTGGCATATTGCTCATTCAAATCCCACATGCTAAATCCGTGTCAACAACCGCTCTGCTTCTCGGTATTTTACCTGTATTAATTGCAGCATTTGCTTATCCATTAGGTAATCGCAAAATGATGGACATATGTGACGGGCGCATTGATACATTTCAGCGTGTGCTCGGTATGACGATTGCTTCCTTACCCGTATGGATTTTAATGGCAATCTACGCTATAATGACCGTTGGGCTACCTTCAAGCAGTCAAGTATTTCAATCATTATTAGTTGGATTAAGTTCAGGCGTAATTGCAACAACATTATTCTTTATCGCAACTGATCGTGTGCGTGACAATCAAGGAAAGCTTGCTGCAGTTGAGGCAACGCAATCAACGGAGGTTGTTTTTGTTATCATTGGTGAAATGCTTTTATTAGGCATTCCCCTTCCGACACCAATTGCACTTGTAGGATTAGCAATTATCATTATTGGTATGCTTCTGCATAGCTATCATACAATGCTTGCCGCCAAACGTGCTCAGATAGCCACAGAATGATTTTTATTGGCGCATATAAAAAAAGTAGCCGATCCTATGGCTAGGGATCGGCTCAAATTGGCTCTCAAAAGAGAAGCTTTGAAGAAAATATAAAGGGTAAAAAATTACGTTCTAAAATGAGGGGGGTAGAACGTATTTTCTGAACTAGCGAACTTCTGGAGAAAAGTAGCTAAAGTTCAAGCTCATAAGCACTGTATTGCATATGAGTAATGCTTACAATGATAATGATAATCGTTTTCATTTAGATTGTCAACACTATTTAAATAATTTTTTATCAAAAAATGTTATGATAAATGAAAAAGGTGAGTTTATGCCCGCACTATCCTATGATCAAATTCAACAATTAAATTCTTATAGCATTTATACAGAAAATCCTGAGCGTCCATTATTTACGCTGGCAAATCTGCAAAAGGACTTTTATTTAACAGATTTTCGCAACTTAATGATGGGCATTACACAGGCAGCTACAGAAACGGCTGCTATTTCCCATTTCACTCGTCGCTACGGTATGTTTGTTGCAATGCAATTTTATATGCTTGCAGTTTATGATGAGGTTTGGGATGGCAAACTAGAGGATATTCGCTTCGCCCTCGTTCACGAATACGGTATCAATACGCTTGGCACATTTATTTCAGCAAATGATTTTCGCTATGTGGAGGATAATGAACGTGAGGCAGTGATTCAAAAAATATTGTATAAGCAAACTTTTGAAATTATTCAGCAGCTACGTAAAACAACATCTATTTCACCACTCGTTATGTGGGAAAACATTTTTGGTTACCTATTATGGCATTACCATACATTACTTGAAAACCCTGCGCTAGCTGATAGAGCCTATGAAGACCTAGAAATTTTAGAAGATACAAAAGTATGGCGCTACATTTCCGATAAATCGCTATTTTTAAATTATACAGGTGGCAACCACCCTTCGCAGCTGTTAAACAGACCTGTTCGCAAAAGTTGCTGCCAATCCAAGGATATCCCTGGCTTAATGGCCTGTGGATTTTGTCCGTTGAAATAAAATAAGAGCGTAGCATCACTACGCTCTTATTTCATCTATTAAATTGAACAAACCATTCATCCTCTTGCTTCTCAATTGCTACGCCACGGTAGCCGTTACGTAAAGCTTGCTGCTGTGCCTCTGTGTCCCCCATCGCAATTATTAACTTTTCACCTGCGAAAACTGGCTCTTTATGTAAAGGTTTTGCAAACACATAGCGCAGTTTGCCACCATATTTATATTTCAGCGCATATATATGCATATTTTGTACAAGCTTATCTTTTAGACTGGCAATATTATATGGCTTAACTGTTGCACATACCCAATCATATTTTTCAATATCCACTTGTGACATAATGATACTTGCTAATGTTTGCTGTAGCCCATAGCCTCTAAATGTTGGATGGATAAACGAAACCTCCTGATATAGCACACGTGCCAAATCCTCCGCCCCAACATCAAGCCCTAAATGCTCTTCTTCATCTGAATTTGGCTCTAATAAAGCACGAACCGCAACCAATTGCTCGTTAACAAATGCGCCAATCATAACACCATGACCATTTAAAATATATAAAAGCTCCTCATCACTAAGAGGCTGTAAAATTGTCTTATCCTCTAATACATCATAAACAATCTGCTGCAACTTTTGGATTTGAGTTAATTGTGTATTTTTTAGAGGCTGTACATAAAATTCATGTTCACCTAAATATCCTTGAAATATCATTTTGTCACCACACTGTTCTGTTTTTCACACTCCATCATTATAACGCAAACAAAAAACGAATGCTCAGTTGAACATTCGCCTTTTCTATAAGCTTGTAAAGAAGCCTGCTGGATATTGCTCATAGCCATCATGCTCTTTAAAGACATCCATCTCCTCATGACGCTCAAGCTCTAACTCCTCATCCAACAAATACGTTTCAAGATTTGACGATAAAATCTTGCCCATAAACAACACCCTTTCTTTTAAATGAATTTTCTGATTATTCATATAATACTATGATGCTTTTTTATGTGCAAGTCATTAATTCACTATATGCATAAAAAGTATCAAACCTATCTATGAAACAGATAGGTTTGATACAAGCTTTTAAGCTTTAGCTGCTGTGACGCCGCCATTTTTATTTTTTGTCATAAACTGAATCACGAACATAATACCGAAGACAATCAGCCCTGAAATATCTGAAATTGACTCTGGATAAATCATAGCTATCCCTGCTATGACTAAAATTAAACGCTCAAACCAGACAAGTTTTCTATACCAGAACCCAATAACCCCTGCTCCAATTGCTATCATTCCCATCATCGCTGTAAATACTACCCAAGCAATTTCTAATATGGTAACATCAATCATCAACATTGCTGGTGAAAATACAATCATATATGGAATGATAAATGCCGCAATTGCTAGTTTTGCTGAGTGGATACCTGTTTTTATTGGGTCTCCTCCTGATATACCTGATGCTGCAAATGCGGCAAGGGCTACAGGTGGGGTAATATCTGCAATAATACCAAAATAGAATACAAAGAAATGTGCAGATAATAAAACAACGATTGGTACTGCACTTGCCGGCACATCTGGGGCAAGTAAAGTAATAATAGCTGGTGCAGCAATTGTCGATGTAATAACATAGTTAGCTGTTGTTGGTGCCCCCATCCCTAAAATGAGTGAGGCGATCATAACGAAAATAAGCGTTAAGAAAATGCTACCGCCTGCGAGCTTTACTAAGCTATTAGCTAGGGATAAGCCTAAGCCTGTTTTCACAACTACTCCTACGATAATACCCGCACATGCAGTTGCTGCTGCTACTGATAAAGCTGAACGCGCCCCTTCCACCATTGCGTCAATAATTTCACGAAGACCAAATTTCACATCTTTATTAATCATTCCAACAATGATACATGCGACAATACCGTATAATGCCGAATGTATTACAGGTACGCCAAACATCATAATAACGATGATTAGGACAATCGGAATTAATAAATAAAGCTTTTTGAAAATTTCTTTGCGATTTGGCATCTCTTCGTCTGTTAGGCCACGTAAACCCAAACGCTTTGCTTCAAAGTGTGTCATAATCCAAATACCCGCAAAATATAACACCGCAGGAATTGCTGCTGCTTTGGCGATATCCCAATATGTCACGCCTCGCCCAATAAACTCAACCATTAAAAAGGCTGCTGCTCCCATAATCGGCGGCATTAATTGTCCACCTGTAGAAGAGGAAGCTTCAACCGCCCCCGCAAAATCCTTTTTATAGCCAAGACGCTTCATTAAAGGAATTGTATAGGCACCAGATGTAACAACGTTGGCTACAGAAGAACCTGAAATCGTCCCTTGTAATGCTGAAGAGAAAATAGCTACTTTAGCTGGTCCACCAATTAATTTTCCTGCAACTGAAATCGCCAAATCGTTAAAGTACTCCCCAACGCCTGTTTTCACAAGGAAAGCACCAAACAATAAAAAAGCAAAAATATAAGTGGAGGATACAGCTAATGGCGTACCTAAAATACCATCTGTAGTATAGAACATTAAATTCACAATATTATTAATACTTTGCCCTCGATGTGCCATAAAGTCTGGCATATAAGGACCAAAATAAGCGTATAACAGGAAGGCACCCGCTATGATTGTAATTGGTAGTCCCACTGCACGCCTTGCAGCCTCTAATACTAATAAAATAGCGATCAAGCCAATATAAAAATCTATTGTTTCTAATTGCCCTAAACTTTGGACAAGACGAGTATAATTAGTTACCCAATATAATCCTACTAATATTGCTAAACCAGCTAAAATATAGTCATAAATTGGAGCCTTTTTCTTTGACCATACACGCTTTGCAGGATAGAGTAGGAAAATAAATGTTAAACCAAATCCTAAATGGACCGTACGCTGTATTTGTGCTGGAAACTGTCCAAAAATAGCTGTGTATAATTGAAATAAGGAAAATGCTAATAAACCACCATAAACAAGCCATTTCATAAAGCCATCAAATCTTCGTTGATTTGCTTCAATATCATACTTTTCTAATAATTGCTGCTGCTGCTCTTCCGTCAGTTCTTTGAATTCATCTTGTGGCGTAGTCGCATTTGCTTTGCTCATTTTAGCTCTACTCCTTTCAGCTTATCGTACATCGATAATTTTTTGACTTTTAATAAATAAGAGTTACCTCGTTCAAGATTGCTTTTTAAATCATATACACTATTGTTATGCAACAACTCAAGTTTATAATCCACATCCCCTATGTAAAGCACAAAATCTGGCAAAATTGCTTCATCATAAGTTAAATAATATATACCATTTTCATAAAGTAATGCTTGCCCTTCCTCTGCATAAGAGGGCATTCCAATTGCTACATCACTATATTCCATGCTAAGCAACTGAACTTCTCCTTGTGGCAATGCCTTGTATGTTTCTGTTACATCTGTCAAATGAATCGAATGTGTAAAAACAATTTGAAAAACCCCTTCATTTTGCAATGGTAATATATAATGTACTGGATTCGTAGTACGTGTTTCTGTAAACACTAATGATCTTTGAAACGGCATAAATAATATAATGCCACCTATGAATATGAATACTATCAATCTTCTAACTAGCATTCCTCACCTCAAAACATAAAGGAACCTGAAGCGGCTAGCAGCAGATTCCTTTCGTTTGGTTAGTTGTTCACTTCATCGAAATATTTTTTAGCACCTGGATGCACTTCAATACCAATGCCGTTTAAACCATTTTCCGCTTTTATAAATTCACCTTTTGCATGGCTAATTTTGCTTGTATTATCATAGATTGCTTTTGTAATCGCGTACACTAGGTCTTCAGATAAATCCTTTTTCACTGCAAGCATCGCACCTACTGATACAGCTGGAATTTCCTCCTTTAAACCATAAGTACCTGCTGGAATTGCATCTTTTGCATAGTATGGATATTTGGCAATTAACTCTTCTGCTTTATCAGCTGAAACTGGAATAATATATACGCCATTTGTAGCATTTAACGCTTCAACTGCACCTGTTGGATAACCAGCTGTAATAAATGCTGCATCAATTTGACCTGATTGGATCCCATCCGCCGATTCTCCAAAATCTAAATTTTGCGGCTGAATATCCGACATAGATAAACCGTGAATTTCAAGTAATTGTTCAGCATTCGCATAAGTACCTGATCCCGGTGCACCTACCGATACTTTTTTCCCCTTTAAATCCTCATACGATTTAATACCTGAGTCAGCCAATGTAACAAGTTGTACGGTTTCAGGATATAGAGCGCCAAGAGCAACTACTGAATCAATCTTTTGCCCTTCAAACATTAACGTACCCTCTGTTGCATAGTATGCAATATCTGTTTGTACGAAAGCAATTTCACCTTCACCATTTTGTAATGCAGTCATATTCGCAGCAGATGCTTGAGATACCTCCGCTGTTGTTTTTACGCCTGTGTCTGTTGTAATCAAATCAGCAAATGTCCCGCCTAATGGATAGTAAGTTCCTTGCGTACCACCTGTTAAAATGGATAAGAAATCGACATCAAACGATTGCTTGTCGCCACCATCAGTACCTGTACCTTCTTTACTTCCCTCTTTATCGCTACCACATGCAGCTAAGATAAGTAAAAATGCACCCAAAATTGTAAGTAACATCCCTTTTTTATTCATTATTAACATAACCCCCCTATTTTGCTAATCACTCTACATTTTACAGATGATCAAAACAGTTGTCAAACTAGTCTGTTAATTCGCCCCGTATTAATAAAAATAATTGAATAGGTCGTTAAAAGCCACACAAGCTAAGCACTTCACAGTAATATGAAGTGCTTAGCTTGTGTTCCTGTACCAACAATCAGCGGGAGAAACTCCCAACTGATTGAAGTCCCACTTTATTCAATTACACCACAGGCAATGCGATCACCTGAATTACCAGATGGATCTGTTTTATAGTCATCAGCCTTTTCATGAATCACAATAGAGCTACCATCTTTATCGAAAAGAGAATTCTCATGACCTTTCATTAATGTCACGAGCTTCGTTGTAAATTCAAGCTCTACAGTGCCATCCTCAGCTACTTCTAAATTTGGTAAATCCCCTGCATGTGGACCTTGTGGGTTTTCAATGCCGTGCTGCTTATGCTCTGGGTTAAAATGTGCGCCCGCAGATTCGAATGATGGTGCTTCACATTTTCCTACCTCATGAATATGAATAGCATGTGTTCCAGGTGGCAAGTTGTGTAGCTCTGCATATAATTCTACACCTTCTGTTACTTCCTTTAACGTTACTTCTCCAACACTCTCACCTTTGCTATTGAGCATTTTCGCAGTTGCTGTAGCAGCGCTTGGTGCATGAACAGGCATTTCCACTTCTTCTTTTTTCGCTTGAAATAGTGAACAGCCCGATAATAATAAAGCGGTGCTTAGTAAGATTATTTTATACATGATGATCCCTCCTACTGCTATTGTTGCCAAAATCGCCTGTTCTTTATTCAAATTAAAAAAGACAATCCGATATAAAAGCAAAGGAGGAGTGACAATGGAAATTAATTCAATTATGTCAAGCCAACTCGCACAGCTACAGCAAACATTGCAAATGTCGATTTTAGACAAAACATTAAATGCTGGCGCTGGCGTTGTTGAAATGCTAGCAGAAATGCCTGCTCCCGCTGCTGAACACCCGTATAAAGGTCAACTATTTGACGCACAGGTGTAAATGAAAAGCTATCGAGGTCAGTATTTGCCTCGATAGCTTTTTAATTAGCTTCTAGTTTCTTGCGCAAAGTCCGCATCGCACGAAACGATACTTTACATATACTTTCGTCTGCCATCGTTACTGTACGTTCCTTCGCATTAAGCTCAACAATATGCTGTAAATTAATTACATAGCTCGTGTGGCAGCGATAAAAGCGCTCATCTATCTTTTCCAATTCCTGCATCGAGCCATAAAATTCATAATAATGATTTTTCGCATAAAGCTCGATTTTATGTACTTGTGGTGATGTTGAGAAAAAATAAATATCCTCATATGGAATGTTAACAATACGCCTATCAACCTTTAATTGATAAACATTCGCCTGTTCATTTCGCCCTAGCTTTTGATATTTTTCAAAGGCTGTATGAATCACTTTTCGTAGTTGCACAGCCATTTTCTCTTGCGTATCTTTGACAATATAATCAAGTGCCTCTAGCTGATATTTAAACACAAGATGCCACTTCTCTGCATCCGTTGTTACAAAAATGATGCTCGCCAAAGGATTGTCCTTGCGAATCTCATAAGCAACATCCATTCCTGTTAACTCATGCGATAAGTCAATATCTAAAAAGTAGCAATCCACATGCTGCTCTGCTGCATAAGCAAGCACTTCCTCAGGGCTTGCCGTTTCTAATACAATTTCTACACTTGGATTATGGAACATCTCATAGTTTTTCAGCTCTGTATAAATCAAATGACGATGAAGTGAGTCATCTTCACAAATTACTACTTTCATAAAAATACACCACCTTAATAAATGCTCAACTCTTGAATAAATTTGCCATCCTCTACCCTTGTATGCATCATAGCATTTGGATAGCTCCCAATAATCGCCTTCGCTATCGTTAAACCGCTACCACGTCCTTGACCTTTTGTAGAATAACCTTGCTGAAATAGCTTGCCAATATTAGGTGACATATCTCCATAGCTATTTTCAATAAGTAACTGCACCATTTCATTATCAGTTGGGAAAATAGCCACACGAATATTGCCTTTTGGCAGCTCTTTTACAGCCTCTAGCGCATTATCCAGTAAAATCCCTACAACTCTTGCAATATCAACAATACTCATTTGTAGCATCGGTACAGGTCTAGGAATCTCAATAATAGATGGGATATTTAATGCATCTGCCTGCAATATTTTTGTTGCAAGCAAGCCTTTTAATTCTACTGACTCCAAATTGTCTAGCCGTCCTAATGTTTGATGCTTCACCAACGTTTGTCGTCCTGTTTGCACAATGCTTTGCTGAAAATAAGATTGCAATCCTTCCATGTCCTTTTGATCTAAATAGCCCTGAATTGTCAGCAATATATTCGTATAATCATGGCGGAATTTTTGCATATCACGATTAACTTCTTCAAGTGCAGTCATGTATTGCATGAATTGCTCAGTTTCTAGCACTTTTCTCTTTGCCCTATATGTGTTATGTATGCTATATAAAAATACACCTAAAACAATAATCACTATAATAAAATACAAAAGCTGAATCATCAAATTCATATTTAATGTAGATGTTGAATTCATATGTTCTGCAAAATAAATATTCAAATAAAATGCTAACGCTGTTAAAAATAAAATAAGAAAAATAAAAAATTTACTAGTTGTTGATAACATCAAAATTTCATTAATTTTTTGTATAAGCTGTTTATAAAGATAAATATACGCAATAAAAATAAGTAAAAAGGAGCAAATATACAACAATTCATATATAAAATTATTTCCCTGCGAAAAGAAATACAAAATAAACTTAGCTAAATAATTAGCTAGTACCCCACCAATACAAACAATTGTAATATCCATCCATACTCTATGTTTTTTAGAAAGCAGGTAAAAAAAGATGCCTAAGCTAACTAACAATACCGGAATCATGATCCACTGCGATACAAGGAAAAAGAATAATATTGATGGAAGAATGATAAATAATATTAAGTAAAGGCCCTTCTGCCAATTTATTTTTATATTTAATAGATAACTTAGAGCTACTATAATTGCACTATACTCTACTGCAATATTAATGTATAAGGCTACATTCATCTGTAAGTTACTCCTCTTTCTTCATAAAAGGATGCTGTTCTTGTAACGCCTTTGGCATATCCTCAGCATAAAATATAAAGTGGCAATCTTTTTTTAACGCAAGTTCTCCAATAAATAACGCTACTTGAGATAGAATAAATAGTTTAGATTGTATAATACGTTGAATTAATCTCATCACTTCAATTCTCCTTGAATTAACATACTACCACTTTGAATCACTAATCCATAAACAATATAAGATTGCATGCTCTCTGAAGAAAATAACAATACAATACTAATCATCACAATTCGAACATACAGCTTTTTTCGTAAATATTGTCGATGTTGGTTATTAACAATTGGATGCTTCCCAGTTCCTACAGGTGCCTTCAGCAAAATAAGAAATACTGCAGCTGCACCAATCCCCCATACAACCCACATAGGAATCAATATAGAAGTCAGTATCAATGCCATAATAGGGAATACAAGTATACTACATATTATACAGCTTACAGCATTTTGAAAATGTGCCCCAAACGCCACTTGCCGTATAAAATAAAAAACCATATGGATAATGAATGTTGGTAATAAACAGTTTAATAAAAATGCTACGCTGTACAGTAACAATAACTTATAGAATTCTTTCAAGATTATACGGACACCATATTGTATTTTCTCCTGCTCTAGTCTCGTATATATTCGTTGTTTAATTAATATATTTGTAATCTTTGCCTCTATCATTTAACAAAATTCTCCCTAATTTTATTATAAACTACAAATATCCATTTTTTGTGTGCTATGTTTACGACAATAATTTTAACAGTTTTGAATGGTATTATGTTATACCATATCAAAAACGTCATAATTATCGTCGCAAATGTATTGCAATTATTGGTAAATAACATTTTTAATAGAAATATATGCGGTTTTGACAATGTACACCTACTTTTAAAAATAGTGTGTTAGAGTAAAAATAGTTAACTGATTTCCTCTAGGCGCTTTAATAACTTATTAGAGATGCTTACAGGAAATCATTTTAATTATTACTTAAAGGAGGAGATAGAATGAACTTTAAAAAAATTATTTCATTATTAACAGTATTTACAATTATCTTTAGCTTACTAGCACCTCTGCAATCAAGTGCAAATGATTTCACAGGAGAAAATAACGAAACAAACCTCAATTTTGAATCTTTTATCGAGTATAATGAAGATGCTACTAATGGTTTTTTAGAATCTGATTTAGTGTTTGATTCTAATGAAATTATTGTTGAACCAATGTGTGGTCCACCATGTGCCATGATAGCTGTTACAGTAGTTAAAGAAGGTGGAAAAGCTTTATTAAAAAGTGGGCTTAGACTGATAAAAACGGTAACACCTGCAACAGCTGGGGCTGCATCTAGAGCAGTAGCAAACTATGTTCCCAAAACTGTAACAATTGGTAAAGAAACGTATACAATAACTGCACGTAATATGCAGCATTACTTAGAGCGCCATTCCATGAAACATTGGAACGGTACTTGGGAATACAATCAAGATTTCTTTCATACAGGAATGACACTGAACAGGCTTGAAACCATAGCAACATCAGGTGTTAAGGCAAATGCAAGTAAAATAGCAAATAGTACTAGTGATTTTGTGACAATCGATTATATGTATGAAGGAATTGGCTATCGAATTGGGGTAAATAAAGCAACAAAACGTATTGAACAACTTTACCCTAGAGCAACTTTTGTAAATCCTAATAACCCCTAAAAGGCAGGGAGGAGTGACTTACTGTGTTCACTATTAAAACATGGGTGACTGATACATGGTATGGAGCTGAGCCACCTGTACCATCGATGAGCGAAGTCAAAAAGCACTTTTATTTATTCGAAGACCCTAAAAATCATCTTGCAATTGACCAAATCATCAATGATAGTAATGGAGAACCTTCTGGACTATTATTTGGTTTTGTTCATATTACTTACAATGGCCAAGAAATTTTGGGAAAGAGGATGTTTTCTCAAATCTTCATTACATGGCATAGTTATGAGATGCTTTTAAAGCAAATGCAAACGCAAAATTTTGCAAATGTGGAACATCCAGAAACAGGCTACACAGCTGTTACTGTCCGCCCTGATGATACAGCTCCAAATCAGATTATACTAGAAACCTTCTTTAAGGAAGGTGCTTATTATGAAACTATCTTGGACCAAGAAACGAATCAAGAAACTAAGATATTCCATGATATAAAAACAATACATGAAACCTTCATACTGCCACGCAAAGAGTTTTTAAAGGCATTATATGATGCACTGATTAACTATCGCTGTATAAATCTTAAATTTTTCAAGGTTGAGGATTATAAACAACGCGCACAGGAGTATCTAGATAAATTACTAGCCACACCTTTATATTAAAATAAGAGCAACTGTCGAAAAAATAGTTGCTTTTATTAACTTAAGTTTAACGTTACTTACACAAATTAGAATTATTAAGCTTAGAGTAACATAAAAAGACTATATAGTATGGATATGTATATAGTCTTGCAAACCAACATGATATTTGTTATTGCCCACAGCCCTATTTACATTGAATTACTAAATAGGGTATATAAAAATTAGCTTGTAGACTTAAAAGATTATATTAAATTTATAAAAGATATTTTCAAAAGAGCTATAAAAACCGATTAAACTACATAAGGCTAAAATGAGTTTTAGTAAGATGGACAGTTAGCTTGTTTACCACATAACAAATATCACTTAGTTAAAAGAAATAACTTTACTAAATAATCAATTGACTTCAATAGTTTGAGGATTTTTAATAGAAACTTTTACAATATCTAATTTATTTTTAGGAGGAATAATTATGAAAAAACTTTTACCTACTATTTTGTCTCTATCTTTAGTTTTAATGCTTATCACACCTAGTTATGGACTAGCTACAACAATAATACCTGATGATGCTATTATATATGAAAATGAGTTTTTAATTGATATTGGATATGAAGATTCTACGATAGATGAATACTACAGTGATGATATGGAAGATTACATATTGTCAGAGGAAGTATTAGTACAGCCTATGATAGCTAATGTAATTATTCGTTATGTTGTAGTAAATGGTGCTAAAGTTGCTAAACACCTATATAATTCTATTAAATATGCTCCAAAGTATCCGACAGGCTTTAAGGCTGTACAAAATGGCACTAAAAATCATACTGTTAACAATAAAGAATTATTAGATGAATTGAGACAAATTGAAGCCGGTACTTGGCATAAAGTATACAAAGATGGCTATGATAAAAATGGGGGAAAAATTTCTATCCATTATTTCCAAAGTAAATCTGGGCTGGTGTATGATGTTAAAGTAAAAAATGGATGGAGTGTGAAAAAATAATTATGAATCAGCTTTTACTAAATTTCTCTACCAATAGCCAAAAAAAGTTAGAAAAATTGGTTTTGTTAAATATAGTAGGTGTTATAAGTGCTTTAGAGGAAAATGTAATCACTTTAGAGGAAGCTGAAAAGATTATATTCAGTCCATATGTAATGGATTTATTACATTCAAAAAGAATATCTAACGACGTTATAGAAGTTGTGCATTTAGGAACTGAACTTGAAGATATCGAGAGTTTGATCCCTGGAAAGTTAATTGAAAGTTTAAATCATATTAAAATTAGGGCAATTGAATTATTAAAAGAAAGAAATATATATAAGATTGAAGAAAACATGATAACTTAGGGAGCAGCTATAGTTGCTCTTTTTTGCATGAAAAGTAAGTTCTATCATAAGTATGATTCATATATAAATCTCTATGTAAATCATCTTAACTTCTTCATAATATGACAGCAATCAAAATCACTGACATATGCAAATAAAATTGGTAGATTGAAATACTTTATACTAAATTAAATATTGAAAAAGCGTTTTTGATTAAAATACATACAGTTACGACAAAAAACACCTCCCCTTGAAAATAGCATGTTAGAGTAAAATTAAATAATTTAGCTGTTATTTATCACCTTTTTAATACGAAATACTGGATCTAAGTCAAGATTTCGGACACAAAAAGATTAAGTTTTTTTCTGCACAACAACGATGTATTACGCTGCTGCACGACATATTAGTTCATACTCATCTGGTGTTAGATAACCGATACTACCATGAATTCGTTTGCGATTATACCAACCTTTGATGAATTGAAATAAGGCACTTCTCGCTGTCTCAAAGCTTTCGTATTTTGTTAGGTAAACTTCCTCTTTTTTCAGTGTGGCGTGAAATGATTCGATACAAGCGTTGTCCTAAGGACATCCTTTTCGACTAAACGACGGAATCATTTTGTGTTTTTTAAGTAGTTCTTGGAATGCTTCGCTTGTGTATTGTGTTCCTAAATCGGTATGCACAATGAGCCCAGGGTCAGGTTGTTGGTCATTGATCGCATTCTTAAGCGCTTCAAGTACAATTTCTGTTGTCATTGTACGAGAGAATTTATAGCCAACCACTTTTTTCGTGTGTAAATCAAGAACAGATGCTAGATAGCACCACCCATTGCGAAGTGTATGGATGTACGTAATATCCGCTACCCATTTTTCATTGATTGTCTTTGTAGTGAAGTCTTGTTTTAATACGTTTTCTCGTTCGTCCACTGATTTTTGTGTGGATGCTGGACGATATTTTTTTATGATGCATGATTGGATGCCTGCTTGTTTCATAAGACGTTGAACCCTTTTAATACTGCATAAGTAGCCTTCTTTTTGGATCTTTTCAGAGATTTTAGGTGCGCCGTAGCGACCTTTACTTTCTTTGTGAATCACTTTAATCCGTTCAAGTAGCGCTTCATTGGCGGCATGATAGCTATTGGAGTTCTTGCTCATCTATTTTCTTGCGAATATGGTCATAGCCTTTTTTAAGATTTCAAGCTCTGCCTTAAACGAAGATTTTCCTTTTGGATCGCTTCTACATCCGACACAGTTAATTCTTGGGTTCCTTCAAGTGGAGAGTGCTGCTTAATCCATTTGTAAATTGTTACTTCCGACACACCATATTCGCTAGAGAGTTGACTGACCGGCGTACCTGAGCGATAAAGCTCAACTACTGTTTGTTTAAATTCTTGATTATATCGTTTGCGACTCATCATTCGGACACGACCTTTCGTTAGTTCAATCATAATGACTTAACCAAGTTGTGTCCAAGTATCTATACTACATTCACTTGAATAGGAGAATATTAATGAAAAATTTAATAAAAAAATATTTTATTTTTAGTATGGTTATGGTATTTTTATTTGCAAATCTTTCAATTGTTAATGCAGAAATTAACAAAAACGCTCTTCATCAAGAAACTTACCAGGATGATTTGTTTAATATAGGTTCATTTCCAATAAACAAAATTGAAAATAATAGTGAACTATATACTCAAAGTTTATTTAACGAAAATTCTGCAGAGATTCAGCCATATGTTCTGCCTGCGATACCAGCTGTTGTAGCGCTAATAGGTTCTTCAGGGCTAAGGTTTGCTGTTCAAACTTATGGAAGAACAGTCATTAAAACTCTTATCAAACAGCAAGAAAAGGTTGCTAGAGCTGCTGCTAAAGATTTAGGTTATATTGAATTAAAGAATCTCTCACATGGCGCAAAGGTATATTCGAGAAAGTCCGGTTCAGGACCTAAGTATATAACTAGAGATATGGATAGTCACACTGGTGGGGCATGGAAAGGAGCAGATACTATCCCTAACTTAGCGAGAAAAGAAACAAGATCGGGTACTTATGATGTATTTTTAGAAAGAATAGGAGATTAGATTGAGCTTTGAATAAACTACATGACTTTAAATTTAATATAAACGAATTTAATATAACTCCATTTTTCCAATCAAAAGAAGAGCTTAGAATAAGATTTGGTACAGAGGTTTTTAAAGGCAATATAAAGACTTTAGAGGAAATAATTAACTATTTGTTTAACAGGAATGAAGAGATTGAAAGTACTTTTATAATAGGATCTAAATTTAATATGCAAAATGAAATTAAGTACAATAAAATTGGTCTTAAATCTTTTTTTGAAATTACTAACTGGAACGAGGTTCTTATAGAAAGTGATGATTTAGAGGGCACTGTAGTGTTCGCTACAATAGGAGGTTTAAAGCCAAGTGGTATTTTTCAATATTGTAAAAGTATTATTTTAGGTAGAATTCCACAAGCATATATTATGTTTTATAACAATTCTTTTCTTCTATACATTAGTACCGATGTTTTGGATATTATTTCCAAAAAAGAAGAAGATATAATTGCATTAAAAAATAACTATTCTAAAATTCATACCAAATACAATGCTTAAAATTCATACCATATTAAAGGGTAATAAGATCCCTTTCCTATTTTACCTATCATTTTTTCTTCTAAAAGTTAGCCTAGAGATGTTAAATAAAAAATTTTTATATTAATCTAAACAGCAACTATCCTAGTGATGGTTGTTGTTTGGTTAAGTACATGAACTTTAGAATACAACTTCAAAATGTTTTAGAAAAATTTTTATGAACAATCTTTTAGATAATTTTAAATGAGCATTTATATGACTAGTACCTTATGCCGCTTAAGGCTCATTTTTGATTTGTTCAAGTGGTGTCCCGCCTGTTGTTGCTCTGTACATGAACTCTATGGATATGCGTTGCGAATTGTTTTGTCTGAGTACGGATACCTTGTGGATACAACATACAATTCGTTTTGAGTGCACCGATGACATGTATCCCTTTAGAAAGTGCAACTTCGATGATTGTACGTGACGTATACCAACTATCACATAATAAATACTTCGGCTGTTTGAGTACGGGTACTTGATTCATCATGTCTAACAAAAGTTGAATTTTACTGTCAGTGGTTTCTTTATCAAATAATCAAAAATCGTAAGGATACGCGTGTTGACCTGATTTTAGCATCAATTGCACGACTTGATGCCCCCAAACACTTTTCCAATCCGTGTGCGAGAATCGATACCTGCAGCTTTCAATTGGGCAGGTTGCTCGTGACAAAGGCTTTGTTTTTTCGGGAAATCGTGTCGTCCTGCAAAAAAATACAGGCACATCTACAGAGATGCTTTGTTACATGTATTTTTGAGATTGGTGTAGAAAAAATGCTTCATTCCAAGGGCTTTTTTTAAGAAAATACCTGTGGGTTGTATGATGCTTTTGGTGGTGACTAAAAGCATGGACTTCTGTTAGTTTGCCAGTGAAACCAACACTCGACATCCCATCAATAAAGTGTGTCAAATGCCGTAAAACGGGCTTTGAAAAGTAATAAGAAAACTGCCATTCGAGAAAACCTTTGTTGATTTGTTGGTGATGTGTTAATCTATTTATCGGACAAATACGCTCCTTTGGTGGATGATGGGGTCAGAGCTTTCATTTTAACTAAAAGAGTGGATTCTGTCTTTTTATTTTGTTTGATGGAAGCATTTTGAAGGTCATTTGCTCATTTAGAGTAATAAGAAAACTAAGAAATTTGATGATTTTAAGTTTAAATAAAAACGAAAAGAGTGGTTTCATAGTGAAGAACGAGATAATTGATGAGATTTTAAATGATTGGGTAAGAAAGTTAAACGAAGATGAATTTTATTTTACTCATGCTTTTGAAACTTTAATTGAATCATTTACCTCACATGAAGCTTTTGATTTTATTGAACTAATGGTTCAAACAATACTAAAGCTAGATAACCCATTCTTAGTAAATCAATTTATATTTTTCACAGGTTGTTTGTACAGCAAGGCTAAAACTACTGAACTTCATCCTGTAATGGAAAAGAATCTACCAGCTATTGAAAAGCACATACTACAATTACAAAATTCAGGCGTACATCGGGAGTGGCAAGAATTAAAAAGAGATTTAAGACTTCCTTAACTAAGTAATCTACTATAATTAAATCTGTAGGTAAACTGAATTTATAGGGAAGGCCCTTTTCTAGGATGGACTATAGTGGCTTCATTCTACTATGAAGAGGGCTTCTTTTTTAGTATGAGACTTTTCATTTACGCAAAGAATAAATTACTATTACCTAGGGAACTTTTAGAACAGATATACAAACAAAACTTTGCGAATGTTACTCATCCAAAAAGAGGCGATAAATCTTTTATTACACTTCATCCTCATGATTTCAGTCCAAATCAAATTATATTCAGCATATCCCTTGAAAGAGATACCACTCTATCTTGTGAGGAATTTCTAAAGACATTATATGATACGCTATTTGCTTATCATCAATGGACAAAATAGCCAACCTTTCAACATCTATAAATGTTCATTTAAGGAATCGGCATTTTAGGCTGGTATATTACTTTCACTGTACCCCGTTGTAAAATAATTCAATATGGAGGAGTGATTTCCTTGTTTACTATTCAAACGTGGGTGTCCGATCAATGGCATAGCGATCCCATACCTATTAAGGAAATTGACCAGCATTATTGCCTATTTGATGACCCTAAAAACCATGATTTTATTTGGGATGTGTTAGTTGAACGACAGGCAATTCTGTTTGGCTTTGTTCAAATTAATTACAATGGACAGGAACTTATCGGACAAGAGATGTTTTCGCAAATTCTGATTACTTGGCATTACTATAAAGAAATTTTAAAGCAAATGCATAAACAAAATTTTGCGAGCACTACACAGCCTGAGGGAGGAGATGAACCTGTTTTTACGGTTCATCCACATAATACAGACTCCTATCAAATTATACTTGAACTATTTCCCGAAAGAGGTATATCACACAAAGACTACAAAATCTTTATTTTACCTCGTAAGGAATTTTTAAAGGCACTTTACGATGCATTGATTGCTTATCATCAAACCGACTTCTTTTTCTGTGCCACAGAGGAACATAAATTGGCTAAAAAAGAGCATATCGATTCATTATTAGCAGAGAAACTATACTAAATAAACGAAAACCAATTGCCTTTTGGTAGTTGGTTTTCTTAGAAACATGGATGACTAATACATAGTACGAAACTGTGTCATCTGTACTATCAATGTGGGAGATCGAAAAGCACTTTTATTTATTGGAAGACTCCAAAAATCACCCTATAATAGTAAATGTAAATCCATCAATAAGCCTTAAAGCCTCAAGTACTTTTAATTCAAGTGTTAAAAATGCCATGAAGCTGGATTCGGTTAGTTTGTTGGGTAAACAATGGGTGTCTCAACATCTATAACTGTTAATCATATTAATGTATATTGAAGAACTTAGTGTTGGGGCCTGTATATTCCTTTCACCGTAACCTCTGTATATGAAATAATTCAATATGTAGGAGTGATTTTCTTGTTTACTATTCAAACATGGGTGTCCGATCAATGGCATAGTGATCCTGTGCCTATCGGTGAAATTGACCAGCATTATTGCCTATTTGATGACCTTAAAAACTATGATTTTATTTGGGATATATTAGTTGAACGACAGGCAATTCTGTTTGGCTTTGTTCAAATTAATTACAATGGACAGGAGCTTATCGGACAAGAAATGTTTTCGCAAATTCTGATTACTTGGCATTACTATGAAGAAATTCTAAAGCAAATGTATAAACAAAATTTTGCGAGCGCTACACAGCCTGAGGGAGGAGATGAACCTGTTATTACGGTTTGTCCACATAATACAGACTCCAATCAAATTATACTTGAAGTATTTCCCGAAAGAGGTATATCACACAAAGACTACAAAATCTTTATTCTACCTCGTAAGGAATTTTTGAAGGCACTCTACGATGCATTGATTACTTATCATCAAACTGACCTTCAATTCTACGTTGTAGATGAGCATAAACAGGCAGCAAAAAGACATATTCACTCTTTATTAAACCAACCTCTATACTAGCCAAAATCCAACTACTTTCTGGGTAGTTGGATTTTGGCTAATCAGTTTAAAGATTTAAATTTCAACAACACCGTTGTCATTACCAAAGAGGAATAATTTGGATTAGAAAATACATGGTTTACGATAAAGCATAGCTCTTCTATTGCAAAATACATCTGTTATTGAATTATTGAATGAAGTACAGCCTATTTGTTTGCATGGCTAGTGACAAATACAGCTTCAGATGGTTTTCCTGCAAATTCAAGCAAACATGTAGGTGAAGGTTTTATAGCATTTAATCATTCTCACAATGGTATTGTTTATCAAATTGGTGTTAACATGAATAGCTTAGCGATTGTAGTAATCAGCGCTATTATTCTCAACTTAGTATATTCGCTTATTAAACAAATTCAATATACTAAAATTATATTCATCCTACGATTAGACGAAAGTTACATATTATGAACAGTGCACTATTGGGGATTATTGTGTTCTACTCCTTAAATGTAGTTACTGGATTAGGTATATTATCAATTAATAGCCTATCAAGTAATACAACAGCACTTGGCGCATTTGTTAGCTTTATTATTTATTTTCTTACTAAGATGAGGATGTCGCAGCAAAACTATAAGCTTTAATAAAGGAGCATCATCTATGCGAAATTCAGGTTCCCCCTTCTCACTTGCGAAATTTTATTGGTTTATGCTTATACCGCTGTTTTTAGTTGTTAGCTATTATGAGCTTTTTATCAATTGGCAGGTTCAGCGTTATTCTTTTCATGAATTAGAGGATTTCGGTCGATATGTTTTTGTGAGCTTCATTGCTTTCATAGAAGCACTTATCATCATTTATATACTCGCTATGCTGGAACGGATATTGAAGAAATATGCTTGGAATAATAATTGACTGATAGGAATTCAAAGATTGGAGAAGGTTACTAGTGAAAAAAAATATATACTTTAGTGTTTTAAATTGCACTTTGCTATGTGGAATAGGCATATTTCTAGCTTTTTACTGTTTCCACAATCAAGTAGAGTTAAAATCAGGCTTAGCACTTGTAGCAGGGACATTGATTGGTTATGGGATATACTCTTCTTTGCAATACTTAAAATTAGCTAGAGCAAAATAACAAAGTTTTTTAAATTAGCTATCAAGAACTTAATCTTACAAATTTATGTCTATTTACGATAAGGAAATTTTTATTTTAAAGGAGTAACTTAGATGCAATATTTACAGCGTTCTTTATATCTACCTAAAATTTATCGTTGGTTGTTTATACCAGTATTTTTAATCGCTATTTATTATGAGCTTTTTATCAATTGGCAAGTTCAATATTATTATTTTGAACAACTCGGGAGATTGGGTACATATATTTTCGTAGGTTTTATCGCATTTCTTGATGCAATCATTGTAGTTTATATTCTTTACTCTATTCAATGGGCATTAGCTAAATGGGTATTGAAAAGGTAGGTGCATTTCTTTGAAATTCAAAAAAACATCTATTTTATTTATTATACTAATCGTCTTGTTCATTACAAAGCCATCTGAAGCTACTTTTGATAAATGGCTATTGAAAAAATATGGATATGCTTGTACTGAAGATATATGTTTAAGCCAGAAATCCTCAAAAGAAAATATAATTATCACGAAGGAAGAGAAAGATTATTTCTTTTTTAATATGAGAAATATTAAATTACAGGAAAAAGATAATCGCCAAACCATGTTAATGTTCATCCAAGGAACTGGCATTTTAGGCTGGTATATTCCCTTCACAATAAAACCTGTAGTTAAATAGTAATTCCATTCATTGTGTTGCTTCTATATCTATAGAGCGATTTCAAAACGAGCATTAAAATAGCATTGGAGGTTAGATAAATATGAACCGCATTATGATTAGCAATGCCATTTCTATTCTTTTATCCCCATTTGTTGCAGCTATCATATTAGAAGGATTTATATTTGAGGCGATACCATTTAGCGCTTTTCTTATGTACCTCATCTATTTTATTTGTTTCTTTCCGTTTATCGCGATTTTATACTTCGCAAGAGCCTCTATGCCTTTGCAGCTTTTGTTATGTATGGGCGTCACCTTTTTAGCTGCTCTTTGCTTAGAATGGCTCTATTTTGAGTCAAATGATACGATGCTGCGATTTCTTCTCGCAAGCCTGTTCGCTGGTTTTGTTTACTTTATCGTTCAACAGTTTGTGGAGAAAAGAATATTAAGTAAACTATCATTTATAGAATAAGAGAGATCCATCAAAAAATGTGCTAAAAGCCAACTATGGCCTTTAACACATTCTTTATTTTTTCAATGGGCACACTAAACAGTAAGGCATGCCCTCTTCTTTTTTCTCCAGCTGATAATAGCGGCAGCAGGTTTTACGAACAGCTTTATTTACATGAATATAGTCTCGAATTGGATTTGTTAAACCAGCAATCGGGCGTGAAAGCTCTTCAACTATTTCCTCAAGGCGCTCTTGCTCATAAGAGGTGCTATTTTTTTCAAGTGCGGCATTTATTCGCACCGCAATATTTTCCCACAATATACGACGGTTAATTTTATAGTCCACAGCTAAAATATCTACAATATTTGCTAGATGCTCCTGTAGCAAATATTTTTTCCAGCAGTTCATTTGTGTTAGCTTCTCTCCCTCACTTATTTGCAGTGTAAAGGTCGCTGTATCAAAATATGCTGCATCTAACCAATTGCTTTTCCCCTGCTGTAGCTCGTAATAGTCTACACAGGCAGCCGCAGTCAGTACCGCATAGCGTTTAATAAATAAGGACGCTGAAATTGCCATGGAATCAGTTTGTAAATAGTCTGCATATCGCTTTACAATTTGCTCAAGCATCGCCCGACTTTCTAGCTCCTTTATCGGTAAGCCCTGTGCTTGTTCTACGAAGGCAACTCCATAAGCCTGTAAATTCATTTAATATGCCGACCTTTTCCATTTGGAATACATAAAGGTGTACCGAAATAAGGATCTTTTTGTATGATGGATTTCAATTGAAATATTTCCTCCACCATTTGCGAGGTCACAATTTCCTCTGGGGCACCTTCGATTGCTACTTTTTTATTATGGATAGCAACTAAATGGTCTGCATAGCGGCATGCTAAGTTTAAATCATGCAATACCATGACAACTGTTCGCTTTGATTGTCGATTTAGCTCAAACAAAAAGTCTAACAGCTCGATTTGGTGCGTCATATCTAAATAAGTTGTTGGCTCATCTAATAATATAATGGGTGTTTCCTGCGCTAAAGTCATCGCAATCCACGCACGCTGTCTTTGTCCACCTGACAAAGCATCTACAGGTCTGTCCTTTAGAGCTAATAATTGTGTAGCCTCTAATGCCTGCTCTACTAGCATTTCATCCTTCTTTGACCACTGCTGAAACCAGCTTTGATGTGGATAACGCCCTTGTTTAACTAGCTGCTGCACTGTAATACCTTCAGGGGCAACTGGACCTTGAGGTAAAATGGCAAGCTGCTTCGCAATTTGCTTTGTAGACATGGAATGCAGCTTTTGTGCATCAAGTAAAATTTCCCCTGAGGCAGGATTCAAAAGTCTCGCTAATGAGCGTAGCAATGTAGATTTACCACTTCCATTTGCACCAACTAACACAGTAATTTTGCCAAGCGGAATATCAAAATCTAAACAATCAATAATCGTTTGATTGCCATACTGTAATGTAAGACCTTTCGTTTGAAGTCCTTGCATTGTAAACCTCCTATCGATTGCGCGTTCTGAATAGTAAAAAGATAAAAAATGGTGCGCCAATTGCTGCTGTAAAGACGCCAGCAGGTATATCAAGCGGTAAAAACATTGTTCTAGCAATTAAATCCGCAATAAGGACAAGCAATGCACCAACAATTGCTGTAATCGGTACTAAGCCAATAAAAGAGCGACCAACTAAGCGACGAGCAATATGTGGAGCCATAAGACCGACGAATTCTATTCCCCCAACAAAGGCTGCTGCACTACCTGCTAGCAGTACAGCACATGCTAGAAATAAAAAGCGTTGACGTTGCAGACGAATACCTGTACTAATCGCTACATCATCACCTAGCTCCGTCACATTCATACTACGCCCAAGTAAAAGAATAATTGGCACTGGAATTAACAGCCAGCAGCTGAGCGATATTACATCTTTCCACGTTGCAGCATATAGGCTACCAGTTAACCAAATATACGCCTTCGATACAATAAATGTATCGCTATAAACTAATAAAAAAGTAACACCTGATTTTAGAATCGCTGAAATACCAATTCCGATTAACACAAGTCGAACGGGTGTCACACCTTTATTCCACGATAACAAATAAATGATAATTGCTGTAATGAGACCCCCACAAATCGCAGCTAGCGGTAGGAAGGACATACTAATAACACCAGTAGCTAAGGTAATAAATAGCACTGCGCCAAATGAAGCACCACTTGTAATACCTATAATATCAGGTGAAGCTAACGGGTTGCGGACAATACTTTGCAATATGAGTCCAGAGACACCTAATGCACTTCCTACTAAAATAGCTAAAAGCACACGTGGTAATCTCAATGTTTCAATGACAAATGTAAATTCATCTGTTTGATTAAAAAGCTGACGTAATACATCTATCGGGGAAATCCAATTACTTCCTGCTGAAAGGCTTAGCATGAAAATAGCAAGCAGCAGTAGCAGGCTGATTATTAATGTAATAAGCCATTTTTGTGAAAGCTGAAAGGATGCCTTGTTTTGGAACAAGCGTATATTCCAATACTTCATTGTTTCGACACCCCTTTTTTAGCTAAATAAATGAAAAATGGGCCACCAATAAATGCAGTCATTACACCAATTGGTACCTCCATTGGACTAATTAAAAATCGAGCTAAAATATCCGCAGCAATTAATAATGCAGCACCAATACATGCACCGTATGGAATCATCCAACGATAGTCATTGCCGACCAAGCCCTTCGCAATATGCGGAACAATTAAACCAATAAAGCCAATTGAACCAACAATCGCCACTGAACCACCTGCTAATATAATGATTAATATCCCCATCAATAGCTTTAAAATGGCAACATTTTGCCCAAGGCTTTTTGCGACATCATCACCAGAGCTAAAAATATTCATTGCCTTGCCCATAAAGCCGCTCACAATAAGTGCGATGACGAGCAATGGTAGCACATCAAATAACATCTGCAAATCTCTGCCTGCAATTGAGCCAGCTAACCAAAATAACACGGTTTGAATGGATTGCTCATCAATAACGAGCATCCCCTGTGTAAAGGAGATAAAAAATGCAGATAATGCTGTACCAGCCAATATTACCTTCATTGGTGTAACACCATCACGCCCAATATTGCTTAAAAGAAACACCCCAACTGCCGCAACTGCTGCCCCTAAAAATCCAAACCACATATATTGTGTGAGCGATTGCATATTTAACCAAGTTAATGCAAATACGATAAAGAAAATAGCTCCCGCATTAATGCCTAATAAGTCAGGAGCCGCTAATGGGTTGCGTGTTAATGATTGAATTAAAATACCAGCAATCGCTAATGAGGCTCCTACTGTTAACGCGATTGTTGCACGAGCAAGCCTACTTGTCGCAATAATTAAATGTGTCTCATTATTTGGGTCATAATTCGTAATAACTTCTAATGCAAGTGGAAACGATATAGAAGTTTGTCCCATAGCGAGACTACAAAAATAAAGAATACCGAGTAACCCAACTAATAGTAATAAGCCTATTGTTTTATATTGTATGGAATGTAACATAGCATACCCTCTTCAAGTAATTGAAAAACGATGCTCGAAAAATATTACCTTTTCGAGCATCTTTCCTATTATTGTTCAAGTTCAAAATATGTGTATAAATCATCTAGCATTAAATTAGCTGCTTTTAAACCACCAGCGAAGTTCCAAATGATTTCATTTACTGTAAATACTTGATTATTCTTCACTGCATCTAAGTTTGCATAAAGCGGGTGTTTTGTCCATTCTTCATGTGTGCTCTTTACAGCTGCATTATCCTCCATGAATTCGAAAATAATATCAGCATTCATACTTGAAATAGACTCTTTATCTGTAAGCTTAACAATTTCAAGATTTTGTCCGATTAAATTTTTTGGTTCAGTAAAGCCGAGCTCTGTTAAAATTGAACCAGCAAAGCCTTGCACATAAATACGGGCATGGTCTTCACGGTAGTTTGTCACTGCTACGCTAAGTGGATAATCTCCTTTTGCTGCAATTTTTTCTTTGAAATCTGCAACACGTGCATCCCAAGCTGTCATCAGCTCTTTTGCTTTTTCCTCTTCATCTAAAGCTTTTCCTAAAAGCTCTGTTGTTTCATGAATATCATAAAGAGTTGTATTGACAATAGTTGGAGCAATTTGAGAAAGCTGCTCATAAATTTCCTCATGACGTACTTGTGTAGCAATAATTAAATCTGGCTGTAATGCGGCAATTTCCTCTAAGTTTGGCTGCGTTTCTTGCCCAACAATCTTCGCATCTCCAACCTCTGTCTTAATATACTCATACATTGGCTGCTCTGCCCATGATTCAACAACACCAATAGGCTTCACACCAAATTGTGTAATTGTATCTGTTGCACCCTGATATAATGTCACAATTTTTTGTGGCTTACCTTTAATTTCTGTTTTACCTAGTACGTGCTCAATAACATGTACAGTTTCTTCTGCCTCTTCTTTTTTCTCTGCAGAAGTGCCCTCTTTCTTATCTGATGTATTACCGCAGGCAGCTAACACTAGCAATGCAGCAATAATTGTTGTAAATAGGAATCCTAACTTTTTGTTCATTTGTTCATCTCCTAAATGATAGTGATTTTCATTACTATTAAATAATAATCTAATTGATTATCATTTTCAATGAGAATTATGAATGTTTATCAAATTTTTTATGTATTTTATTTCACAAAAAAACCGCCCAGAAAAGTGAAGTGACCCCTAAAAGTTAGACACGGTTATTTCATTTAGGCAGCTTGGATAAAATGAGTTCGGTATTGCACCGGACTCATTTTTAATTTTGCCTTCATGCGTTTAGTGTTGTAATAGTTTATATAGTTTTCAAGTTCCTTTTTAAACTGCTCTACACTTTCAAATTCCTTTAAGTAGAGGAATTCAGACTTTATAATCCCGAAAAAGTTCTCCATCACAGAATTATCGTAACAGTTTCCTTTACGTGACATACTTTGCACAATTCCTCTTGATTCAAGGACGTGGCGATATGGTTTCATTTGATAATGCCAACCTTGATCAGAATGCATCAGTAGCTGGTGCTCCTCTGGTAAGTGTTCTAAAGCCTTCTCCAACATCTCTGAAACCAAAGAGTACGTAGGTCTAGAGCCAATTGTATACGTGATAATTTCTCCATTAAACAAGTCTAAAACAGGCGATAAATAAAGCTTTTCGCCAAATAATTTAAACTCTGTAATATCTGTTACCCACTTCTGATTTGGCGCTTCCGCTGTAAAGTTACGGTCTAAAATATTTGGCGCAATTTTATCGACGGTTCCTTTATAAGACTTATATTTTTTCATGCGAACGAGGCACTTTAAACCTAGCTCTTTCATGATACGTTGCACTTTCTTATGATTCACTTTTTGTCCACGATTCGCCAGCTCATCACGAATACGACGGTAGCCATAACGCCCCTCATGTTCCTTATAAATCGCTTGAATTTCAGCTTTTAGCTTGGCGTCGGAATCGGGTCGATTCATCTTCTTTACTAAAAAGTAATACGTGCTTCGTTTCATGCCTGCGAATGCCACAAGCGCCTTCACCGAGTATTTATGCCTTAATTCATAGATGACCTTTACTTTGTCTTCTTTGGTGATTGTTCCTTGGCTTGAACTAAGGCGTTCAACTTTTTTAAATACTCGTTTTCCATACGTAGACGTTCAATTTCTGCTTGAAGTGCTTCTGGTGAGCCTTCTACTGGTGCTTGTTTTAGTTGTTTCTTCGTTTCTTGTTTCATGGATGGACGCCCTTTTTTCTTTGATTGAAGGGCATCGAATCCTTTTGTTTCAAACTGTCTTCGCCATTTCCGAAGAGTAGATGGGTCAGCTATGTTAAAAATGACAGCTGTTTCAAGAGTGGACGTACCGTGTTCAATCATGTAATTTAGTACGTCTAGTTTAAACTGTGGCGAGTAATTTGTATATCGTTTTATAAATGCTTCAGCCCCATGATATTCATATTGCTTCGCCCAAGTAAGGATAGCTTTGTGTTCTGCTCCAATTGACTTAGCGATTTCATAGGAACTTTCATGCCCATTTAAGTAGCGTAAAGCGGCTTGTAATTTTTCTTCAGTTGTAAATTTAGCCATATCAAAACTGCACCTCCAATTATTAGATGTGTCTAACAATTGGGGTGCAGTTCAAAGATGCTTCTTTTCTGGGCGGTCTTACATTTATAATACTTTTCCTAAAAATGCCTTCGTTCTATCATTTTTAGGGTTACCGAAAAGCTCGTCTGGTGTGCCCTCCTCGACGATATAGCCACCGTCCATAAAGACAACACGATCTCCTACTTCACGTGCAAAGCCCATTTCATGTGTGACAACAACCATTGTCATACCTTCTGCAGCTAAATTTTTCATTACTTCTAGCACTTCCTTTACCATTTCAGGGTCAAGTGCGGAGGTTGGTTCATCAAATAACATTGCTTTCGGCTTCATTGCCAAAGCACGTGCAATGGCTACACGCTGCTGCTGTCCGCCTGAAAGCTGCTCTGGATAATTGTATGCCTTGCTATCTAAGCCTACCTTTTTCAGTAATTCATGTGCCAGCTTCTCCGCTTCGGCACGGCCCATTTTGCGTATTTGCATCGGTGCCATCACGACATTATCAAGGATATTCATGTGAGGAAATAGGTTGAATTGCTGGAATACCATACCTACCTCTGCGCGAATTTCATTAATATTTGTCTTTGGGTCATTTACTTTCACATTTCCAATATAAACAGCACCATCGGTTATTTCCTCAAGCAAATTAATACAACGTAAAAATGTACTTTTTCCTGAGCCAGATGGACCGATAACACAAACTACTTGCTGCTCTTTAATTTCATAGTCAATCCCTTTTAATACTTCAAGTTCACCAAAGGATTTATACAAGTTTTCAATTTTAATCATCGCGCTAACCTCCCTTTTGCTTTACGAGGGATGTACGTATTGCTATAGCGCTTCTCAATAAATGCAATTACTTTTGTTGCTATATATGTGAGAATCAAATATAAAAGCGCTGCAAAAAGATATGGCTCCCACTGTCTAAATGTCGCACCAGCTATTACTTTACTCGTATACAAAATATCCGGCGCTGCAATTACCATCAATAATGAAGAGTCTTTTAATAAGGCAATAAACTCATTTCCTAATGGCGGAATCATACGTCTAAATGCTTGTGGCAAAATGACTTTGCGCATTGCCTGTCCGTATGTTAGACCTAGCGAACGTGCTGCCTCCATTTGCCCCTTCGCAATACTTTGAATACCCGCACGGAAAATTTCTGCATTGTACGCAGCACAATTGATAATAAGCGCTGTAATACCAGATACCATATAGCCTAATGAGTGTCCAAAAATTGTTGGGAACAAGGCAAAGTGAATGATGAAAATTTGCACAAGCATCGGTGTACCACGTATTAAATCAACATAGATTTTACATGGCCAATAAATAAGTTTTTTCGTTGATACTTGCCCAAGCCCTAGCAGTAGCCCTAAAACGATACCGCCACAGTAGCCTGCTAAAGTTAAAACTAGCGTTATCCCAACACCACGTATAAACATATCACGGTAATTCCAAATGACGCCCCACTCTAAATTTAATAAATCCATATACGAACCTACTTCCTATTCGAAATTACGTAAACCTAGATAGCGCATTCAGAGAGATTTCTCTCTGAATGGCGTTTATCTACTACTCTTTCCAAAATGCTGAGCCTGTAATTTCCTCTAGTTTTCCGTTCTCTTTAATTTTTTGTAAGCCTTCATTTAGTTTATCTAATAGCTCTTTATTACCTTTGCGTACCATTAAGCCGTAGTATTCTCTTTCAAATGCGTCATCTTCAACGATTTTTAATTTTTTATCTGGATTTGCTTTCATATATTCATACACAACCGCATTATCACCAATTACTGCATCTGCATTGCCATTTAACATTTCTTGAATCGCAAGTGGCTGACTTTCAAATGCTAAAATATTTTTGCTCATTTCACCTTGAAGCTTTTTCGCTGCTACATGTCCTGTCGCATTAATTTGTACAGCAATTTTTTTATCCTTTAGCTCATCTAATGAGCTGATTGTTGAATCGCTAGGTAAGGCAATTAATAGCTTTGATTCATAATATGGCTCTGTGAAGTCAAATGTCTTTTGACGGTCTTCTGTAATCGTAATACCTGATGCACCAATATCTGTTTCTTTGTTATTAATCATAGAGAAAACTGCATCCCAACCAACATTTCTCCACTCTACTTGAATACCTACTTCATCTGCGATTGCCTGCAGTATATCCACATCAATACCGACAATATTGCCATCTGCATCGATGGATTCAAACGGTGCAAATGTTGCCTCTGTACCTACCATATATACTTTATTATCCCCATCTGTGCCAGGATCATTACTAGCGTTACCGCCATCCTTTGTTCCACAGGCTGCTAATACAAGCACTGCTGTGATAACCATTAGTAATACTGAAAACTTTTGCTTCATAAACAATCTCCCCCTAAATATAAATACCTTATCTAATAATTCAGAAAAGTAATTCTTATATTTATTATAGTAATATTGTTAGCGGAAAAGCAATAGTTTTCAGAAAAAACCATTTATTCTGATAGTTTACATTTACCATAGCATAGGCTTCGCAACCATAAACCAAAGCATAATAAGCAAGAGCACAACATATAGCCATGTAGAGCGTCTAAGCTTTGCTATAAATTGCATTCGATTGAATGCTGATGTACCAAATGTTTTCATCGTTGGCTTAAAGGCTTGCGCCAAAAAGTAAATGGAAGCAATCATTAAAGCAATCGTCAGCACAATCCATGATGTGTGCCATGGCCATCCACCTCTCCAAATTAACAAAATTCCTGATAGTACTAAAACGTGCCCACCATGCTTTACTGTTGTAATGCTCGCTTGAAATGAATGAACATAGCCTACAAGTGCCGCATCATCGGCCTTTTCCATGCGTTTTAAAATAGAAAATAGCACAAATAATGGACCGATTGACACAATTGCACTTGCTATATGTACATATAATAAAATATTAAAAAGTAGCACTGCTTAACACCTCTTTAAGTTTGTCTCTACTTTTTAGTATAGTGTAAAGATGCTGTTAATAATATGTAAAATGTTTTACAAAACGGACTTTTTGGGTATAAATTAAAGTATGCTGTTAGTGAGAAAGCTTGCTCATTCCTCCCTTATGACAAGCCTTCTCAACATTAAATAAGAAACGGAGTGATTGTTATAGGTATTCATCGTTTTTTCACAAGCTTAAATGATTTGGAGCGCATTATCCGCTGTCCTGGCCGCTTTAAGTTCGAGGAACATAATGTAGCGGCACATTCGTGGAAGGTATCACAATATGCCATGTTCTTTGCAACGCTAGAGGAGCGCGCTGGCAATACAATCGATTGGAAAGCTCTATATGAAAAAACAATTAATCATGACTTTGCAGAAGTCTTTATCGGCGATATTAAAACACCTGTGAAGCACGCCTCTCCAGAATTAAAGGAAATGCTTGCACATGTTGAAGAAAAGATGATGGAGAAATTTATTCGGGAAGAAATACCGCCCGATTTTCAAGAAGTCTTTTTTGAGCGCATGAAGGAAGGCAAGGACGCTACAATCGAAGGTAGACTGCTGGAATTCGCAGACAAACTTGATCAATTTTATGAGGCATTCGCAGAGTTAAAGCGTGGCAATACTGATACAGAGTTTGTTTACATGTATCAAACCGCCTTAGCAAAGCTATTATTAATTCCACTCGATGCTACAGTGCACTATTTCCGCACTGAAATTTTAAAGGATGCGATGCAGGAAGATACACATATTGATGTTGCCACACTGACAAATGAAATTTTAAATAAGTCCTGATGCGAAGCTTCTTGATTCAGTTTCTTATCTTAATTTTGTAAAGTTAGCTTTATAACAAAGTTTACTTTACATTATTTTGTTATAGGATACATTTTTGAACAAAAAATATTGTCATACTATTTGTATATGCTGGTTGATTTTTCTCTCATAATTAAGCATTTATATCCCTACTCCAAAGCTGTTGCATAAGCAATACACCGTTCGACATACTCCAAGATTTCTTCTGAAATTGGATATAGCCCCGTTTCTTCGATAGGGCGTTTTCTAATTTCCCAAAATTCCTCCATTAACTTTGTATCTTCCTGAAAGGTCTCTTTGGATATTTCAATTAACTCAGAGGCAATTTGAAAACCTTCGTCTGATTCAGCCTCTATATTATTTTGTATACACCTTTCAATTCGTCGTAGCAATGCAATATATTGCTGCGTTGTTTTATCGTTATGACTAATGTTTGGAAGTGCTTCTTGTAACAAGGTTTTATCTTCATCTTGGAAATAGTCAATCCATTTTTTAGATGATTTTTGTGAATTTTGAACAAGTGCCGTTACATGCTCCCAAGATAAAGGAGCTTCCAAATCAATCATATTAATTAATGAGGCTGTATGGGAAATGTTCATTTGAATATTCGATAGTTGCTCTTGTAGATAATTATGATGCGAAATTAGAACTTGTTTATAGGAGAGTTTATCCAATAAATCACGTATATTTTCAAGAGGAAGTGCTAGAGATTTCAAAATAAGAATTTTCTCTAATTGAAATAAATCCTTTTCTGAATAGTAGCGCCGTCCATTATCATCCTTATAGCTTGGCGTAAGAAGGTTAATTTGATCGTAATAGCGCAGCGTGCGGATGGAAATATTTTTCTGTTTAGCTACTTCTCCTGTTGTCCATTGCTTCATCTCATATCCTCCTAAAAAAGGGTTGCAGGTGACGTTACGTCATCTTCTATACTCGAAGTATATCAAAAATAAGGAGAGAGCACGAATGGAAATGAAACAACTAGGCTGGAAAGAGCAAGACTTTTGGAGTTTGAAAGAATTCGTATTATTATTGTTGCTTGAATTCGTAATTGTAATAGGATGTATTAAATTTTTTGTAAAACCAATTTATTTGAGATTGCTTGATAATGAGCTATATGCCGGAACATTAACGGGGCTAACAATAGCGCTTATTTTAATGTTAGGTGTCTATGTTATTGCACTCTATCCAAAAAAGCTTTCCTGGAGCGAGTTAGGAATAAAATCATTTAGCGTGAAGGAATGGAAACATATTCTACTATCCTCCATTCTCTTACTGGTTGGAGCTACAATCATTGTCATACTTACTAGCTTTATAGGGAATTCGTGGGAGAACAGCAAAACAGCAGCCATCCAACAAAACGTAACTTTCCTTACAGCTCTAATCGCTTTCGTCTCTGCGGCTGTAATCTCACCGATATATGAGGAAATTTTTTATCGTGGCTTTTTATATCGTTGGTTACGTACACGCATAGGATTTACAGGTGCACTGATCATTAGCTCCCTCATCTTTACAATTGTTCATATTCCAACATATAACGTCATGCCAGTAAATTTCTTTAGTGGTGTTATTTTCGCTTTAGCATATGAACGAACAGGCTCGATTTGGCCATCTGTTGTTATTCATGGTTTAACGAATGGAGTAATGGTTTTACTGACAATTTGGGGATGACGGTATTTAACTGATTCCTTATAAATTCCTTATAATTGTTTTTTACACTAAAGCCATCAGAAAGGATGATGGTGAATGCAGCAGTTTATTTTACAAACAGAAAATCTTAGTAAAGCTTTTAAAGGGCAACAAGTGGTGGACGATGTTTCTCTACATATTCCACGCCATACGGTTTACGGTCTATTAGGACCAAATGGGGCTGGTAAATCCACGCTTTTAAAAATGTTAACGGGCATACTACGTCCAAATGTAGGGACGATTTCCTTCAATGATCATGCTTGGTCACGAGATGATTTACGGCATATTGGTGCACTAATTGAAACACCGCCGCTTTATGATAATTTAACAGCACATGAAAATTTGAAAGTGCGCACACTTACTTTAGGGCTACCTGAATCACGCATTGATGAGGTGCTACAAATCGTGGATTTAACACAAACTGGCAAGAAGCGAGCACGCCAATTTTCTTTAGGGATGAAGCAACGATTAGGTATTGCTATTGCATTGCTACAAAAACCGCAGCTTTTAATTCTTGATGAACCAACAAATGGACTGGACCCGCTCGGTATTCAAGAACTGCGTGAGCTTATTCGCTCCTTCCCTTCACAAGGGATTACCGTTATTTTGTCGAGCCATATTTTATCTGAGGTTGAACAAATTGCGGATGTGATTGGTATTATTGCACAAGGGAAACTGCGCTATGAAGGTGCAATGCCTAAAGGGAATCAGTTGGAAGCATTATTTATGGAAATTGCCATCGCTAGCCGAAAGGAGGCATTTTAATGCTAAATCTTCTTTTAGCCGAACGTTTAAAATGGAAAAGAACAGCAATTACTAAAATATTGTGGATTGCCCCGTTAATTACTTTGCTGCTAGGCGCTGGCTTAATGGGCGGCCCATTCTTTCAAACAGGTACTTATAACTGGTGGTATACGCTATTACTGCCTAGTGCTTTAGCGATGACTTGCGCCTTCGCAATTGAAAAAGATAGAAAACTAAAATTAGCTAGTATTTTAACCTTGCCTATTGATTTAACAAAGGTTTGGTACAGCAAAATTGTAGCCTGTAGCATATGGCTTTTGATGAGTACAATGGTTTTCTTTTTCATGATGAACATAGGCGGAACGTTTTTCGATTCTCACTATACACTTCTACAACAAATCGTTGGCTGCTTCTTTATCTTTTTTACAATGCTTTGGCAAATTCCTGTTTGTCTTTTTCTCGCAGCTAAATTCGGCATATATATAGCGATTTTGTTGAATATTGTGGGGACAGTAATTGGCGTTGTGTTTGCTATGAGTAAATTATGGTATTTAATGCCTTATTCGATTACACCTCGAATGATGGTCCCGCTCCTGCATATTTTACCGAATGGTCTACCTGCATCAGTAAATAGCCCGCTTCTTACAACAACTAGCTTACTGTTTGGCTCATTAATTGCATGCCTATTATTTATCGCCCTTACTTTCATAACCGCTTTGTGGTTCCAGAAAAAAGGAGCGATTCATCAATGAAATTATTTCATGCAGAGCTATTGAAAACGAAACACAGCGCTTTTTTATACGTCCATCTAATTGTACCTGCTACTATTGCAGCTCTATTTATCGCCTATTATTCATACACACCTTGGCATTGGGAAGGGAAATTAATCGCTTATTTTCAAGTGCTGGCTTGTGGGCTACCACTGATGATTAGCATTGTTTGTACAATGCTAATTGAGCAGGAATCATCAGCAGGACATTTTCAATTAATGCTGACAGACACACGTAGAAAAATCACCTCATTTTTAATGAAGGCATTTTTAGCTTGTAGCTTTGGCTTTATTGCACTACTGCTTGCTGCTATTTTATTTAGTAGCGGCTTTTCCGCAAAAATGCCATTGACATTTTATTTAGGTGCGAGCTGTATTTTATTTGCAAGCAGCATTTTTCTCTATATATTCCACCTTGTTATCAGCCTACAGTTTGGTAGAGGTGCCTCTATTGGATTAGGCGTTGTCGGCTCCCTATTAGCCGCTTTACTTATTACAGGCTTAGGGGATACGATTTGGCCTTTTGTGCCATATGGCTGGGGGATACGTTTTATTTCACATTGGACGCTTGGCTCATTAACAGCAGATGTGCAGATGGCGATTGTTGTTTGCTTTGTAGTCACAGCTAGCGCGATTGTTTTCGCCTCTATTTGGTTTTGGCGTTGGCAAGGAAGAAATTCACTTGATTAGAGTAGAGAGGGGGCAGATGATGGCACATATATTAGTAGTGGATGATGCAGAGGATATTTTACAGCTAGTGAAAAATACTTTGCATAAGGATGGTCATATTATTACGACAATTGCTAATGCGGTAGAGGCTTTAACGATAAATCTAGGGCATTTTGATTTAATTTTGCTCGATGTGATGATGCCACAAATGGATGGCTTTACATTGTGCCGAGAAATTCGCTATAAGGTCGATTGCCCGATTTTATTTTTAACAGCAAAAGCGTTGGAGCAGGATATTATATATGGGCTAGGTTTAGGGGCAGATGATTATATAGCAAAGCCATTTAGCACGCATGAATTGCGTGCAAGAGTTCAAGCACATTTGCGACGTGAGCAACGGGATAAGCGCAGCATCCTTCATACGAAACATGCCTATTTCAATCTTTCTGGCAAGGAGCTTTTCGTGAAGGAGCAAAAAGTACCTTTAACGAAAAGTGAATATGAGATTTGTGAGCTACTAGCTCGCTATAAAGGACAAGTTTTTTCCAAAGAGCAGCTTTATGAGCAAGTTTTTGGCTTTGACGGCAAAGGTGATAGCACCGCCATTACAGAGCATATTAAAAATATTCGCGCAAAATTAAACGCATTGCAAATCGATAGCATTGATACTGTTTGGGGGATTGGCTATAGATGGAAGGAATAAAAATACAAACCTTTTTCCTACGTTATCTTTTGCTGCTAACACTTGGCACTATTTTGCTCGCTCTCCTTTTAGCAGGCTTATTTTCACTCGCCTTCTCTACAAATATTGTGCTACCAGCCAATTATACCGAATGGCAAATTTCGCAGCTAAAGGGGCAACTTTCTTCAAGCGAGGTCATTACAGAAGATATGATTCCTCCACTAGCAGATTATGCAATTGTATCAAAGGACGGACATTTTCTCTCTGGTAGCCTTTCACCACAGGAGACCTTAGAGGCACAGCAATTAATAGATAAAGGCAAGCGAGGACAAGGGCAGTATTTTTATTCAGTTATCGAAAGAGCCAGTGAGCTTTGTATTATTCGCTATCGCATATCACCTGAGTATAGCTCCCCTCTTTTAAGAGCATATTTACCAAATATTGAATTGCTCAGCATTATTGTATTTATCGTAGGCATCATTGCCTTAACAGCTACTATTGCGATCCATTTCGGTAAAAGCCTTCAGCACAAAATGATTGGTTTACAAGAAGCGATTGAAAAAATTGAAAATCAAAACCTCGATTTTGACATTTCTCCTTCTGGCATTCAGGAAATTGATGGTGTCGCATTATCGTTGGAGCAAATGAAAAATGCGTTAAGCCATTCTTTGCAACAGCAATGGCATCATGAGCATATGCGACGTGAGCAAATTGCTGCGCTTGCTCATGACCTAAAAACACCTATCACAATTATTAAAGGCAATGCAGAGTTATTACAGGGTACAGCTCAAGACGCTGAGCAGCAAGCATACAATCAATATATTTTAAAAAATACACAAACCATCGAGCAATTCACACAGCAGCTTATTGATTTGTCAAATATGGACACACATATGCTAGAAGAAAAAGCAGACATAGATACAGAATTATTTATTGAAGAACTAGAACAGCAGATGTTAGCGCTCGCTACGAAGAAAAGCATCGCCGTAAATGTGCAACGTAAATCGCTCCCTGCTGTAATCCATGCCAATGCTAAATTATTGCAGCGCGCGATTAGTAATATTATTAGCAACGCGATGGAGCATACACCGCCTAATGGGCAAGTAATGTTAACTATAGCAACAAACAATGTCGCATTAGTATTGACAATTACCGATAGCGGTAGCGGTTTTTCACCACAGGATTTACAGGAGGCGATGAAGCAATTTTATCAAGGTGACCAAAGCCGCAATAATAACAATCATCATGGAATGGGCTTATATATTGCTGCAACTATTATTAAACAGCATCAAGGGCAAATAAAGCTTGCTAACAATGCTTGCACTAGTGGTGCTGAAGTGACCGTAACAATCCCAATTTAAAGGCTATCCGAAATGGTATTTTTCGGATAGCCACATGTAAATTATATCTTTTCTCGTTTATTAAATAGCGGTGGCACTGATAAATATGTCCCCATCCGCCATAGCCATTCCATTGGCCCAAAGCGACAATAGTGTAGCCATGCTTTACTAAATAATAGCTGAACACAATAGATGGCAAGGCAAATCCAGAGTGTTTGAATGAGCTGGATATTACCAATTAAGTCGAATGTACGTCCAACGAGCAGAATAAGCACCGTTTGTCCTAAGTAATTCGTTAGTGCCATACGTCCATAAGCTTTTAATGGCGATAATATTGTTTGTATAACCGGATATTGAAGCAGTAATAATAATGCACCGACATAAAATGCTGATACAAAAGGGCTCACTTGTAAACCAATTAAGTTAAATTGCTGAACATTTGTAATATGCTGTTTTAGCTCATTGTCCGTTAGTTGCTCAAATTGTACATTTCCTGCTGGTACATAGCTCCACTGATAAAACAACCCAGCTACACTAAAGCACAGCATTAGTATTGTAAGAATAACAAGCTGCTTACGAAGCTCCTTTAACTTTTCAAAAATCCGATACTTTCCAGCTGCTAAGCCGAGTAAAATGAGCGGTAATGGCATGGCAATTTTTATACCATAATACGCTGTAACTGCTAGTAATAATAATGCTATGACAAGTGTTATTTCCTTCCTTACCTTATAAAATGGCAATGCTATAAAACCATATATTGCATAGACAGAGAGCGCTTCTCCTGGCTGAAAGAAGAAGTGAATAATCCCCATGCTAAGAAGGATAGCGAGACGCCGTGTAAATAACAGATATGCTCTCTCCCCTCTCGCTTTAGCACGTGAAATAAACAAATAAAAACCCACTCCAAATAAAAATGAAAAAATAGAGAAAAACTTTCCTTCTACAAATAATAATAAAAATCGGTTATATGCAATATCTATTGTCGTTTCTAGTAAACCTACTCTCATCAGTGCAGGTATATTCACTAAAATAATGCCGAGCAATGCAAAGCCTCTTAAATAATCCAACACATCTATACGCTGTTTTCCTTCAATTGGTTGCAAACTTTTCCCTCCTCGATATAACTAACTTAACATCCTTTTATAATAATGACATAATAGCATTTTTTTAGTACAATTACATGAATAATCATTCATTTTCGGAGGAATTATATGGAGCTTAAAATTCAATATGACACACAAAAAGTCCATCGTGTTAACTTAGCTATTATTATTGCTTTAGCCATTCTGATTTGTGGTCCTTTAATTATTTCGAGGGGAATGCTTTTTTTAGCAGTCGGTTTAATCGTTGTTGCATTGGCCCTTATTAATTATTTTTTACCAATCAATCCTTATATTAAAGGCTTTATTTTCGGTATGATTCCTACATTAATTGTCTTTACATTGTTTTTAGTTGACCAATTTTCATTAAATAAGCACTATATTTTAATTTGTTCCGTTGCAATTATTGCGCTGTATTTTAAAAGTAACCTGATCATTTTGTTCGGCATTATTATCAATATGAGCTTTATTACCGTTTATCTTTTAAAGCCCGAAAATTTGTTAGGAGCTACTAATTCTTTTATTACTTTTATGACGCTATTTTCGATTTTAAACGGTGTTATTATCGCATTTTACTTGATTGCTAGATGGGGCAACGCATTAATTGACAATGCCAAGCAGCAGCAGGAGGAAATGCAACAATCATTACAGCAGCTACAAAGCACATTCCAAGAAATTGAAACAAGCACACAAGCGCTGGACCAACACGTGACACAGTTCCAGCAAACAATGACACAGATTGCGACTAGCAGTCAATATATTTTATCTGCCTCTGAATCTATTTCAGCAAGCACACAGCAGGAAGCAGCGAGCCTACAATTTATTCGTAGTGCGATGAGCGATTCGGTCTATTTTGTCAATGATACGCTTGAAATTTCTAAAGATACCGTAGCACAATCAACAAATTTACAGCAGGAGGTTATGACAGGCTGGCATAAAATGCAGCATACGATGAGCCAAATGTCTGTAATGAGCAATGCAATGCATGCAACTGCTGATACGGTGAACGAGCTACAAAGTAGCCTGCAATTAGTGAATCAGCTACTGCTAGGCATTCAGCATATCGCAGGGCAAACAAACTTGCTCGCCCTCAACGCAGCTATCGAAGCAGCACGCGCAGGTGAACATGGAAAAGGCTTTGCGATCGTCGCAGATGAAGTGCGCAAATTAGCAGAAGAAAGTGCCTCAATTACAGTGAATATTACGCAAGTAACGGAAAGCTTATTCGCTAAATCCACTGAAGCACAGCAACGCTCACAGGAGGGTGAACAAGCTTTACAAGAAGGTGAGCAGTCTTTACAGGAGGTTGGCGAATTTTTAAATCGCTTAAAAAATTCCTTTACACAAAGCACTGAAGATTTGACGCGAGGGATGAATGATTTAACAAACGCTATTGCGCAATTCAATACAATCCAACAACAGGTAGACCGACTGAATGAGATGGCTAGTCAAAATGCAACATCGACAAGCTCAATCGTGCAGGCTGTCGAGGATGAAAATCAAATGCTGCAAACGATGAGTGAAATTACTAAGAAGGTGCATAGCTTGAACGATGCATTGAAGTCGCTCGTCACGGTAGAGAAATAAGAAAACTTGGTCAAATCCATTTTTTCATATTATCTGTTTAGGACTTTTCAATAAGAAGCCGATTCTAGGAGAAAAGCATAATTACAGGCTTTACTTTAAAAGGATTTTTTTATCTTTTAGTTCTTCTTATTATTGGGAGCATCCTTAAATATTTATTTTTTTAAATCAATTTGTAGTAATTCCCATATGTTATCATTTGACAAATTCATGTAAAGACACTTACTTGCGCCAAGCAAATAGTTGCTCTACAATAAGAATCAAGCTACGTTGTACGTATTAATATTAAGTTTTAACCTTTATACTGTAACAGGGAGTTTTATATCCGAGCTGGAATGGCGAGCCTTAGCTCCTTTGACCTAAGGATAAACAGGAATGCTCATGCGGACACCCACTTTGAGAAGTGTGGTTTAAAACTTTCTATATATTTACGGCAATGTGGCTTATCTTTCAAAATGTTGATATATCAGCATTTTGAAGTACATAGGCAATATGGAAAAGCGCTTTTTACACTTACATTAAAACTAAAATTGATAGTAATCATTTGTAGACCACTTGTCATGAAGTGGTCTTTTTATATGTTGGAAGAGAAAAAAAGTGAAAAATTTCATTTGCTTCTATAGAATATAAATAATTATTGATTTTGGAGGCGTATGGGATGGATCAGCGTATCAAATTAAGACCGTTAGAGCGTGAGGATTTAAAATATGTGCATAAGCTTAACAATGACTCAAGAATTATGTCCTATTGGTTTGAGGAGCCGTATGAGTCATTTGTAGAGTTACAGGATTTATTTGAAAAGCATATTCATAAACAGAGTGAAAGGCGCTTCATTATTCAAAAAGGTGAGGAAATCCTTGGCTTAGTTGAATTAGTTGAAATCGACTTAATTCACCGCAATGCAGAATTTCAAATTATTATTGACCCTAACTGTCAAGGAAAGGGCTACGCTTATTCAGTAACAGTGCTCGCAATGCGCTATGCATTCAATATTCTTAACTTGCACAAGCTCTATTTAATCGTTGATAAACAAAATGAAAAAGCCATTCACATTTATAAAAAAGCTGGCTTCCAAATTGAAGGTGAGCTGAAAGAGGAATTTTTCACTGCTGGCTCTTATCACGATGCGTATCGTATGTATATTTTCCAACGTGATTTTCATCAAAATAGCGAAAAATACTGTTAACTAAAGGGCTCGTCTGATTTTCGGACGGGCCCTTCTGTTTTATGAACATCAATACACCACTCTCCTGTGAAATAGATTTTTTCATACTATTTCTAAATATAAATTTTAGCGGTATAATGAAATTTATTGATTTTTCAAAAAATAAAGGTGGAGGCTTTATTATGTCAAAGCAGCATATTGGAATTATCTTTGGTGGGATTTTATTTTTAGTTGTCGCAATGGGCATTAGCCGCTTTGCCTTCACACCCCTTTTACCTTTTATGCGTGAGGATGAAGGCTTATCGTTACAAATTGGGGGCTGGCTAGCATCAAGCAACTACATAGGTTATTTTCTCGGCTCGTTAGGGGCTGGCTTTATTTTTAAACGTAAAAAGGAATTTTTACTAGCAAATGTTGTGATTAATGTGCTCTCCATTGTCGCAATGGGGCTAACAGCAGTGCTAGCTCCTTGGCTTATTTTGCGCTTTATTGCTGGGCTAACAGGCGGCTTTATTTTTGTCTTAACATCTAGTATCGTCATGGATTATTTAGCAACACACCTTTTAACTCGCTGGTCAGGCTTTGTCTTTAGTGGTATCGGTCTTGGCATCGCTATTTCTGGGTTGGTTGTGCCCTATTTAGAAAGCCTTGTGGCATGGCAAGGTACATGGATCGGGCTCGGCATTTTATCAGCGCTACTTGTGACAACAACGGCTGTTTTATGGCGAAATTTAACTGTACATAATAGTGAAAAGGCTGTGAAATCTCATGATACAAATATTTGGAGAGGTTTTATGCCATGGCTCATTCTTGCCTATGGCTTAGAAGGCTTTGGCTATATTATTACTGGCACATTTTTAGTAGATATTATTTACAATATCGAGAGCTTGCGTGCATTTGCAGGCTATAGCTGGGTTGTTGCAGGAATTGCAGCAATTCCCTCTGCCCCATTATGGGTATCGCTAATGACAAAGCTATCACCTGTGAAGGCGATGGCAATTGCCTATGCATTACAAATTTTCGGCATCATCCTTCCCGTCCTTTCACAAACGGTATGGAGTGTGTTACTGTCAGCATTTTTATTCGGTATGACGTTCGTTGGGCTCGTTTCTATGACAACAGGCTATGCGCGCCAGCTCTTCCCTAAACAAAGCGGTATGGTCGTTTCGGTGCTGACAACATTTTATGCCTTTGGGCAAATTATCGGCCCAATTTTAGCAAGTAAATTAGAGGCTTATTATAGTAGCTATAAAGCTCCACTGCTTCTTGCTGGCGCTGTCGTAACAATCGCATTGCTTATTTTATTAGTCGGTCATATGAAAGCGACGCGAAAAGCAACAAGTTAAGTTGTTTTTCGCATCGCTGTTAAGCTAGATGAGCCTGTGAGTTTAAATAATGAACGATCTTTTCCTCATTCCTCAATTCAATGACATGCAGCTCTGTATCCCCTGTATGAAACAGCCATTGCTCCTCTATTGTCTTTCCTAACAAAATATTCAATAAATGTAGCAACGTTCCGCCATGTGCAACAAGCGCTATACATTGTAAATGCCCATAATCATGTAAAATGGTATATAACGCTTGCTCCACGCGAGAGCGAAATTGCAATTGTGATTCACCACCCTCAATCGCTATATGCAATGGACGTCCCCCCTCTGGCAATGGATATTTGATGAGTGCTTCCTGTCGAGACACTCCAGCTAATACACCGTTATTGTATTCCATCAAATCACCTTCAATAGCAACCTCACATCGACACTGCTCACTTAAAATTTCCGCTGTTTGATATGCTCTTTGGAGAGGACTTGCAATGATCGTATCTATTTGAAAATGAGCTGCAACAAAGCTAGCTAGTTTTTTGACTTGTTCTATACCTAAATCTGTTAAAGGAAAATCCACCCTGCCTTCATGCACTTCTAAAATATCAGCCTGTGATTGTCCATGTCTAATAAGCAATAATTTCAATATATATCCTCCTCAAAAATCAATATAGTAAATTATGTATTTGAAAGCGTTTTATTGTAAATAATTTTATAAGATGAAAGCAAAAACATTGACCCTATAGTTACTATAGGGTTTATTCTATATGAAGTACAATTTATAATAGGAGAAAAATTTTTATGTTTGAGAAAAGTTCAAAAGTCACCTTAAGTATTTTATTAATTAATTTATTTATTGCCTTTCTAGGTATTGGCCTCGTCATTCCTGTTCTTCCAACAATTATGAATGAATTAAATATAAGCGGCTCAGTGGTCGGCTATATGGTTGCTGCCTTCGCTATTACACAGCTCATTATCTCACCTATCGCAGGAAAATGGGTAGATCGTTATGGTCGTAAAATTATGATTGTAATTGGGCTATTTATTTTCGGCTTCTCAGAGTTTTTATTCGGTATTGGAACTACTGTATCTGTTCTTTTCATATCTCGTATGCTTGGTGGGGTCAGTGCGGCGTTTATTATGCCTGCTGTTACAGCCTTTATCGCTGACATTACAACAGTGGCTACACGTGCGAAAGCTTTAGGCTATATGTCTGCGGCAATTAGTACAGGATTTATTATCGGGCCTGGTATCGGTGGATTTTTAGCAGAGCTTGGCACACGCATTCCGTTTTATGCAGCAGGAGTTTTAGGGGTTGTCGCAGCAATTGGCTCTATGCTATTGCTGAAGGAACCAACGCGAGCAGAGGCTGAACCTGTGGAGCAAGGCGAGGAACAAAAGTCTGGCTTCCAGCGCATTTTTGTACCAATGTATTTAATCGCCTTTTTAATTATTTTTATTTCTTCATTCGGCCTAGCTGCCTTTGAGTCATTATTTAGCCTTTTCGTTGACCATAAATTCAGCTTTACACCAAAGGATATCGCCATCGTTATTACAGGTGGAGCAATTGTTGGTGCAGTAGCGCAAGTTGTCTTATTCGATAGGCTAACGAAGCGTCTCGGTGAAATTGCAGTAATTCGCTACTCGCTTATCTTCTCGACATTGCTTGTTTTCATTATGACTGTCGTTAACTCGTATATGGCGATTTTAATTACAACATTTTTAGTATTTGTTGGCTTCGATTTAATTCGCCCTGCTGTTACTGCTTATTTATCAAAAATTGCAGGAAATGAACAAGGCTTTGTTGGAGGCATGAACTCCATGTTTACGAGCCTTGCTAATATTTTCGGCCCAATTATCGGTGGTGCATTGTTCGATAAAAACTTTGACTACCCGTACTATTTTGCGGCTCTCGTACTGGGTATCGGTTTTATCATTACGATTTTCTGGAGAAAGCCAAAAAATTATAGCAGCTATTAAATATTTGAAAAGCTTGAGCCAGTTCCAATTTTGCTCAAGCTTTTTACATGCTCTCGAATATGTTGAAGAAATATCGGAAACAATAACTATCTGCTTGTTGAAAAATAAAACTTGAAAAAAGCAAGAAATTTCTGCATTATAGTAAGTATAAAGTACAATAAGGTGCAAATTTCCTTTGCGCCTTTATTTACTAAAAAGGGGGATTTATATTATGACAAAAACAACTGAGGTTATTACACAAACTGAAAATTTCGGTGCAAATAACTATCATCCACTACCGATTGTTATTTCAGAGGCAGAGGGTGTATGGGTAAAAGACCCAGAGGGCAATAAATATATGGATATGTTATCTGCTTATTCAGCAGTTAACCAAGGTCACCGTCATCCTAAAATTATTGAAGCATTAAAGAAGCAAGCAGATCGCGTAACATTAACATCTCGTGCATTCCACTCTGATCAGCTTGGCCCTTGGTATGAAAAAGTAAGTAAATTAACAAATAAAGAAATGGTATTGCCAATGAACACAGGTGCAGAGGCAGTTGAAACAGCAATTAAAACTGCACGTCGTTGGGCATATGAGAAAAAAGGTGTTGCGGAAAACCAAGCACATATTATCGGCTGTATCGGCAACTTCCACGGTCGTACAATGGCAGCTGTTTCTTTATCATCAGAGGCAGAATATCAACGTGGCTTCGGTCCATTATTACCAGGCTTTAGCTTAGTACCATATGGCGATATCGAAGCATTAAAAAATGCTATCACACCAAACACAGCAGCATTTATCGTAGAACCAATCCAAGGTGAAGCAGGCATCCTTATTCCACCAGCTGGCTTCTTAAAAGCAGCAAAGCAATTATGTGAAGACAACAATGTACTATTTATCGCGGACGAAATCCAAAGTGGTCTTGCGCGCTCTGGTAAAATGTTTGCATACGAATGGGAAGATATTACACCAGATATTTTAATTTTAGGTAAAGCACTAGGTGGCGGCGTATTCCCTATTTCATGTGTTGTTGCAAACCGTGACATTTTAGGTGTATTCAACCCAGGCTCACACGGCTCAACATTCGGCGGAAACCCACTAGCATGTGCAGTATCTCTTGCAGCACTTGAAGTAATCGAAGAGGAAGATTTAGCAGCACGCTCACAAGGCTTAGGTGACTACTTCCAAGAAGCACTTCGCCAAATCGAGCACCCTGCCATTAAAGAGGTTCGTGGACGCGGTCTATTTATCGGCTTAGAATTACACGAAGCAGCACGTCCATATTGCGAAAAATTAATGGAGCGCGGCTTATTATGTAAAGAAACACATGATACTGTAATTCGTTTTGCCCCGCCATTAGTTATTACAAAAGAAGAATTAGATTGGGCAATCGACCAAATTAAAGCAGTGTTTTAAAAAAGGTGCCAGGCACAGAAACAATTCTGAATTGTTTTTGTGTCTGGCATTTTATGATTAAAAATTCAACAGTTATGATATAACACAACCTATTTTCACAAAAAATGTTAAAATAATTAGAGGCGTACCGAATTAAATTTCAATTTTAAGGAGGCTTTATCATGACGACATCATTTATTTATAATGTAGTTCCCTTCGGTATCATTTTATTATTAGTCTATGCTTTCATTGATATATTTTTAGATTATTTTAGAAAATCTCAGACAGACAAAGTGCACCGTTTTGTATTTTATGGATTTCTTTTTTATTTAATAAACCTTGTTCAAATTAGATGGGGTGGGCTCATTTTCCCTGCTAAAAATACAGATACACTAAATGTTCTCGTCTCCTCCAATGCTAGCAAAACAAATACTATTTATGAAACACTTTATACTGTTGCAGCTAGTTACCATTCGTTAGCGATTATTTACAATATGCTATTATGGATTCCAGTAGGCATATTTGCTGCGCTTCTTTTCAATAAACAGCCTTTGAAGAAAAGCCTTGTCATTGTACTGATTAGTTGCTTCTCCCTAGAATTAATGGAGTTTGCTTTAGCGTATTTTGGTTTTATTTTTAAAAGTACAAGCCTATTAAATATATTAACATTAGCAGGCTCTATGCTAGGGGTGGTTATAGGTACGTGGATAGTGAAAACACTTCCTCTGACGCGACGAGCAGCATATTAAAGTGCCAGGCACAGAAACAATTCAGAATTGTTTCTGTGCCTGGCACTCATGTTTTGCGACTTCGTATAAATGCCTCTAACGCTCCTGTTCCGATTAATACCCCAACAATAATTAACAAACAGCCAACGACTTGATTGATACCAACTGGCTCCTTCAATAAAATAGCCGTTCCGAGCAAGCTAAACAATGTGTTGAAATTACCAAAAATCGCTGTTTCAGCTGCACCTATTTTAGCGATTGCTGAGTTGTAAATTACATGCCCGATAGCTGTTGCAAAAATGGCTGATACTAATAGTAAAATGATAGCCTTTGGTGCGACGGTGGTAAACGTGATAAATTGTGCAGGCTCTATAATCAACGCGAGCAACAATAAAACAAGTGAGCCGCTCAGCATCATATAGCCTGTTAACACAACTGGATTTAATGTTTTCGAGGCCTTACTGATCACTAAAAAGCTAAAGGCTTGAGCTAGAATCGATAGGAAGACGAATAAATCGCCTAGTGCCACACCTGTAACACCCTCTCCCCCACGTAGCACAGCCATGATAACACCAAATGCGCCAATAACAAAGCCGACAAAACGCTTCCAGCTCATTTGTGTAAAACCAAAAACAATTGCTAGTATGGCTGTTAGCAACGGGCTAAAGCCTAATATAATACTGCCCTTTACTGCGGAAGTATTGGCTAAGCCAAATGCTAGCAAGCCATGGTGAAGCACGACACCTAATATGCTTGCCGTCATCACCGCATATATATCGCTACGCGTAGGTTTTTGCAGCTTTTTCAAAAGTGCTAAAATCCCAACGACCGTTATCCCTGCAATGAAAATGCGCACAGCTGTCATTGTTAAGGGGCTAAAATAAGAAACGAGCAGCTTTAAAGCTACAACATTTAAGCCCCAGGCTAGCATAACAACTAATAAAATGAGGTAAATTTTCGCTTTCCCCATATCATTCCCTTCTTTCTATTGATAAAATCTCGTACAATTAGAAACATCTTAACATATTTCACCAAGGAGTGAGGATGATGATTAAAACTCTTTTCATTACAGGCTACCGCCCACATGAGCTTGGTATTTTTAATGACAAACATCCAGGCATTGAAATTATTAAAAAGGCGTTAAAAAATAAATTGCTAACATTGCTCGATGACGGTTTAGAATGGGTGATTGTTAGCGGACAATTAGGTGTTGAGCTGTGGGCAACTGAGGTTGTTCGTTCATTAAAGGAGCAGTACCCAACACTTAAATACTCCGTCATTACACCATTTTTAGAGCAGGAGAAAAATTGGAACGAGCATAAGCAGGAACTATATCAACGAATGATTTTACAGGCTGATTTCGTAACAAGTGTGACGAAGCGACCTTATGAGGCTCCATGGCAATTCATTGAAAAGGATAAATTTATTATTGATAACACGGATGCTATGCTGCTCGTTTATGATGAAGAAAATGAGGCTTCTCCAAAATATGTGCTCAACCTTGTGAAAAAATATATGGAGCAGCATGACACTTACGAGCTTTTCACAATAAATGCTTACGATTTACAAATGATTGCAGAGGAAATGCAGCAGGAAAATTGGTAGTATGCGCATCTTTTCATATCAGGAAAATTTGATATAATACAGGCAAAGCAACATAATTAGGAGGCTCTCACTATGATGAAATTAGAAATGACAGTCGAACAGCAGCCGCTCTATATTTCACACGACACATATCGCAGAGAATGCCGTTATACGCGTGGCATTCATATCCCCGTTGATGAGTTCTCTCAAATTATTAACCTGATGGAAGAAGATACGAAGCTGTACTTTGAGTTTCATAATGTAGCGAAAAAAATTGAGCCTGGTATTTATTTGAATGGACATTCAAGCCTTGCAAGACAAATTGATGATTATTATAAAAAAATGAAAAACACTGAGATTATTGGTCTTAACAATGGTAAGGATTTTTATGTAAAGCTAACATAAAAAGGAAGGTTGGGCATTTCCCCAACCTTCCTTTTATTTTTTCCGTCCAATCATATTAAAGAGAATGTTCAAGACGATTGCAGTGACAGAGCCACAGACGATACCATTTGATGTTAAAATATTTATGCCATATTCCTTAGGTAATGATTCAAACAGCTCTGGTACAACAGCTACGCCGATACCAAGCCCAACTGCAATAGCAACGATCATCGCATTTTCCATTGATTTTGCGATTTCTGGTGCAAGCATTTTAATGCCTTGTGTAATAACCATACCAAACATCGCTAGCATTGCTGCTCCAAGTACAGGTGTTGGAATAATTGTCGTTAATGCCGCAAGCTTCGGTAAAAAGCCTAATGCAACTAACATGCCACCTGTAATGAAAATTACTTTGCGGTCACGCACGCCAGATACTTGAATTAAGCCAACATTTTGCGAAAACGTCGTATACGGAAAGGCGTTAAAAATCCCACCGATAATAGAAGCTAAACCTTCTGAACGATAGCCTCTCGCTAAATCCTTTGACGTCAATTTTCTATCACAAATATCGCTTAGTGCATAATAAACACCTGTCGATTCCACAAGCGAAACCATCGCTACTAACGTCATTGTAATAATCGCTGATGTCTCAAAGGTTGGTGTTGCTAAATAAAATGGCATTGCCACATGCAACCAAGATGCTTCGATCACTGGTGTAAAATCAACCTTCCCCATAAACACAGCAATAACTGTGCCAATAACTAGCCCTAGCAATATGGCAATTGCACGAATAAAGCCATCAAAAAAGCGGTAAATCAATATAATAATTAATAATGTGATAAAGGCTAAGCCAACATTAGATGCTGATGCAAAATCCTCTGCTCCTTGTCCGCCACCCATATTGTTAATTGCTACAGGGATAAGACTAACCCCAATAATTGTGACAACAGAGCCTGTCACGACAGGTGGGAAAAAGCGCACTAATAAACCAAAAATACCTGAAATTAATACAATGATAATACCAGAAGCAATAATGGCACCATAAATTGCTCCTAAGCCACCTGATGAGCCGATTGCAATAATCGGACTTACCGCTGTAAAGGTACAGCCAAGTACAACAGGTAGCCCGACACCGATATATTTGCCCTTCCATACTTGTAATAATGTTGCGATACCGCACATCATAATGTCTATTGCGACTAAATATGTCATTTGTGCTGGTGTGAAATTAAGCTCTGCACCTATAATTAACGGCACTAAAATTGCGCCTGCATACATCGCAAGTAAATGCTGGATACCTAATGTTGTTGCCTTAAAGCCGTTCATAAAAAGTTTGACCTCCTACAGTCCTAATCGAAAAATTCGACTTTGCCGTTTGCTAATGATTTAATATTTGCTAATGATTCGATACGCAAGCCTTCTTGACGCAGCTTGTCGCCACCTTGCTGAAAGCCCTTTTCAATAACAATGCCTGCACCAACAATATGTGCACCTGCTTGCTGGGCAATATCAACTAAGCCCTTTAATGCCTCGCCATTTGCCAAAAAGTCATCGATAATGACAACGCGGTCATCTGCTGATAGGAAGTTTTTTGAAACTGAAATTTCATTTACCTCATTTTTCGTGAAGGAATGAACTTGTGCTGAATATAAATTATCTGTTAGCGTTAACGATTTACGTTTGCGTGCAAAAACGACTGGTGCGCCAAGCACTAAGCCTAAAAATGTAGCAGGTGCGATACCAGAAGATTCAATTGTTAATACTTTCGTAATAATTTCATCGCTATAGCGATTCGCAAGCTCTTCTCCTATTTCCTGCATTAACATCGGATCGATTTGGTGATTCAAGAAAGAATCCACCTTTAATACAACATCCGATAATACCTTTCCCTCTTGCTGAATTTTATCTTTTAAAAGCTTCATGTCAAAGCTCCTCCTTTTGAAATAATGAAAAAACTCGAAAGGCTATCTCCCTGCATAAGAGAAGAGCCTTTCGAGTTGAAGTTACTGAAAGAACGTATAACAAAATAGAGACCAATGCCTTTTTTGTTACTTCTTCTCATAGTCGACCTCTTTACGGGATGTCGGTAGAAACTTACGAGCCATATTCTCGTTATTATATGAGTAAAATAAATTAAATTAAAGAACGTCCCAATTATACGCACCTACTTGCTTGAATGCAAGAGCAGAAAAGCAAAAATTTTATTGGAATTATTTGTTTGCTAGCTTAATTGTCGTTTGTAATTGCTCCTTGAACGCTTGAAATGCCTTACCTTCTTTGCCATAATAGCTCATGCTGCGGCATGCTAAAACTTTCACGGTATTGCCATTTTTGTAGCGAAGCTCAGCAAAAGCACCAAGCTCCTCTAGCTCCTGCACTTTACTTATTTGGCTATAATGATCTGTTAGTTGCTCAGCAAAGCTTGCTCTAAACTGCTGGACGGCCTCTGTACCATGTAAAATCATCCATTGTGGCTGAAACTCCTCCAAAACCTCTTGGAAAATAGCTTGTCCTCTTTTATATAAAGCAGGACTTTCCTTCTGTGCTTGCTTAAGCTCCTGCGCATTCTGCACTTGCAATGTGTTAACATACGTAGCAACAGCTTGCTCATTTACTTGTTGCGCCAGCCATTCTATAAAATAAGTCGTTCCGAGATACTCTCGCGACTTTTGCTTCATCTCATAGCCATACATTTCATCAAATAGCAGACCATTTACTAATGCATCGATATAGACACCTTCATCTGTCGTATTACTATCAATTTTTGGTGCAGCGAATGCACCTACCACAAATATTGCTGATTTATATGGATTGCCATCCACTTGAAATGGTCGAAACGCTAAGCGTGCATCGCCCTCTGTTACCCATGCTTTTATTTTTTTATAAAATCCTGTCGATACTGCCATTTGCTTCACTTCCTTCGAACAATGATTGCTTGCATTTTAGCATACTTTCAGCGCTGTTGTAAGCAACCTTTTAGAAATCGCTATCCAGTTGCTATATAATGGAGTAATTATGAACGACGAGGAGGATCGAAATGGATTCGCACCATACAAATAAAAAAATTACTAAACAAACATGGCTATTCGTCATAGCCATTTTTCTAATTGCAACAACTTTGCGTACACCGCTTACTGTCGTTGGACCTGTCATCCCATTTATTCGAGAGGATTTAGGAATCTCTAACGGATTAGCAGGCTTTTTAACGACAATTCCCTTGTTAGCCTTTGCCATCATTTCACCATTCGCTGCACCGATTGCACGTAAATTTGGAATGGAGCATACGCTGGTTTATTCTGTCATTTTATTGGCCGCAGGCATTGTTTTACGCTCTACAGGATATACAGCCTTGCTTATTGGTGGTACCGCATTAATCGGAATCGCAATCGCCTTTGGCAATGTGCTTATTCCTAGTTATTTCAAATTGAAATTCCCTTTACATATCGGACTTTTAATGGGTATTTATACAGTATCAATGAATGCTTCCGCCGGGTTAGCTGCTGGCATAAGTCATCCTATTGCCGCTGCATCAACAGGCTGGCAAGGGGCGCTTGGTTTTTCCGTCATTCTTTGTGTAACAACGATGATTGCATGGTTGCCATTATTACGTAGCAATAAAGTAGAGACAATGACACCAAGCACGAATCAGCAACGCACAAAGCTTTCTCGCTCTGGGCTTGCTTGGGCTGTCGCTTTAACAATGGGGCTGCAATCTTTCTTTTTCTATTCTCTAGCTACATGGCTACCGGAAATATTTGTGTCACAAGGTATCGCTCCTGAAAATGCAGGCTGGATGGTTACAGTTATGCAGTTTGCGCAAATTCCGATGACTTTTATTATGCCGATTATTGCAAGCAAGCTTTCTTCTCAGCGTCCTATCGCTATATTTTTTACAATTTGCTATCTTATCGGCTTTACAGGGCTATGGTTGGAATGGACTAGCTTAGCGATTGTTTGGATGATTTTTTTAGGCTTTGCAGGTGGTGCTTCTTTTGGCTTATGTATGATGCTCTTTACATTGCGAACAAATACAGCCTATGAGGCCGCTGAATTATCAGGCTTTGCGCAATCTATCGGCTATTTACTCGCCGCTATTGGTCCAACTGCGCTAGGCTATATTCATGATGTAACGGACAGCTGGTTTGTTCCAAATGCGACTTTTCTTATCATTACAATCATGATTTTTATTACTAGTATGATTAGCTCTCAAAATCGCACAATCTAATGCGAACATTTGTGCTTTTTGTGATATAATGAAAGGTATCATTATAGTAAGGAGTACAAATTTTGAAAAAAAGAAAGAAAAAACGTAAAACGAGCTTCGTCACTTCATTGCTTCAATTGTTGTTATTAGCTGCCGGTGCTGCTGGCTGGTATTATACAAAAACGTGGAAAGGCATTGTAGCTGCCATTGTTATTTATTGCATTGTCCTTATTTGTGGCACGATTTGGTTTAAAACGAGACGACTTGCCCGCTTACGCAAAGCAGGAATTAAAGAAGTGGATGCGATGTCTGGCGAGGAATTCGAGCAGTTTTTAGGTCAATTATTCAAACGACGTGGCTATAAAGTTTCTTATACCGCTACTTCTGGTGATTACGGAGCAGATTTAATTTTAAAGGACCGCAAAGACATTATCGCCGTACAAGCAAAGCGCTATAGCGGCACAGTCGGCGTAAAAGCGGTGCAGGAAATTATCGGGGCGGTTAAAATGTACAATGCTACAGAGGCGTGGGTTGTTACAAATAGCCATTTTACAAAGCAAGCAATTAAGCTGGCGAATATTAATGATGTCTACTTAGTTGACCGCGAAGAGCTGATTGATTTGATTTTGAAAAAATAATAAAAGCCGTCTGAATTGGATGTTCAGACGGCTTGCTTTTTATTTATCTAACTTGAAAACGACATTGCCAATGCCCATTTCCACATTTATATTAATTGTTACTTCCTTATTGCCATATGCCTCATTCACATAAGTATCCTTGCCTTGTGCAATAAAACCATCAATATCGACTGAGCCAATTCCCTTTTCCACTGTAATTTTTACTCCTACCTCTGATGGTAGAGTGACAGTCGTTTGTCCAACACCTGACTCAATTGTTGTATCAAAGCTTTTTTCCCAATCGCCACCTAAATTGACGGATAAATCACCAACACCTGTTTCAATTTCTAAATTTTCAAGCTGTAGCCCTTGTAAATCAAGATTTGCAACAGCAGCCCCTGTCTCTACATACAAATTCATTGGTACATCTTCATTTAGCTTCAAAGCCCAGTTACTTTTTATTTCAGAAAGTGCAAGGTTTTTCGAGCCTTTTTGTTCAATTGTAAGCTCGCCTGTATCGCCAGCTAGCTTATAACGAGTATGTGGTGCCAATTTCTTTTTATTATACTCTGCAACGCCTTCTAGCCATTGCTCTGCACCCTTGGCAACTGTCACTTCACCTACACCAAGCTCAAGATTAACATCTAACTGCTTCGCTCCATCTTTCTCAACAACAATGGCTTCCTCCTCAGTTTTGCTAGGCAAAATAGAGCTACACCCCGCTAACATGGCAATCGAAACACCAAGCACTACTAATTTTTTCATTTTTATATCCTCCCTCTACATACTTTATCTGTTACTTTCAGTATATAGAAGCTGTATTTTTCTAGAAACCCTCCTGCGGTGGAATTGCAACTACGTCTTAAGGCTGATATGGTGATTTTTGATAAAAATAGTTCGGCTTGTTAATATCATTCGACATTGGCTTATGATAAATATGTGTCGTAGCTGGTGATAGCGGCGGAATTAACCATGTCCAATTGCCTGTCACTTCGCGATTTGCTGCTTGCTCCTGCTGCTCGAAAAGCTTAAATTGCTGTGCTGCTGTATGATGATCGACAATGCTAACCCCTGCCATTTTAAAGGAGTGTAGTACAGCAATATTTAACTCAACTAATGCTTTATCCTTCCATAAAGAGCTGTTTGATTCACGTGCGATGCCGATAATATCTGCTACAGCAGGCAGCATATTGTAGCGCTCCACATCAGCAAAATTGCGTGCGCCAATTTCCGTCCCCATATACCAGCCATTAAATGGTGCTGCTGTATAGTCAATCCCGCCACAGTTCAAGCGCATACTTGAAATAATTGGAACGGCATACCATTTCAACTGTAGCTCCGCAAAATGAGGATAATCTGGATGCGTTATTTCAACTTCTAGCACATGCTTGCGCGGAATCTCAAAGCATTTCGGCTTTCGGTCATCTACTTGAATTACTAATGGCAAGACATCAAAGCGTGTTCCTTCTCCTCGCCAGCCAAGCTCCATACACATTTGCGTAAACTGTAGTGAATCTGAATCACCAACTATACCATCCTTTGTTTCATAGCCTGCATAGCGAATCAGCTGATGATTCCAAATTCTTACACGCCCCGCAGCAAAAACCGTTTGTGTTGGTCGAATTTTCCCACCATTAGTCGCAAAATCAATATGACGCAGCAAGGCTTCGAAAATAGCTTCTTCCTCTAATAAATGGCGCTCGTCAAAAACATGGAGCGACTGCCAAAAAAGACGCCCAATGCATTTATTGCTATTGCGCCACGCAACCCGTGCACCAAATGTTAACTCCTCTGCCGTTAGCTCATACGGTCTCTGCTGTAGTCGCTGCGTTAGCCATTCGTCTGTTTTTTGATATTCTTTTTTATATAAATTGAAAAAATCATACATTTCCTGTTGCTTCATTATTCCATCCTCCACTCACCTTCATTGTAGAAGATGCGTAAAGGGAAACCAATGCTTGATGCACGTCGCAAAACATGTATTTTTCATATATGACTAAATTTAGTCAAAATAAGGATAGAGAATTAAAGATTTATCAATTACTATAAATAAAAAGGGGGAATGGAAATGATTTGGATTATTTTAAGTATCGTCATATTTTTTATCGGGTTTTTAACGCCAATTAGTGGGCTATTTACACTTCCGATTAGTGTGGCATTAATGATTTGGGGGATTTTCGTATTATTTAAAACTAAGAGAATCACACGGTGATTAGAAAAATAATAAGGTTACTGATTCCTGCTTTTTTCACTATCTTTTTTATAAGAGAAATATTCGTACGAGAACATAGGTCTTTCAAAGTACCTGCTATTTTGCTAGCAATCGTTACTGTATGTGCACTCGTACAAAATATATTGGCATTTAAATACCATGCTAAAGAGAATACAAGTGAACCAATATTATTGAAGAAAATCATTGGATTACTTGTTTTTTCTGTCATTATTATTTTGTTCCCCCAAGTAATTTTCATAGAAAGTCATTGGCTTTTCAAAATACCTGTGCTGCTGCTTATCTTTTACGCCCTTTTGCAATTCGTTCACTATCTAAAAGATAAGAGAGCTGCCTAAATACAAGCCTTTAGGCAGCTTGCTTTATTGCTCAGGCAAATAATTCACCTGCCAAATGCCATCTGCTGTTTTCGATAAACCAAAAAAAGCTCTTTTATATTTCGTAAAAATATAGGCCTTGTGATTTTCTTCAATTTTTTCATAAAGTTGCGTATGCTTAAAAGCAGGGTTGCTTTTTAAATCGCCTATGTCTTGACTAAATTCCTCAAATGTTGGTTTTACACTCTCTTCATTGATTAATTCATAAATGACTCGTATATCATTTTGCTCCATGGCAAATTGATATAACTGAAAAACTTCATGTGGTGCAAGATTAATCAGTAAAGCCTTATTCAATTCCTGTGAAAACTGAAGATATATTTTTTCAAGCTTCTCATCCAGTAAAAGCTTGCCCTGCTCATTTAAAGTCAGTTGAAAAGTAAATAAATGCTCATATTCAGCCCAATCAGTTCCCAAATCCAATATATTTGTATCTTTCGCTAAATAAGCATCCTTTATCTTCTCTAATCCTTTAATTGTGATAATTGCAGGTACATCTATATAAAGCTCTGGCATGTCACGTAAAACTTTCTCTGCACTAGGTGGAAACATAATTTTAGTTGAAGCCTTAATTGCCCCTCTTAATTCTGGATAATCTTCGATAGATTCTTCATTTACTTGAAAGTAAAATACGTCATTTTCATAGTGAATCATACCTAATAAATCACCTCCAAAATTAGCCAAATTGGCATTTTTATCTGATGGAATCAGTTGGAGTAAAGCAAACAACATTAGGTAGCTCGTCAGCAAAATTGTTGCGATATAAAATGAGTTATTTTTTTGCTTAGCTTTTGTATTCTGCTGAATTTGCTTTCTCGTATTTTCGATAATTCTCCTTTTACTACCTTGCATTGCCTCAAAGCGTTTAAATTGCCATTTACTCATGTGAAGTCCACTCCTTCCAACTTTTCTTTCAAAAGCTCCCTACCTCGTTTCAACCTAGATTTTACCGTGCTTTCAGGTGTCGCTATAATTGCTGAAATCTCCTTTGTTGTAAATCCTTCAAAATAATAATACGTAATGATTTCCCTAAATTTTAACGGCAGTGCCAACACTTCTTCCTCTAATGCTGAGGATTCATAGAGGATGTCTGTTATTTTTAAAATAGGTAGCTTTTTATAAAGGACAAGTTTTCGATACGCCCAACTCTTTAAATAATCTTTACATTTATTGGAAGTAATTTTAGTAAGCAATGCCTTTAATTCTTCGTGTGCTTGGTGATTGTAGGTGTAATAATATTTAATAAAGACTTCCTGCACAATGTCCTCAGATGCTTGCACATCCTTTGTGTAATAATAGGCAATACGAAATAACAGGTCGGTATATTCATCCATCACATCTTCTAAATGATTCATTTTCGGCCTCCTCTCACTACTATAAACGATTCTCACCATCGAAAAAGACGAATAATTTTTTTAGCGAATAAAAAAATGCTCCTCATTTTCAATGAATATAATGTGCGCTCAATATTGTTAAAAAATATGTATGATTCCCCCCTAAAATATTGCTCCTCTCCCCTTTGATTACAATTAGAAACAGAACCTTAATTTTGCCATTCCCTACTCCTGTTAATTACAATTGCGGTACGTAGATTGATACGATGTTATTACCTTGAGGTAAGACACTATGCTATAGCAAAAAATTCAAATACCTAAATCTTTACCTAGTATAGTCTACGAATTTTCTATTAATATTGAATCATAGTAGACAGAAGAAAGGACTATTTAATGATGAATGTAAATTTTAAAAAATGGCTATTAATCAGTGCAATTTTCATTACAGGGTTCACAACAATAATCTTCCCATTAGAAAGTTATGCTGCTGCTAAGAATGAAATTTCAAATGATTCTATTAATATGATTAAACAAACAAATAGTGAATTGATTTATGAAGTTGAACAAGATGGAGTGCTTTTACGTTACGAAGAGGAAATCCAAGAATATGAAAATAAAACGGAAGTCAAAACTAAAATCTATCAAGTAAATAATGGAGAAAAGGTATTAATAGAGGACTCTAAGAAAGAGTTTATAGAAACAAACTCTTTCATTGAAATTATTAAAGATGATGAAAGTATCTTTTTTGATTTAGCAGAATCAAACAATGTTGAAATAGCCCTCATACAACCTTTCGCTTATAGTAGTTGGGTCAATTCAATGGTGTTAGGCTCCAAGCTCGGATATCGTAGAGATTTATCAGCAAATTATGGAGATGCGAAATATAGCTCCATGACTAAATCGAAAATTAAGCTTAATGATGCAAATTTCGATTCTTTTAAATCCCAAGTTGATGCTTTACGAAGTAGGGAATCTACTTTTATTTTTGAAGCAACAGCAGTGAGTGCTATAATTCATATAATCGATAAAGGTTTTACACAATGGTCAATTGGTGATCTTTTTACCCTTGCAAAAAAACTTGCTGTACCTGTTAATATAGCTTGGGAAGTTGCTCATTGGGTTTGGGACTACAACAAAGCTATTAATGCATGGTATGATATACCTGTAAAACATACAGGTGGGTTTTGGGGTGATTAAAAACGATAATGTCCTTTAGAAGAATAATAGGAATACTCATCCCTGCTTTTTTCACAATTTTCTTCATACGTGAAATATTTGTGAGGGAGCACTGGTCCTTCAAAATACCTGCAATTTTAATTGCTGTAGTTACTGCCATAGCGCTAGTACAAAATATAGCAGCTATAAAATACGGTGATGTAAAAAAGCATGATGAGCAGATATCTTTTAGCAAAACAATTGCATTGTTGGTTTTCGCTTTTCTTATACTGCTTTATCCACAATTAATATTCGTAGAAAGTCATTGGCTTTTCAAAATACCAGTATTTCTAATGTTAATTTATGCAATTTCAAATCTTTTACTTTATATAAAGAACAAGAACTCTAAAAATAAGCATGACTAAAACCGTCTGAAAAGTGTGCAAATGCACAGCTTTTCAAACGGTTCTTTGCTTTTTTAGAATGCTTTCAACTATAAATCAAGTTCTCAGTTGCCAATAGTTCTTATATACCTCGAGCTCAACGCCGTCAAAAACGCATAGGTTACAGCTTTCACTGTTTGTAGCTCGCTCGTGTCACGATGTGGGTCGATGCACACAAAGTCCATCGCACGAACCATTTCATATTTGCCCACTTCATATAGTAAATCAAATAGCTCGTCTGTACGCATTCCGCCTGGTGTTGAAGCAGGTACACCTGGAGCGTAGGCAATATCTAGCACGTCAATATCGACCGTTACATAAATGAAATCCACTTTCTCTTGCAGTGCCGCCATGACCTCAGCAATTTGTTGCTGTGCCCCTTTGCTGCGCATTTGCTTCAGTGTAATCATATTGACACCATAATGCTTAGCTGCCTCAATTAAAGATGGTGCATTATAGAAGCCGTGCAAGCCGATATTGTAAACATCCTCACCTTGCACAACGCCAGCCTCTAGTAATTGGCGAATTGGCGTGCCGTTTGATGGGCCGTTCGATAAATCGCGTAAATCTAAGTGTGTATCAAACTGTAAGATGCCGACACGTTTTCCTTCACGCAATGCGCGTACAAGTGGCGCTGTGATAGAATGGTCGCCACCGATTGATACGTAAAAGCTTTGCGGATGCTTTTGCATCACTTCCTGCATCGCTTCCTCAATATTGCGATGACATTGTAAAATATCCGTCGTATGCATTTTGACATCGCCAATATCTGCAACACGCAAATCACGAATATCGACTTGCTCATCAATATAGTATGTTGTGAATAGCTCCCAGCTTTTGCGGAAGGCGCTCGGAAATTCTGAGGCTGCTGATGCGCTAATGGATGAGCGTGATAATGGCACACCTAGCACAACAACCTGTGGCTCCTCTGTCATTTCCGCTACCGGGCATATCCAGTCCTTGACCTTTATATCCTGCCCATCTTGGCGCTGCCATTTAAAGCTTGGTTGTACAATTACCTCACTCATACAAGAACGCCATCCTTCACAACGACTTGACCACCTTTAATAACTGTATGTGTATGGTTCATGCCATAGAAATATTGCATTTGCTTATAGTTTGGTACGTTTAAAATCACGATATCTGCTTTTTTACCAGCCTCTAATGAGCCAACTTCATCGCCACGATTAATTGCATATGCTGCGTTGATTGTCGTTGCTGTAATAACCTCCTCCATCGTCATCCCCATATTTAAGCATGCCAAGTTTTGAATAAATGGCAGGCTAATTGTTGGCGACGAACCTGGATTAAAGTCTGTTGAAATGGCAACAGGTACACCTGAATCGACCATTAAACGCCCTCGTGCAAAAGGTGCACGTAGGAAGAACGCTGTCCCTGGTAAAAGCACAGCGATTGTGCCAGCCTCAGCCATGCGACGAATCCCCTCATCTGAGGCAACAAGTAGATGCTCCGCAGAAATAGCACCAACCTCTGCTGCTAACTCTGCCCCCTCATATGGCTCGATTTCATCAGCATGAATTTTCGGCGTTAAGCCTAATGCTTTACCCGCTAATAAAATGCGGCGTGATTGCTCTGGTGTAAAGACGCCATGCTCACAAAATACATCGTTAAATTCAGCTAAACCGAGCTCCGCTACTTTTGGCAGCATTTCCTCGATAACGATATCAACGAATTTGTCGCTGTTCTCCTTATATTCCTTCGGGACAGCATGTGCACCCATAAATGTTGAAACAACATCTATGGCATGCGTTTCCTGTAGCCTTTTCGCGACAGTTAATTGCTTATATTCCGTTTCCCAATCAAGACCGTAGCCCGATTTTGCTTCAACCGTTGTAATACCGTGCTTTAAAAACGTATTTAAATGCACATACGTTTTATCGTATAGCTCATCAAAGCTCGCCTCACGCGTTTTTGTGGTTGTGTAATGAATACCGCCACCAGCATTCATAATTTCCATATATGTTGCACCATTTAAACGCATATTAAATTCGTTTTCACGTGTACCACCATGTACTAAGTGTGTATGTGCATCAACGAAGCCTGGTAAGACGATTTGCCCTTTCGCGTCAATCACTTCTGCACTTTCTACTAATGCTGCATAATCGCTTTTTAGCTGCTCAAGGGGAGCAATCTCGACGATTTCCCCCTCGGCCACTAACACTGCTACGTCTTGTAGCACATTGATTTCTGCCATTTCCTCTTTGATACGAGGCTCTTTTTTCTCACTCGCTAATGTCACGACTTCATTTGCATTGATAATTAATAACGCCATTTTCTCAGTCCTTTAACATCGGCATTTGTACGCCTTTTTCTTTTGCTGTGCGAATTGCAATATCATATCCTGCATCGGCATGGCGCACAACCCCCATACCTGGGTCTGCTACTAATACTCGTTTAATTTTTTCCGCTGCTAGCTCGCTACCATCTGCTACAAGCACTTGACCTGCGTGCTGTGAGAAGCCCATACCTACGCCACCGCCATGATGTAAGCTTACCCAGCTTGCACCGCTCGCTGTATTCACAAGTGCATTTAATAGCGGCCAGTCTGACACTGCATCTGTACCATCACGCATTCCTTCTGTTTCACGGTTCGGTGAAGCTACAGAGCCTGAGTCTAAATGGTCACGACCGAATACAATTGGTGCTTTTAGCTCACCATTTGCTACCATTTCGTTTACGCGTAATGCGAAGCGGTGACGGTCGCCATAGCCTAGCCAGCAAATACGTGCAGGCAGCCCTTGCCATTTCACCATTTTTTGAGCCATATCAATCCAGTTGACTAAGCCTTCATCCTGTGCGAACATTTCCTTCGCTAACGCATCTGTTTTGTAAATATCCTCTGGGTCACCAGATAATGCAGCCCAACGGAATGGCCCTTTACCTTCACAGAATAGTGGACGAATGTATGCTGGTACGAAGCCTGGGAAGGCGAAGGCATTTTCAACACCCATTTCCTGCGCATATGCACGAATATTATTGCCGTAGTCGAATACTTCCGCACCCTTCTCTTGGAATTCTAACATTGTGCGCACATGCTCTGCCATTGTTTCCTTCGCTTTTTGCTCATATGTTTTCGGGTCAGCCTTGCGCAGTGCAAATGCTTCCTCTAAAGTCATGCCATTTGGTACATAGCCGTTGATTGGGTCATGCGCTGATGTTTGGTCTGTTACGAAATCTGGAATAATGCCACGATTTAATAGCTCACGGTTAACATCTGCACAGTTGCCTACAAGACCGATTGATGCAGGCTCATTTTTCTCACGTAGCTCGTTGACTAACGCAATCGCCTCATCTACTGTTTCTACTAAATAATCACAGTATGCTTCTTTGATTTTACGCTCAATTTTCGCACGCTCTACCTCTACTACTAGAATGACTGCCCCAGCCATTTTACCTGCAAGTGGCTGTGCACCACTCATACCGCCCATACCACCAGTTAAAATGAATTTTCCACGTAAATCTGCTGAGCCAAATACTTTTTTACCAGCCTCTACAAAGCTTAAATACGTCCCTTGTAAAATTCCTTGCGCTCCGATGTAAATCCAGCTACCCGCTGTCATCTGTCCATACATCATTAAGTCGCGCTCTTCCAGCTCATAAAACTTATCCCAATTTGCCCATTGTGGCACTAAATTGGAGTTCGCAATTAATACGCGTGGTGCATTTTCATGCGTGCGGAATACTGCTACAGGCTTCCCTGATTGCACAATTAATGTCTCATCATTTTCAAGCTTCTTTAATGATTCAATAATTTGCTCATAGCTTTCCCAGTTACGTGCCGCTTTACCGATACCACCATAAACAACTAGCTCATCTGGATTTTCCGCTACTTCAGGGTCAAGGTTGTTCATCAGCATGCGCATTGCTGCTTCCTGTGTCCATCCTTTACATGTTAATTCATTTCCTCTTGGTGCTTTAATGTTTGTTTTAAAAGCCATTATCAATCTCTCCCTTTAAAATAATAAAAATGCAATTGGTGTTACTAAAATTAACGTTAAAACTACGCGTTCAAACCAAATAATAATCATTTGACGAATAGATAACGGAATGTCTGTTGATAAAATAACTGGAATAACAGCCGAGAAAAATAAAATGGCTGATATCGATACAACTGCTACAATAAATTTCGTCACCATTGCTGCCTGTGTTACGACTAATGCAGGTAAAAACATTTCTGCAATTGATAACGATACCGCTTTTGCTGCAAGCATTGGATCTGGTATTTGCAATATATAAGTAAATGGCACAAAGATATACGCAACGATATCAAAAACAGGTGTATACGTTGCAAGTACCACTCCTAATAAGCCTACTGACAAAATGGAAGGAATAACCCCCATCGTCATAATGAGTCCATCTTTCAAATGAAGATATAAATTCTTCATTAGTGGCGGTGTTGCGTCAACTGCCACCATCGCTTCATGCCATGCTGTTTTCAAACGGTCCTTGCGTACAATCACTTCTGGTTGATGTGTTGAGCCTTCATAGCAATCGTTACTCATGGAGCGTAGCGGGTAAATTCTCGCAGTGATAGCGGTTACAATAAAGGTAATGACTAAAGTCACCCAGAAGAATGCGTTCCAATGCTCCATTAAATCAAGCGTTTTGGCAACAACGACCATAAATGTAGCTGATACAGTTGAAAAGCCTGTTGCAATAATTGCCGCTTCGCGGATCGTATACTTCCCTTCTTTGAAAACGCGATTTGTTAATAATAGTCCGACTGAATAGCTCCCTACAAACGACGCTACAGCATCGACTGCTGAACGTCCCGGTGTTCTAAACAGCGGCTTCATAACGGGCTGCATAAATACCCCAATAAATTCTAATAAGCCATAGCTAACCAATAATGCTAAAAAGATTGCACCAATTGGAATCAAGACCCCTACAGGCTTAATCAGCTTTTCCATTAAAAACGGGCCAATATCAGGATTAAACAACCATGCTGGGCCGAAGCCAAAAATTAGCATAATACCAGCAGCTAATCCGCCAATCTTGAAAATAGATAATATAATGTCAACTTTCGATTTTTTCCACTTGCCTGTAACAAACGGATATAACGCCCCAAGGACTAATATGAGAATAATATAAACATTGATTACTTGTGGAACATTTGTCGAAAGAAACGTTACAATATGATCAATTAAAATAGATGACTTTCCTTGCCATTCAAACGTTACAAAGAAACTAAATATCCCAATCAAACTACACACAATCATTTTCACAGCTTGTTTAGGGCGAAACCCTAGGAGCTCTGTTTGTTGATTAGTTGTCATTCTATCCCCCCTTACTTACACTTTAAATTTCTTTCAATTCTGAATAAATGGATTTACATTGCACAATATAGTAATATTTAAAGAAATAAATATCTACTTACGATTTAAAATATAAATAATATAAGAAATAGAATTTATTAAAGGTGATAACATGCGTATTTTATTAATTGATCGAGATATTGAAGAGGCACGAGGCATTAGCTGGTATATAAAAAATTACTTCCCTAGCCATGTTGAGGTGGAGTATGTGCAAGATACAGCGCAGTTACAAATTTCTATGGAGACATTGCAGCCACATGTCATCATCGTTGAAATTGAAATGGTGACACCTTCTATTGAAAAGCTGCTGCAACGCTATCAGCCACATATTGTCGCATTAACTGCACAGCCGATTTTTCAGCATGCCGCAAAAGCCATTCAATTACAAGCTGCCCAGTTATTTGTGAAGCCTATTCCATTAGAGCAGTTAAAAACAACATTGCTCGCTTTAAATATTGATCGCGCTAGACCTATAGCAACAACAGCCGCAACGGATGTCCAGCTATATGTTGATTTATATTTAAAAAAGCCAACAATTATTGATATAAAGGAAAAGCATTTTTTCATTATTGAGCCATCCCATTTTGAATCAAATTTACAGCTTTATCAATGGTTTATTGAGCTGCGTTTGTTCCAGCAAATGACGGCTTTACCTCTACAAAATCGCATTATTTGTGTTGTGGAAAATGTAGGGCGTGACGAATTATTAAAGCAGCTCCGTTTACTGATTCAAGAATGGCATGTCGTCAGCTCACAATATATGAATATTGCATTGTACGATGGTGATAATGCCACGATACGTGAAATGTATGATGAGGTAAAAAAAGTGTTGATTCAACGCTTTTACAAAGGCTATGAGCATATTTTCCTTAGCTCTGAGCAATTTTCAATTGTGAGGCTTGACCCACTATTAACACCAGAGGAGCAGCAGCTATGGATTAATAGCTTGGAAGAGAGAGATACAGGTGCAATTAAAGCATTCCTTTATCAGCTCGCAAAGGCAGATACATTTTATCATCATGATGATGTACGCATTCATTTAACAAGTGTACTTGCGCAATTGCGACGCTATATGATGAAATATCATTTGCAGCAGCAAGCATCAATCGAGGCAGATTATCGCAAGCTTTTTCACTTGATTTTGGAGGGGCCGATTTTATATTCGATTTTGCAGGAAATGATGCTGTTTACGCAAATGCTTATAGATGCTGTGGAAAAGTCGAAGGAGCAGTTGAAGGCAGATTACAGCGAGTTAGCCATCGAGCTCATCCAGCGTGAATTTAGCGATAGCACGTTGAACTTGCACAGTGTCGCTCAGCAGCTCGGTATTAGCCCGAATTATTTAAGTACCCTCTTTTCTAAAAAACAGGGCATTCCTTTTAAGCGTTATGTGCAAAATGTGCGCATTCAAGCAGCTTCGAAGGCGTTGCTAGAAACGGATTTAGCGATTACAGAAATCGCACAGTTAAATGGCTTTGAGGATGTTAATTATTTTATTAAAGTATTTAAGCAGCATTTAGGGACAACACCGTATCGTTATCGAGCGAATAATCCAATAGTGCAAAATTAAAGAGATATTTGCTTGCGATTAACAAATAGAATAATAAGAGCGACATAAATAAAATACAAAAAACTAACTCCTATTAAAATCAATCCCATTGCTGCAGGTGGTACATCAAATGCATTTGTCATCGGGAATACTTTCGTAAAAACATAAACGAATAAACAAGCATAAGGCAACCACAAAAAGATACCTATGTAACTCCATTTTGATTTTTGCAAAACCTTTATATTTATAACACTACAGATGAGAATCAATAAAACAATACTCAGTGTACCCCACAGAATCAGTTTTGACATTTCTATATTCGTCACTCGGTTCAATCGATACACATTAAGCAAAAGTTGGGCTATTACTATAAATAATAATGCATGCAAAAGACTACTAGCATTTATTTTTAGAAAAAGCTTCACACCCTTTTTTATTTATAATAACGTAAGGTTTTGAAGGAAATCCCTTTCAATTATCACATTTTTTAAGCAGCTTAGACCCAAGCTGCTTAACATTTCTTATTTATTTCAACCATCTACTTGACAGAGAATTTACCATAACCAATATCTAGGTCTTTGTGCAACAATAAATTAAATAATATAAACCATTAATTCACGAAATATTCGGATATATTCGCTTGCACATAGATTAAACAGTCAACTTCTCCTAGCTTTTGTCACACGCACCTTGATAATAGATATCTATTTAACATCCATTTATATAATTTTGCATTTGGTTAATGGAAAGCTTCTACGTGACTAATGTAAGTACGTTTTTAAATTTATCTATTAGGTTGCTAATATTATTCCTCTTTTTTAAAGATTAATCCCTTTTGTTGTTGCTTTTCAATCTGCTGTATACTTTTTGAAGGTGTTGGTAAATCTTCAGGCATTGTGCCACCAAGTTCTTCAATTGTTTTTCTGACTTTTATACCAACATCAAAATGTGTTTTATTGGCTTCTGCTTTTGAAGAAATGTTTTCTCTTCTTAATTTTTCATCTGTTTGAGTTGCTCGAAACAGATTTGCTGCAAGTTCAGTACTTCCCATATGATCTAAAATCTTGTGACTCTTTTTCAATCCTTTTTTAGCATGGATTTCTTTCTGTCCTAACCCACCATACAACCCTTTATATCCATAATTTTGAAATATAGCATAATCTGCTGGTGTTTCAACTCCAGCATTTTGTGCAGCCTCAGCTAGTGATTTATTGTGCTCTTTTAACTCATTTCTAATAGCCAAACGCTTTTTATCTTCACTTAAAGAATCAAACTCGTCTTGAAGTTCTTGCTTTCTTGTTTGAATCGCAAAATATGTTTGACCTAATGCTACAACTTCTTTAGATGGATCTGCATTTTGTACAATTAAATAACAAGCATACCTTGAAAGTATTATATCCTCTATTACACGTTCTGCACCAGAACCGAGTTGGACCATTTTGCTGACGTCAGCAAAATGGTCATTAATTATATTTCCACTTGATTCACATGCAACTTTAGCCTTTTCAATAACATTTAAAAAATTTCGCCATTGAGTATATTGCAAGATTTGTTGCATATCTCGTGCATACCAAAACTCCTGTTCATACTCATTTATATTTTTATATTCTTCAAACATAGACCTACCATATTTTTTAATATCACTCATAAAAAATCCCCCTTTAGATTACTTATACATATAGTATAAAACAATAAAATACAAAAACACATACTACGCTATTTTATAGAGAAATTATTGTTTTATGTCTTTTGCTCTTGTTTCCCTTGGTTCTATTTCTGATAATACCTATGTCCTTTAATTCACATCAATATAAATAGAAAATCCAAACTACCATGAAATATTGAATCAAAATTTCATAAGATAATTGGGATTTCCATTTAGCTGAATAATCTTATTTTTAATTATAAGATTTTATCAGTATGTTAATATTTTCCTAATTCACTTTTTTCTAAATATCCTGTTTTGTCATGCTTACTTGAAGTTTGGTTTTCAAGTAACTAAACTTCTTGCTTATTTATCCTCTGTTGTTCTGACGATATTCAAAAAATCCTTTAATTTTTAACTACCCATTCTCATAAACTCACATCGTCATCCTCCCTTCATTTATTGCTTCAAAGAATCTGAAAAAAGAGGAAATAAATTTACTTTCTACATTTGGTTAGAAAAAAATAGCCCACTGGATTTTCCTAGTGAGCTATTTTATAGAAATTTTAATAAAGTTTATGGTTATTGATGATGCTGTCCGATGTAATTGATATGAAAGTGACAAAATACATCCTAAATTAATACGATCAGGCTACAACTACTGAAAAATGGACTATCACACCATTTTCCAAACAACGCTGTGCTTTTTGATTGAAATATTCACTATTTAGAAAAGGTGTGGATGTTTTTTGAAATTTTAAAAACACTGGATTAAACGTTGTTACCTTCACTTTTAAATTGTTCAAGGAATTTCTGACTTCTTAGACAGCTTTTTCAGAAAATCATAGAAGTAATCTCAAAATAGTAAGATCCCTATTATTTTTCATTCACTCACTATCCATATCCCTGTATTTGACTGCTGCTCCATATGAAATACATGCTCACTAACCCCTGCTCGCCTGTATTGATAGCGCACTTCTACCTGATTATCAGCAATTGGCGAAACCTTTCGATAGGCTGCCTCTAAAAATAGCTCGCCCATACGTGTAATCGATACTGAAGAATCTAACATGGATTGTGCCAATGCACCATCACCAAAAAGACTATCATATAAAAACAAATCAAAATGTTGCTCTGCTGGGTAGCTGTTTGCTCCCTCCTTGGCTAAATAAATGGATTCTGTATTTTCCTCTGTTGCCAGCCCTACAACCTCACCGTAAATTTTGTGTACAGGTGTAATTGTTCCAGCTTGTACTGTTTCACTAGCGGGGAAATGATTAATTAAAAAATATTCGCGTGCGTTCAATAGCTGGTCATAGCCACCTACAATTGTTACACCATTTTCTTTATAATAGTCCATAATTTCTGATTGCACTTGCTTGCCATTTACTTTTAATTGCCCATTTTTCAGTACAATCCGATCCCCTGGCACAGCAACCACCTCATAATAAGCATCTGCATATGTTGGCAAATGGCTCGTCGTATTTGTCATTGTACGCACAATGTCACCAACCTTATAAACGACGCCATCATATAAATTCGCTTTGCGTTCGATGACTGTATGGAAAGTATTTGTACTTCCCTCTAACGAAAAGGCTTCTCGATCGACATAATGCACTCCGTCCACTTTATCGAAATGCGGCAGCTCTGCCAATTCCTCATAGCGAATCGAAGATAGCTTCTGCTTTTTTTGCAAGGCAGAAATTTGTGCTAAATCATCGAGTGGATCATATGGGATTTCTGGTCCTTCATTTGATGAAAGCTGCTCTATCGGGTTAAACGTAATAAATAGAAACAGCGCTACTACAGCGATTGCTGCGGTTACAAATGGTACTTGCCAAGAAGGCTTTTTCGCTGGCGCTCGCAAGTTTTCATGTACACGTTGCTTTATTCGTCTCTCCTGCATGGATGTGTCGCCCATCATTTTATCAAGCTTGCGTTTAAAGTCGCTCAATTGCTTTCGACCTCCTCTTCTTCAAAAAACTCTTTTAATTGCTGCTTCGCTCGTCGCAGCCGTGTTTTCACTGTATTTTCATTGAGCTGTAAATAGTCTGCTATTTCTACAATCGACTGCTCATCATAATAAAAGAGTATTAATGGCTCACGATATTTTAATGGTAGCTGAAAAAGATTTTTCTCGAGCGCTGCAAGCTGCTCCTGCTCTAACATCATTTCCTCTATACCCTTTGTCGATGTAAAAATCGTTTCAAATAATACGTCTTTTTTATGCTTCCACGAGCGTAAATAATCCTTTGCGCGATTAGCTGTCACTTTAGTTAAATAGGTTTTTAACGACGCTTCCTGACGAAATTGCTCGCTTTTTTGAAAAAATGTAACAAATACTTCCTGCACAATATCTTCAGCTGTCGACCAATTTTTTACGTATAAATAAGCGATACGCACTAAATAGCGTGAATGCTCATCAATAATTTGGTCAATGTCATTCATTTGTCAAACCTCACCCTTTTCTATTGCCATATCATGTTACCGTTTACGTAAGTGGTAAATTGCTCGAATGATTTTTTCTCTGTCATTCCAAATCTACATACTTCATAGTTGGAAGCATTCATATTTGCATAACCCTCCACTGTTGTAAAGGCAATTAATAATCCTACCTCTTTAGCTGCTCGCATAAACTCCTCATTATAATGCCCATATGGATAAGCTAACGAAATAGCGTCTGGCACTTGTTGTCGATTATGCTGTAAATCCATTATAATTTCTTCCTCCGAGCGCTCTAAAGCAATTCCTATACCCTCATTGAGTGAATGTAAATCATACGTATGTGCTTCAAACTGAAAGACATCTGCTAGCTCTATCAAATCGGAATTTGTGAAAAATTGTAGTGGTCCTTCTGCATCGAATACTTGCCCCTCTTGCGCCCTATTTACACGCGAGGAAATAATATGCTGAATCGCGGTAAAGCCATGTTGCTTTAAAATAGGATAGGCATACTCCTTCGTTGATAGTAAACCATCATCAAATGTAATTAATAGCGCATTTGTTGGTACAACAAGGCGTCCTTCCAAATAATCATAAAATTGATTTGCCATCAATGTTTTAAATTTATTATCCGCTAAGTAGTCCATTTGCTGTTCAAAAGCCTCTAGCGAAATTGTACTTGCTGTCGTTTTCATTAAGCTTTTTGGCAAAATATGATGATATACAAGTACTGGTAGCCCTTCATCGAGAGCAACGGATCGTTTAGACACATACCCTAATCGCTCCCCTATGTTTACGATATACCAATCTTTTTCCTCTTGTACTACAGGATAACGATAGCCCTCTTCTAAATACATTAACGTTGCACTCTGCAAATTAGCTGCATCATAAACAATGGTTTTTTGTTGTGTTTTGATTGCAGCATGCTGCTCTGTATGTACTGCTGTCATTACTTTCTTTTTTTCAACAATCGCTTGCCCTTTGCGGACAAAGACAGTCATTTTCCCTAATCGTAGCTCATAATAAGCCTCATCTTCGCCGATAATAGCAAAAGGCTGATTCGCCTCTATCTCACCTATTTTCAGGAATGCCGTGTCTTTCATATAAATTGGCTGACGCTCCTGCAATATGATAAATTTTCTCTCCTCAGCTTGAAAGCCTTGTGCAAATGCCTCCGTTTCAACTGAAATCCATTTCGTATAAATAACTATAATCAATATAACTAAGCCAACAAGTAACAGCCCATTTATATAAACTTTTCTCATCATTTTACCTCCCTCTGTCATTTAAGCACCGTACAGACGGAGAAATGAAAAAATAGTTTCAAAAAATAATTGGAAAATTTTTAGGGACTCTTTTATTTATAGCTTCTCTGAGATATTTGCGAGTTCTCAAATTTATTTGCGACTTTCCCTTTTTATTTGCGAACTCTCGGATTTATTTGCGACTTTCTCTTTTATATTTGCGAGTTCTCAGATTTATTTGCCGCTCTCCCTGCCTGCACTTACTGATTCAAGAGCTTTCAGCAAAATATCGCCAATTATGAACAATTTCCAAACTTTCTGTATAAACCACTCGTTTTTGGCTACCATAACCTTGACAGAATAGATGGTTTTCCACCATAATTTTAGTCGTAAGCAATAATTATTATAAAAAAGCAATAACTATTAATAAAGCGCATTTATGTATGTAATATGCTTGACATTCATTGTCATTGTTAAGCTTGCTACATATGGCTCCAACGCCTTTTAGCATGTCTATAATGCATTTCATTTCTCATTTGGAGGCGCTTCGTGTAGAATAGTGATTGTAGTTTTTTCATAAACAAGGAGGAAATTTATCATGGCATTAATCGGCAAAAAAATAGAAGAATTCCAAGCTCAAGCTTTCCAAAAAGGTGAATTCATCGACGTATCTTCAGAAAACTTCCAAGGTCAATGGAGCGTTGTTTGCTTCTACCCAGCAGACTTCACATTCGTTTGCCCAACTGAATTAGAAGATTTACAAAACCAATATGCAACTCTAAAAGAACTAGGTGTTGAAGTATACTCTGTATCAACTGACACACACTTTACACATAAAGCATGGCACGATTCTTCTGAAGCAATCGGCAAAATCGAGTACATCATGATTGGTGACCCATCTCACAATATTTCTAGAATCTTTGATGTGTTGGATGAAGAATCTGGTCTTGCTAACCGTGGTACATTCATCATCGATCCAGATGGTGTTGTACAAACTGTTGAAATCAATGCTGACGGTATTGGTCGCGATGCAAGCACATTAGTAAACAAAATTAAAGCAGCACAATATGTACGCAACAATCCAGGCGAAGTTTGCCCAGCTAAATGGCAAGAAGGTTCTGCTACATTAAAACCAAGCCTTGAATTAGTAGGTAAAATCTAAGCAACAAAAACAAAGGCTGTCTGGAAAGTAGGCTAACACACCACTTTCCAGACAGCTATTTTTTTAATATATAAAAGGCCATGTTGATTTTTTTTTGCCTTTTAATAGTTCTGGAGCTTTTTAAATTTATTAAAACAGGGAGTTTTACTGATGTTATTAGATGCAGATATTAAAGCACAATTAGCCCAATATTTAGAATTAATGGAGGGTGATATTGTACTAAAAGTAAGCGCTGGTGATGATAGCGTTTCTAAAGAAATGCTTGAACTAGTAAATGAACTAAAAACAATGTCTTCGCGTATTACAGTAGAAAATACAACACTTGCTCGCACACCTAGCTTTACGGTAGACCGTGCAAACGAAGCAACTGGTATCGTCTTCGCAGGCGTTCCACTAGGTCACGAGTTCACATCACTTGTTTTAGCTTTATTACAAGTAAGTGGTCGCGCACCAAAAGTAGAGCAAGCTGTTATTGACCAAGTGAAAGCGATTCAAGGCGAATATCGCTTTGAAACATATATTAGCTTAAGCTGTCACAACTGTCCTGACGTTGTACAAGCACTGAACATTATGAGCGTATTGAATCCAAATATTTCTCATACGATGATTGATGGTGCAGCATTTAAGGAAGAGGTAGAAAGCAAGGACATCATGGCTGTGCCGACTGTTTATTTAAATGGTGAGCCATTTGGTAGCGGTCGTATGACATTAGAAGAGATTTTGGGTAAGCTAGGTGGCGGCCCAGATGCTGCTGAATTCGAAAACAAAGAACCGTTCGACGTATTAGTTGTTGGCGGTGGCCCTGCTGGTGCAAGTGCCGCTGTTTATGCAGCGCGTAAAGGTATTCGTACAGGTCTTGTAGCAGAGCGCTTCGGCGGTCAAGTAAACGATACATTATCAATCGAAAATATTATCGGTACAACACATACAGAAGGACCACGCGTTGTAGCAGGTCTTGAAGAGCATGTGAAGGACTATCCAGTAGATATTATGAATACACAGCGTGCAACACGTTTAGAAAAGAAAGATTTAATTGAAGTCGAGCTTGAAAACGGTGCCGTATTAAAAAGTAAAACGGTTATTTTATCAACAGGCGCTCGCTGGCGCAATGTTGGCGTTCCTGGTGAAGCTGAATTCAAAAATAAAGGTGTTGCCTACTGCCCACACTGTGACGGTCCATTATTCGCAGGTAAAGATGTAGCGGTAATCGGTGGGGGGAACTCTGGTATCGAGGCTGCTATTGATTTAGCAGGTATCGTAAAGAGCGTAACAGTCATTGAATTCAACGCCGAATTAAAGGCGGATGAAGTTTTACAAAAACGCCTGTTTAGCTTACCGAACGTAACGGTTGTAACAAACGCCCAAACCAAGGAAATTACAGGGACAGATAAAGTGAACGGCTTAACATATGTAGAGCGTGAATCAGGTGAGGAGCGCCACATTGACGTACAAGGTGTCTTCATTTTAATCGGTCTTGTACCAAACACAGAATGGTTAGGCGAGGAATTTGAGCGTACACGCTTTGGTGAAATCGTTGTTGATCGACATGGCGCAACAAGCGTCCCTGGCGTATTCGCAGCAGGTGATTGTACAGATAGTGCCTATAAGCAAATTATTATTTCAATGGGCTCTGGTGCAACAGCTGCACTTGGCGCATTTGATTATTTGATTCGTAACTAAAAATTATAGGTGACAGAAAAGCACTGCTTCTCTGCCACCTATTTATTGTTTTTCTAAGGTTAATCTCTTTTATTTTTGATAAAACCCGACTTTAAATAATTGATACCACTCTTCTAAAACGTCGGGCTCCATTACATGTAAGTAGCTCAGCACTTCTTTTGCAAACTCTACCGCCGCTGTCCCATTCGCTGTAATAAATCCATCCGCTGACACTACCTGCTTCTCAACAAAATGCTGTGTTCCTTTATAATGAGGTGCGAATTTCTCCAAATAGGTAACTGAATTTCCTGTATGTTCAATATTATTTAAGTAGCCTTTATCAGCTAAAAAAGTACAAGCATCACATATTGCTGCAACAGGAATGTTTTTATTTAAACAAATGTCAATAACAACTTGAATGCGATTATTTTCACCTTTAGCCCAAGATGTGCCACCAATCAAAATGAGCATTTCAAAATGTGGAGGGAGTTCATCAATAGAATAATCAGGTACAACACTAAAACCACCCATTGATTTTACAGGTATGTTGCTAATAGCTAACGTTTTTACAGCGAACTCTGTTTCTGGCTTATTTAGCTCTGAGCAAATATATGCACCTTCCCAGTCAGCATAGCCCTCCGAAATAAATACCAGCACCTCTTTTTTCATACACACCCTCCTCCTATTATATTTATGATACTTCCCCTTTACTTACCCATAATACATCGCATACAAATCATTCAATGTTACCTTACCAAATGTGAAATCGTTTATTTCTAGTTCAGCTAGATGAATAGCCATCTCGCCAAGAGTTTCTGCATCTTTTTTATCTAGTGTTAGCAGCGTCATATCATTGACTAATGTTTGGACGCGCAAGTTTGGATAACGTACTTGGAATGCTGCCTTCATATCCTCTGACATGTTTTTCACACGTACCGTTGTCATAGCAGTTCCACTAAAGCCATTAACAACTTCATCGACATCAATTAGCTGACCATCCTTAAATAAAAAGATACGGTCTGCATATTTTTCTAAGTTATCGAGTAAATGTGAGGCAATGACGATAAGCTTACCTTCAGCCTTCTTCTCCATTAACACACCTGAAATAATTTCTACGTTAATCGGGTCAAGTCCGTTCATCACTTCATCCATTAACATAATTTCTGTGTTGGCAACAATTTGCATTGCAAAGCATAAACGTTGGCGCATCCCTAATGAGTATGTACCAGCTTTTTTATTGACATAATGCCCCATGTTCAAGGCTTCAATCGTTGTGTCAATGAGCTTTGGATCTGAATTCCACATTGTACAATAAATTTTTAAATGGTCACGACCGCTTAAATGATTGTACAAATCACTTTGATCAGGCATCATTGAAATCAATTGATGGATTTTCACTTCATTCGCTTTGCTTGAATAAGTTAAATTATTTTTAAAGACTACTTTCCCACTATTTGGTGTTGCATAATTCATCATCACATTCATCAATGTAGATTTTCCTGTTCCATTAGGTGCAACAAGACCAATTACTTCCCCTTGCTGAAAGGTATTGCTAATGTTATCTAATACCTTTTTCTCGCCAAAGCTTAGCTTAATATTTTGTAGTTCAATCAATTCCATTCCCCTCCTACTTCACCAATTTAAAACGTTTATTAAGTGAGATACATAGCGTAATGACTAGCATAACTACTATATAAATCGCTAACAGCCTCATTCCTAGCTGTGCTGACATTATTTCTGTGTCGTAATAGTAATTGCGTAATTTAGATACAATTTGTCCAATTTGCATATACGATGTTGGGTAATTTTCAATATGCCATAAGAAGCCAACACCTCGACTAAAGTAGAAATATTCCGCGAAAATAATCACAAGGCCAATTCCTAAATTAATTACTTCATTGCGCAGTACAACACTGAATAATAATACAAGCGTAATAATCGCCATAAACCATAGCAATAACAGCTGAATACATTGTCCTAAAAAGACTGCTAAAGATATTACTGTAAAGATGCCTTGTTGCTGTTGTTCTTTATAGTTAACAATGTATTGTGGCACCGGAATGTCGAGATAACCGAAGCCGAATTGCATACCTACAATTAAAAATCCAATAGCGAGTGGCACGAATAAAACAAGACTACCAACAAAGGCTACCAATCCTTTAATCAACAGCCTTTTCCAATCAGCAATTGGAAAGCCCTTTAACAGCGTTGGATGCAAGCGATCCTTTGTTACAATATCTACTGCTAACAGCAATGCACAAACAATCAAAACGATTGGTAGTACACCTTTCATTAAGCGTTCTACTGTTTGCCATGCTGTTCTTTGCTCAAATAAATTAATTGATAGCTCATACTCTGCTTGTGCAAACTCCTCGTAACGTTTAGCAGCTTCCAAATAAGCATAATAAGCATCGGCATCGGCATACTGGCTACCATATGTGTAGTAACGCGGATTATAGTAAAGATTGCCACTATGTTGTGTGTAGGCATTTGTAATATAATACCAGCTACTTGTTGCAGTAGCATATTTTTGTAAATCGCCACTTTCCAAGCTCTCTAAACGATCGGCATCCAATGGATTAATATCATTGAACATTTGTAATGCCTCTCTCACAGCTGGATGCACAAATCGCAAGTCCTTCCCAGCCATATGATTAATAAACGTCTCTCTCGTTAAATAGCGTGCCTCAATTTCATCAACATCTACCTGCTCAATGGGATCATAGGCAGGTGCGATTTTAATTGCATAAAATAAAGCAGCGAATAATAACAATACGTAGATTGCGATATTTTTCTTATTCGTAAAAAACTGCACAAGCTCGAATTTAAAATATGCCCACATGATAACCCCTCCTATACTCTCGCTATTTTCCCTGTTGAAAAGAATGTTTTAATAACAAACATCATCAATGCAATGCAAACAAGCAAGATGATCAAACCTATTGTCATCGTCACATCTACAGGCTTTGCAAGCTCTAAAGGGTAACCACTCAAAATCTTGTTAAAATTCAAAAAATTAAACGGATTATACGGCATAAAGCTAATCATCGATGGGAATACTTCTGGTAAAAAGAATAAAATACTTTGTACGAACAGTGTTAAATACATATTTTTCAAGACAACATTTAAAATAATAGATAAGAGCATTGCAAAAATAGCCACTACAATCATGTAGCCAATGCTAATAATCACATAATGAATTATTGAATAAATCGCAGGTTCACCTACATAAACCGCAATTGGATAGCTTGCGTCTCCCGCTCCATTTATAAATAGTAACGGCGTTGCACAAGCAATAATGACCACAATAAATGCTAATATGTATAAGAAATAAGTTACACATTTTGTAAATATGTATTGGTCAAAGCGAATTGGATAGCCTTTAATCATACTTGAATGCTCGAAATCATCTAACAAAATAGAGCTTGTATAAAAGCTAATGAAAATATACCAGCCAGCTCCCACAATACTAAAGAAAAACAGTAAAAACGGGAAAAATTGTAGCGGATTTTGCACTACAGACTGCTCCGATTTTAGCAAATGTGTAAAATACATATGATTTAATGTATTTTTTATACGTGATGGCATGAGTGAAGCTACTTTATCATATTCCTCATAGTCATATGCCTTGGCACGCAATTCAGCGATTTCGATTGAAGTTTCATAATACATTTTGCTCTTCTGCATTTTTAACGCAGCAATTTGTAAGGCGACAGCAATTTTTTGCTTGTTTAAATTTTTATATAAATCGCTTCCATCCCCATCCTCTGAGGCATCTACTACTTGAAACTTCGTCAATGCTGCCTGTGCAGAATAAAAATCCCCTGTTTTTTCTACGATTTGGTTACCAGCTGATTGCGACTTAATATAAAACATCATCCCTACTGTAATAAGCGCAACAATAAGCAATAAAAACAAATTTTTTCGATTAGTTAACTCAATTTTGAGCCCCACTTTTAATGCACGAATCATTTTATCCCTCCCGCGAACTATTATACAGTAAAATTGGATGCATATGGGATGTATTTTCAACGTAAAAAGGCTGCACCTTTACAATAGGTACAGCCTTCATTTTTAAAATGGGAAAAGCAATGGAATAGCAATCATCATGACAATAAACATAATAATTTGTAACGGTACACCTACTCGCACGAAGTCCATAAACTTGTAGCCACCCGCCGTTAACACAAGCGAGTTTGTTGGTGACGCAATAGGTGTAGCAAATGCCATCCCCGCTGCTGCCGCTACAGCAATCATAAATGTATACGGGTTTGCCTCCATCGTCATCGCCGCCGTCATCGCAATCGGCGCAAATAATACAGCCGTTGCCGTATTGCTGACAAATTGACCAAAAACAACCGTCAATAAATAAATACCGATTAAGACACCATATGGTCCATATTCTCCGAGCACACGAATGATTGCATCAGAAATGATAACCATCCCACCCGTTTTTTGTAGCGCCGTCGCCATTGGCAGCATTGCGGCTACAAGTACAATGCTCTCAAAATTCATTTTGCCATACGCATCATCCATATTACGCAAGCAGCCTGTAATAATCATTAAAATCGCACCGATTAAAACCGAAATAACAGCATCGAACACTTCAAACACCATCAAACCGACCATTAATGCCATAATTGCCCCAGCAATCGGTGCTTTCCCTGTAGCAGCTGCTACACCCGCATGCTCACGCGGCTGCCCAATCACGACAACATCCTGTGTTTCACGCGATAATAAATCGATTTCCTCCCATGTTCCTTGTACTAAAATGGCATCCCCAAAGCGTAGCTTTTGCTCTGCCATATCCTGCAATATATAATCCCCTTTACGGTTGATACCGATAATATTTAAATTATATTTTTTACGAAAGCCCATTTTGCTGACTGTTTCACCAATTAAACTTGATTGTGGTGTTAATAACACTTCTGCAACGCCAATCTTTTTTGAGATTAGCTCCTCAACATGCTCATCTGTCGTATAGTCAATCGTTAATCCATAATCAGCTGCGAAACGCTCTACATCCTCCTGCGCCCCTTGCACATAAAGGGCGTCATTTGGACGAATAACACTTGTCGGTCCTGCCATTTCTTGATATGTCACTGGCAGCAAATTAATCCCTTCTGTTGCACGACGTTGAATTTTCATAATGAAAATATGATAGCTTGCAGGTAGCTTCAACTCCGCCAGTCCCTGTCCAACAATGGAAGAAGCCTCGGGCACATTTACACAAAATAGCTTATCGTGCAAATCATATTCCTGCACGATTTTTTTTGGTGATAGCTTATAGCCTGCATTCGTTTGTAATCGCTTTTTATCATTTGGCAGCAGCTTATTGCGAATCAATACTAAATAAATAATTGCCGTAATCGTTGCAATAATACCGATTGGTGTAATCGTAAAGAAGCCTAGCTTGGCAAAGCCATTTTCAACTAAAATTTGCGAAACAATTAAATTTGGTGGTGAAGCAATCAATGTCATAAGCCCTGACATACTCGCTATATAAGACAACGGCATTAAAAACTTCGAGGGGCTCGCTTGTATACTCATGGCAATGCTGACAACAATCGGTAGCATTAATGCGACTGTGCCCGTATTGCTCATAAATGCACCAACTGTTGCCACAATGACTAAAAGCAATATAAATAATTTGCGCTCGCTATTTCCCGACCATTTTAATAGTAAATTTCCTGCCATTCCTGCAAGCCCTGTGCGCAAAATTCCTGCACCTACGACAAACAATCCCGCAATCATAATAACAACCGAATTCGAAAAGCCTGCAAGTGCCTCAGAGGGTGTTAAAATGCCACAGACAACAAAAGTAAGCAATGCTAGCATGGCAACTAAATCCGCTCGAAAGCGATTCGTAACAAATAAAACAATTGTCGTAATTAAAATAATAAAGGTTAATGTTAATTGCATACACTGCGACTCCTTCGCGCTATAATTACCTTCTATTCTATAAGAAACCGATGAAAAGGTCGCCTATAGTTGTAATATGCCTTTAAAATGTCATATATTTTTTCAATTAGTATAAATCATTTTCAATCATATCGCTTTCTCTACATATTTAAGATGTGGATATATAGGATTTTGTATCCATTACGTCTTGGTATAATTGCGTCGGGATTCAGTTAATGTTTGGACACCTACTGTAATGAAGGGCAATCTAAGTATTCATCCCCCCTTATAGAGGGGACGTTTTATAGTGAATCATGATAAAACGCCTTAAATAATAGAATTTTCTGAACGTACGATAAATTACTTAAATAGAATCATTATAATTTAGTAGCAATTATGATGTAGTTTTGGTATAGTTATAGACGAAAGGTTTTTAAAATATATTTAGGAGGTCTATTCACTATGACAATGGATAAACAACGCCGATTTACAACAGCTGGTGGTGCACCAGTAGTAAGCAACCATGACTCAATGTCTGCTGGGACACGTGGTCCACTATTATTACAAGACGTTTGGTTAATCGAAAAACTAGCAAACTTTAATCGTGAATTAATTCCTGAGCGCCGCATGCATGCAAAAGGCTCTGGTGCATTCGGAACATTTACTGTAACTCACGATATTACTAAATATACAAAAGCAAAAATCTTCTCTGAGATTGGAAAGAAAACAGAAATGTTCGCACGTTTCTCAACAGTAGCTGGTGAGCGTGGAGCAGCAGACGCTGAGCGCGATATTCGCGGCTTCGCTTTAAAATTTTATACAGAGGAAGGAAACTGGGATTTAGTTGGTAACAATACACCTGTATTCTTCTTCCGTGATCCGTTACACTTTACAGATTTAAATCATGTTGTAAAACGTGACCCACGTACAAATATGCACAATGCAAATTCAAACTGGGATTTCTGGACTTCATTACCTGAAGCATTACATCAAGTGACAATTGTTATGTCTGATCGCGGTATTCCTAAAGGCTACCGCCATATGCACGGCTTCGGCTCTCACACATATGCAATGATTAATGCAGATAATGAGCGCGTATGGGTAAAATTCCACTTCCGCACAGAGCAAGGCATTGAAAACTTAACAGGTGCACAAGCCTCTGAAATTATTGGTAATGACCGCGAATCTTCACAACGTGACCTATACGAGGCAATCGAGCGTGGAGAGTTCCCTAAATGGAAAATGTACATTCAAGTAATGACAGAAAAAGAAGCACGTAAATTACCATACAACCCATTCGATTTAACAAAGGTTTGGTATAAAGGTGACTTCCCATTAATCCCTGTTGGTGAATTCGAATTAAACCGCAACCCTGACAACTACTTTGCAGAAGTAGAGCAAGCGGCATTCGCACCATCAAACATTGTTCCAGGTCTAAGCTTCTCACCAGACAGAATGCTACAAGCGCGTATTTTTGCATATGCAGATGCACAGCGCTACCGTCTAGGTGTAAACCATTATCAGCTACCTGTTAACGCACCAAAATGCCCATTCCGCACATTCCATCGTGATGGCGCAATGCGCTTTGATGGCAATTTAGGCTCAACATTAAGCTACGAGCCTAACAGCTACGGTGAGTGGGAGCACAATACAGAGCTAGCAGAGCCACATTTAGCGCTTGAAGGTGGTGCAGGAATTCACGACTTCCGTGAAGATGACAACCTTTACTTCGAGCAACCTGGTAAGCTATTCCGCCTAATGTCGGCTGAACAGCAACAGCGTTTATTTGAAACAACGGCTGCTGAAATGGCACCTGTTGAAGAATTCATTAAACGTCGCCATATTTTACACTGCTACTTAGCTGACCCAGCATATGGTGAAGGTGTAGCAAAAGCGATGGGCTTAACGTTAGATGGCATGGACTTAACAAATCCATATACAAAAAAATAGTCACAATGAAAAGCTGCCGAAAAGAGTAAACAAGCCTCTTTTCTGGCAGCTTTTGCTGTAATTACTTTTTTATTAATTATTGGCGGTGTTGTTTTGTTCAACTTCTCGAACAAGCCTAAAAGCCATCATGAAGCTTCATGATGGCCTTTTCATTATCCAAATAATATTTGCGACATATAGATGACAACTGTCACTGTTAAACAGCTAACAATAGTTGAAAATAACACCGTCTGCGCCGCTGTATCTGACTCCACATCATATTCGAGTGCCAAGCTTGAGCTATTGCGTGATGTCGGGAAAGCACTTGCAATTAAGAGCGACTGTGCTACAACACCATCCAACCCTAAAGCAAATATAACGAGCAATGCAAGGGCAGGACCTACAATTAAACGAGTAAAGCAGCTAATAAAAATAACTTTGTTAAACATTGCACGCATTTCGATTTGGGAAATTTGCGCACCTAGTGTAATTAAGGCAACTGCAACAAAGCCCTCCGCCACATAGTTTAATGGGATATACAACGGTTGCGGAATTGGTATATGCAGCATATTTAATAAAATCCCTAAAATTAATGCATAAATAATCGGCATTTTAAAGAAGTCCTTCAAAATTTCCTTGCCTGATTTCGCTGTTGAAATTAAATTATACAAGCCATATGTATAGGTCGTAACATTTTGGAAAATAACCATAATCACTTGAATTGCTACGCCGATTGGCTGTGTTGCAAAAATCATTTGTGCTACAGGTATACCATAGTTACCAGAGTTAATGAGGACAACGCTATTTTTAAAAACAGCTGCCTCCTGCTTAGGTAAACGTAGCAGTTTCGCAATCAGATGGCTTAGCAGCATTTGCGAGCCAATAAAAAACAGTATGAACAGTGCGACTTGCCCAATTAAACTAAGTTGAACAGCCGTTTCATACAAATTTAGCAGCACTGCTGCTGGCATAAAGCAATATGTAATAAGCTGTGACATCGCCTTTAAATTAAAGGAAAACTTCTTTTGCAGTATTCCCCCAATGAACAGCAAGACTAAAATAGGTGTAACAATATTGAAAAAAATCATTGATAAATAGTGCATCCATCTCTCTCCTTCTTCTCCATTACACCTCGGTATAATTTTTTCAAGCATAGCTGAAAAAAAGGCGTTGAAAAGGATTTCCCTTTCCCAACACCTCCCTTTCTAAAGTAGCCCAGCTAGCTCCATCGTGATATATAATATTCTCGCCATTTCAGAGCGTGTTAAAGTGGCATTTGGACGAAATTCGCCATTTACGCTCGGTGTAAAAATATCCAATGTATCCATTAATGCGATGCTCTTTTGCTCTACCTCTGTTAGCATATAGACATCTTTATAATGCAAATTCCCTGCTTTAGATATTTGGTATACATCTACCCCTAAATAATCTAAATAGCGATCTAAAATAACTGCTGCTTGTTGGCGCGTCATTTGTCCATTCGCATTATAATAAACTCTCCCCGAGCCTGGCATAATACCTTTTTCATGTAATGCCTGTACTTCTTTTACATAGGCTTTGCCACGTACATCATTAAATGGTGTTGGGCTTGAAGAGGATAAATTAGCTGCTCTCGCTAGCATTACTGCAAAATCTGCACGTGTTACAGATTTCGTTGGTAAATAGCTGCTGCCAGAAGCTCCTGTTAAAATGCCTCTTTTCCCTAGCTCATTAATATAAAAGGCATTTGGATCACTAGCAATATCAGAATAATTTGCCTCAGAGTCAATTGCTGAAGCAACAAAATCTCCAGGCGTTTTCGTTTTCACAACAAAGGCATCATTTTTAATTGTTAGCGGTACACGAGTTCGCTTTAATTTACCCTCTGTTTGATAAATAATTGCATTTGTAGATGCCTTTAACTCCTTTTTCGGAATCGTGATTTCTAAATAATCTCTAAAGGTAATATCATTCCCACGCGATTTTACGGACAGATGGAATTTATCATTTTCAATTGTCAGCGCCACAGCTACTGTGCCACTATATCCCTTTAAATCAGTAATAGGTAATTTAACATTCACACCGTTCGATGCTGTAATCGTAATTGGCTCCTGCTGATAATAAATAATATCAGATGGAATATAGGCAAATAATTCATCACCACTTCGCACAAATTGCAAATCCGTACTACCAGGTACTATCGTTCCAAATTCATTATCTGGAATATATTTTAACGACACTGGGTCACTTGTACCCTGCGAGTCGACAATCCCTGTTAAATCCTCCTGCTTTGTATTCGGATGTGTAGGCTGCTTCGGTGGACCTGATGGGTTTTTGCCATACGCCTGTTCTAGTCTTTCTAGCTTCGATAATGTCGTCACATACTGCTTCGCCTCGTAAGAAAGGCGATTATAATAGGAACGGGCATTTGCTAACACTGTACCAGAGGACTGTCGCGTTACATTTGCCATATATCGGTCAAAGGCTGCAGCACTCGCCTTTGCCGCTGCGATAGCAGCCTCCTCCTTTGCAATTTCCTGTAATAGCTTTATTAAATAATTATAGCTTGAATTCGATACGCGATTTTTCGCTGCAACAGATAAGTTATCATAGGCACTTTTGGCTGCAAACACTTCCTCTTTTGAAGAGCTATATGTTAAGCGATTAATCATTGCCTCAACAGCCCAAGCATCTTCCTTCGCCTTTTTCTCCGCTTGCTCCTGCTCCCTTTGTATGCGCGCTTCTGCCGCTATTAATATATTAAACACTGCTGGTGTAATAAGTTTCTGCGCTTCTGCTGACAGTGCATTGTAAGCTTGACGTACCTCTCTTACTTGCTGCTCTGTAGAGCTACTTGTTAATGCTTTTATTTTTGTCTCTACTGCGGCAGCTGCTTGTTTTTCTGCATCCGACGCATCAGCAGCATAGCTAACAGGAGCTGCAACTAAAGATACCGAGGCAGATAATAGCAATGCTTGTGCAAACCGATTGTTTTTCATTTTTTCCCCTCCGAGCTACAATATATCTTAATTACAATTATAAACAAAAATACTAAAAAGACATAGGACAAATTCCATCTTGAAATTTTTCACAATATCCGTCTACACTATAAGTAAGAATTTTTTGGAAGGAGGAATTTTCTTGCTTCGATCTATTTTTAACATTTTTGTCGTTATCTCATGCTTTTTTATGTTAACGACTTTACATGCAGAGGCGGCAGGCTTTAAAGATGTATCAAAAGACCATTTCGCTTATAAAGCGGTGCTTTGGGCACAAAAATACGAGATTATTAATGGCTATAGTGATGGCACATTTAAGCCAAACGAAGTCATTACAGAGCAGCAATTCGCTAAACTGTTAACGAACTATTTTGAGCTAGATGTCGCAGAGGACGAGCTAAAAAAGCAAACAGCTCAAGAAAACTGGTCTGATGTATTTTACGACTCATTAGCAAGCTATGGTGTGCCATTAAATGGCTATTTGCATAATGGGGTTCGTTCTCAGCCTGTTAAGCGCGGTGTCGTCGCACAAGCAATTGCCCACTTAGCAGATGGCAAGCATAACTTAAATGGCTCCATTGAATTTTTGCTTGAGCATGCAATCTCAACAGGACAAAATCCAAAATACGAAAACAGCGATTTACAAAAATTTTTCGGTACAAAGAATAATATGACACGTGCTCAAGTAGTTACACTACTTTATCGTATGGATTCGATGGATTTCTACTATATCTCTGATGATGCAGAGACGATTCACGAAAATGCCAATAATCTTTCATTGAATGAACGAGCAGTACAAGCAAAAAAACAGCTAGATAGCTCCCTTCAGCAAGGACCTTCAAGCAATAATATTTGGCAAGGCAACTATAGTTATATTTATCAATGGGGCAAAGGGGCATATGAGCGTAACGCACGCTATGTAACTATTTCCAATGCAACAAGTAAGGACTTTTATGTCAAGCTTTCCGCCTACGATGGCAAATATGAAGGAACAACAGAGGGCTATGCCGTTATCACCTCTGCTAAAAAAGCAATTATGCAGGAATCTGTTAAAGGAAACCGCTGTATTATCGAGTTTGAGCATTTAAACAATGCGATAAAAGTGACAGAAATCGATTGTGGTGCAGAACGCACAAATGGCACAAATTTCTCTGGCACATTGCGGAAGCAATAATTTAAGTGCATGGAATCAAGCTTTCGACTTGATTTCATGTGCTTTATATTTTTTATAGGAATTCCTCCTCCTTGCATACTTCTCGCTCTTTAATTCAATATATAATTAACACATTTTGAAATGAGGTACAGCATTTGATTAGCACTTATACAGGCCCTATTTTTGTCGCAGCCTTAGCTTTCGTTATGCTAGCTTTTGTCATTTGGATTCCTTGGCTTATTTACACATATCGAAAATATGGCTTTTTATCAATTTCCAAAACGATTATTGTCTTTAGCTTTATATTTTACTTTTTAGCAGCGCTTTTTTTAGTATTACTACCATTGCCTGAAACAACAAATACATGTGCAATGCAAAAGCCAGACACACAATTTTTCAACTTGCGCCCATTTCAATTTGTTCAGGATATTGTATATGAAACCGATATTGCTTTGAAAAGCCCTTCAACATGGGTAGCAATTATTAAGCAGCCTCCCTTTTATCAAGCATTTTTTAACTTTTTGCTGCTAATGCCCTTCGGCGTTTATTTACGTTATTTCTTCAAGGAGCGCAAATATTGGAAGCGTGCCTTTTTATTAGGACTTGGCCTAACGTTATTTTATGAAATCACACAAGTAACAGGTATTTATGGAATATACAACTGCCCATACCGCATTTTCGATGTCGATGACTTGCTGCTTAATAGCACAGGCTCATTGCTCGGCTTTTTCATCGCCCCTGTCATTTGGGCGTTATTCCCGAGGCATACAGATGTAGTAAAGCATGGACAAGAGATGCTTGCACAAAATGCTATAACACCGCTACAAATACTTTTAGCCGTCATCGTTGACTTAGCACTTATTTCAATAAGCAATATGGCGCTAAGCTTTATAGCAATTCCACAATTTTTTATCCAAACAGCGCTTTATGTAATAATCTTTGCAATTATTCCTTTGTTATTACGCGGGGAAACATTGGGCATGAAGCTGTTAAAAATTCGATTAGTCGATGAAAGGAAAGAAGGTTTTTCTGCTATCGGCATTATGCGCCGATTCGCTGCAATTTACAGTACTTATTTAGTGTTCAAAGGCTTAAGCATTGTTAGTCATATTGAGCTAAATATGGACTCACCGTTTTATATTTATCAAGTATTCATCTCACTCGGCTCCTTCGTAGTATCAGTTATACTTGTGCTGATTTTAGGCATCCATGTACTTCGCTTCTTCCTAGCTAGAGGGAAAAGTCGATTGTACTTTGATATAGTAGGAAAATGTGTTGTGAAAAGGAAGTAATAAACATATGAGGCATGTCTAAAAAGTAATTTTTTTCAGACACGCCTCTGCTTTTAATTTGATTATCTTGTCATTATTCAAAAGGGATTTCTTGTACTTCACCTTTATAAGTTAAGCAATTTTTTCATCCTCAAATACACAGGTGTATCTATCATAATGTTTTTGTAGGATATCGTTTTATAATTATTTTGCTCATAAACTTCTACAATTTCTTTCGCTAGCTTTAGTTCCTCTTCTGACAATGAAAAAGCATTTGCGATAATTTCTAATTGCTTCGGATGGATGGCTAGCTTGCCATAATAGCCAATTTTTTTAGCAAACTCGCTTTCTTGCTGTAAGACATCTAATTTATCAATAAAAATGCATGGTGCATCTAAAGGTGGCTGTTTATTGAAGCGCCTTGATAATAACGCCATTTGAATACGCATGTCATTTAACAATGGATTATTTATTAAATTTTCTCCTGATATATTGAATTCATTCGCCATATCTATTGCCCCAAAGGCAATTCGTTCAACCGAGGTTTCCTGCAATATTTCTTGTAAATGATAGTAGCCCTGAACGGTTTCAATTAACGGAATAATATTTGGAGCTACGGATTGCTTTACTAATAAATTTTCAATTATTTTTACTTGCTTTGCGTCCTCACATTTTGAGAGAATAATCCCTTTAAATAACTCGATGCTTATTTTATTTAAATCATCCTCATATAAAAGACTATCAATTGAATTGATTCTTAAATAAATATCTTTTGAGGTAGGATGATTCGTCATAAAATCTTGCACGTTTTTCCTCGTTTCAGATTTTTCAGCAAGAGGTACAGCATCTTCTAAATCAATAATAAAATAGTCAGCCTGTAGCTGCGCATCAATTTTTTTTAATGCCCTCGCATTGTTTCCAGGGATAAATAACCAACTAGTGATTATCATACACCTCCGTTCGATAACGCTCTTTAATTTCTGCTGTGTGCTGCCCCAAGCTCGGAATATCACCCCATGCTGTGACAATATTATTAAAGTTCATTGGCGATTTTAACATTTGAATTGCCCCTACCTCTGAAGGAACAGGTGCCCATCTATTATAAAATGCAAGCTGCGGATGATTAATTAAACCTTTTACGCTATTAAAGTTAGCATTCGCTATGCGGTAGTCCTCAAGTAATTTTTCTAAGTCTGCCTTTTGATAATCGCGTGTAATTTCTTCAATAATTCCCTTTAATTCCTCTTTATTCATTACACGATCTGAATTTGTTGCGAACTTTGAATGATTAATTAAGCTCTTATCCTTTAAAATTTCTTCACAAAAGATTTTCCACTCATCATTGTTTTGAATTGCAATAAACAGCTTTTCTTTATTCTGTACTGTGAAAGGACCGTATGGATAAATTGTGGCATGGTCAACGCCGCTTCGCTTCGGCTCTTCCCCACTATACGTATAATAGATTGGGAAGCTCATCCATTCTGCAATTGCTTCTAGCATTGAAATTTCTATAATCGTGCCCTGCCCTGTGTTACCACGATTAATAATTGCTGCTAAAATGGAAGTAAAAGCGTACATACCACTAGCAATATCAACAATGGCAATGCCTGTTTTCGCTGGTGCATCAGGTGTGCCTGTTATATTTAACACACCTGCCTCTGATTGTACGAGAAGATCATACGCTTTTTTATGACTGTATGGACCATCCTTGCCATAGCCTGAAATGCTACAAATGATTAAATGAGGATATTTTTCATGCAAACTTTGCACATTTAATCCTAAGCGATCTAAAGCACCAGGACCTAAATTATTTAGTAACACATCGGAATCCTTTAAAATGGCATGTAACAATTGGATATTCTTTTTATCCTTTAAATCTAATTCAACTGATTTCTTTCCACGGTTGAGCCAAACAAAATTGCTGGACATACCGTTTGCAGCCTTGTCATAATGTCTAGCAAAATCACCTGTATTCGGCTTTTCAATTTTAATAATTTCTGCCCCAAGATCTGCTAATTGTCTGCTTGCAAATGGGGCTGCTACAGCATGCTCCAGTGATACAACTTTTATGTTTTGTAAAGGCATAATGAGCGAACCCTCCTTAATCTAAAATAACGAGTGGCTTAATCTCTTTAAATGCTTTCATATTTTTTAACGCTTCATTAATATCCTTCAATGGATATTCGTTTGTAATCAGCTTTTCAAATGGGACTTCATGCTGATACTTTTCAACAAAGCAAAGCGCCTGATAATAATGACTTATATCACCAGAATATGAGCCGATTAATGTTAAATTTTTTGCTGTAATCAATGAAGGCATAATTTCTACTTTACCAGACCCTAGCTGTCCAACAATTACGTACTTTCCATTTTTACGAATATACTGTAGCCCTTCCTCAACCGCTCCTGGGAATCCAGAGTATTCCATTACAATATCTGCACCTAGATGATTTGTTACTTCATTAATTTTAGCTTGACGCTCTTCAGTTGTTCGCACTTCAGCAATGTCAATAATATAGTCAGCACCCATATCTTTCGCTAGCTCTAAGCGCTCTTTAGGCCCTCCGATAGCAATGACATTTTTAGCCCCTGCTTTTTTAGCAACACAAATTGCTAGCAAGCCTAAAGGGCCTGTCCCTTGAATCACGATATTGTCCTCTGAGCTTATTTTCCCTAATTGGTTGAAGCTGTTCATAACAGAGCGAAATGCACAGCTACACAAGCTAGCTAACTTTGAGCTCACAGTTGCCGGAACCTTCACACGCCCAGAATTCGGTAAAATATAACCATACTCACTAAAGCCACCCATTAAATACGGGTATTTTTCCATTGTTTCATACATATATTGGCGGCGATGTGTACAAAGCGTTGGCTTTTTTTCAACCGTACAATAATAACAGGTACCACAATCTCCATGCGCCCAAATTACTCGATCTCCAACCTTCAGTTCATTGCCGAGAGAGTCTACCTCAACTCCAGCACCTAATTTAATAATTTCGCCAACCATTTCATGACCAAGAATGACAGGTAGATCTACCTTTAAATTCAATTCACCTTGCCATAAATGAACATCTGTACCACAGATTGATGAAATTTTATTTTTTACTAGTATTGCGTTTTCTTCAATTTTTTCTGGAATTGGTACATCCTCAATTTGAAGGTCTTCTCCAAATTTTCTTAATACCGCCGCCTTTGAATATTTAGGAATCATTTTCTACACCATCCTACTCTGCTATATCTACCATTATTGTTTTTATTTCAATATACTCATGAATTGCTTCTGTGCCATTTTCGCGTCCAATTCCACTCATCTTATAGCCACCATAAGGTACACTCCAATGAATCTTTCTATAATTATTAATCCATACTGTGCCGCTTTGTAGCTGGTCTGCCACACGATGGGCCCTCGAAATGTTTGTAGACCATAGACCAGCCGTTAAGCCATACTTTGTTTCGTTTGCCATCTCTACCACTTGTTCTTCTGTTTCAAATGGTAAAACGGCTAAGATGGGCCCAAACACTTCTTCTTGACATAAATACGAATCATTTTGCACATTTGTGACAATCGTTGGTGAGAAGTAATAGCCATCCTCATTCCCATCAATCGTTAATCGTTGTCCACCAAATTCAATTTTTCCGCCATCCTGCTTTGTTTTCTCAACAAAATCATGTAATTTTTCCAGCTGCAGCTTATTCGCAATTGGGCCCATTTTAGCATTTTCATCAAACGGATTTGCTACTGTTAGCTGCTTGGTTTTTTCGATAATTTTCTTAAGGCATTCCTCATAAATTGAAGCTTCAATAAACACTCTGGAGCCCGCTGCACATGTTTGACCTGCATTAATAAAAATCCCTCTCACAGCTGCGTTAGTTGCCTTTTCAATATCAGCATCCGCAAAAATAATATGCGGTGCTTTTCCACCTAATTCAAAAGTGACCTTTTTCAATGTATCGCTCGCCTGCTTCGAAATATGGATTGCAGTATTTGTCGAGCCAGTAAAGGCAACTTTATCAATCTCTTGATGTGAGGAAAGTGTTTTTGCTACCTCAATATCTCCCGTTACGATATTGACAACACCAGGTGGGAATCCCGCTTCTACAATTAAATGAGCAAATAATAATGCAGAGGCTGATGTGTCAATTGCTGGCTTTAAAACAACCGTATTGCGTGCAGCTAATGCTGGTCCAATTTTCCAAGCTAACATGAGCAAAGGAGAATTCCATGGCACAATCGCACCGATTACCCCAATTGGCTCTTTCTTGATATAACTAAAGACGTTTTTACTCACTTCCACATACTCGCCACGCAGTTGCCCTGCAATTCCTGCGTAATAGTACAGCCATTCAGCTACCATCGGTATTTCATTATTCACTAGCTCGCTATATAGCTTGCCGTTACCCATGCATTCAATTTTAGATAGCTCTTCCTTATTTTCTAGAACAAGATCTCCTAGCTTTCTTAGTAGTCGACTTACCTCTACTAATTCGGTATTTTTCCATTGAGGAAAGGCTGTACGTGCAGCTTTAATCGCACGCTCTGTTTCTTGCTCTGAAGCATACGGAATTTCTGCCCATTCCTCACCGTTCATTGGACTAATAATTTTTTTATAATTTGCTGTTACTACAAACTCATTATTAACAAATATACCTGCGTATTTTTTCATATTAATCCTCCTAACTTAGTCAAATGCCATTTCAAAAACAGTTAACAAATCTTTCTCATCCATCTGTCTAGGGTTAATATTCATCAGCCTTGTAATGCCCATTGTCTCCTTTGCCATTGCAGGTAAATCTTCTCGTACTATACCTAGCTGCTGTAATTTTGTTGGTAGATTGATTTGCTCTAACAACTCGATAAAATAATCGAATATTTCGCTATTTTTATCTAAACCTTTAGATTCTTTAACACAAATTCTGTGTAGTTCCATAAATTTACTCAGATTTGAGGAAAAATTATATTTAATTGCATATGGCAGCATCAAACCAGTTATTTCTCCATGTGGTGAGGGGGCACGACCTGCAATTGCATAAGCAGCAGCATGTGCCATCGATGTTCCTGCATTTGAAAAGGCTAGACCAGCTAATAAACTCCCTAAAAGCATTTGATGACGTGCTTCATAATTTTGCCCATTAGTCACAGCCTCAACTAAATTCTCTGTAATTAATCGGATTGCTTTCTCTGCAAACATATTTGACATCATTGTAGCTCCTCTAAAGTCCGCTACATAATCCTCAGGGAAGCTTGAAAAATCTTTAGCAGTGAATGCTTCAACTGCGTGAACTAATGCGTCAATACCAGAGCAAGCTGTTACTCTTGGTGGCATTCCCATCGTTAATAATGGATCTAAAATAGCAAATTGCGGCTTAATCTTTTCACTCGATATACCCACCTTAAGATGCTTATCAATATCATTTACCACTGCCACACCAGTAACCTCAGATCCTGTTCCAGATGTCGTTGGAATCGCAATAATTGGTGTAACCTCAAAATCAATTGGATTGTTATAAAAATAAGCTAGAGGCTGCTTTGTTTTCAGCATAAACGAAACCATCTTTGCTAAATCAATACAGCTACCTCCACCTAAGCCAATAACTACATAAACCTCTTTATCAAGATATTGCGCCAATACCTCCTCGACATCTGAATTCGTTGGCTCTGGCTTCGCTTCATCATAGACTTCATAAGGTATCGCATAGCGTGTAAGCTTTTCTTCCAGCTTTTGAAGGATACCTGAGGCTTTAATACCTTGATCCGTTATAATAAGCGTCTTCTTTTGCTCATATTTTTGATAAATACGCTCTAATTCATTCAATGACTCCTTGCCGAAGAAAATATTCCCCGGAAACTTATATTGCCAATAAGCTTTCATTTATGCACCTTCTCTATTTATTTTATAAGAACCATGTTGTTAAAAATGGCACATATGCCACGATGAATAAAACGACTACTGAAATCAATAAAAATTTCCATGTGTTTGGAATCATTTCCATGACAGAGCAGTTATTTACTTTTGCTGAAACAAAGACGTTTGCTGCTAATGGTGGTGTTAACAAGCCAATTTCAATTGTCGTAACTAAAATAATGCCAAAGTGAATTGGATTAATATCAAATGTGATGGCTGCCGGCGCTAGTAGCACAGCCATTAATAAGACAGCTGCATTCGTTTCCATAAACATACCTACAACAAATAAAATAATAATCATAATGAATATAAACACATATTTATTGTCTGTAATATTAATTGCAACCTCTGTAATCATTTGTGGGATTTGCTCTAACGTAATCATATAATTGAACAAATTACTAAAAGCGATAATACCCAAAATGGCCGCTGAAGAAATTGCTGCTAATTTAAACGGCTGGAAGATTTTTTTGATTGCTAGCTTTTTCGTCACAATCGCTAAAACTAATCCGTATAAGCAGGCCACTGCCGCTGCCTCTGTTGGTGTAAAAATACCGCTGTAAATACCGCCTAATACGATAAACGGCATAAATAATGCAGGAATTGATTTCACGAATGTTTTTCCTAAAGATTCTGTATTTTCCATTTTTGCAGCATCCGAGGATACAATACTATTGTTCGGGTTATATACTTGTTTCAATAAGATTTTATGAAGTATTAAATATGCGATAACAAAGCAAACCCCTGGTACAATTGAAGCGATAAATAAATCAGCAATTGACACCCCTACTGTAGCGCCGTATAAAATTAATGGTATTGAAGGCGGAATAAAAACACCTAATAGACCAGCAGCTGCAATAAGCGAAGCTGTATAACCTTTGTCATAGCCTCTTTCCACCATCTTTTGCCCAATAGAGCTACCAATTGCCGAGACAGTCGCAACGGAAGAGCCAGTAATTGCTCCTAAAAAGGCACTTGCTAAAACAGTTACATAGCCTAAGCTTCCATATACCTTTTTCAACAGCTTTTCCGATAAGTCGATTAATTGTGAAATGATGCTACCCTGTGACATAATTTGACCAGCTAAAATAAATAGTGGTATCGCTAATAAAGCAAAGGAAGAAACTGCTTGATTTGATAACGATGCAAAGGAGGCAGATGGTATGTTAAATATTTCTCCACCTACAAGCGCACTCAAGGCAAAAGTCAGCCCAATCGGCACACCTATCATCAGTAAAAATAACAATACTAGTACAATTAACGCCATTAAGCTTCCCTCCCTTTATTCAACGCTCTCAGCTGCACAATATCTTTAATAACATTGCTCACACTGTGAATTAGCATCAACAATATACCTAGAACAATCAATCCATATGGAATAGATAACGGTATTTCTACCTCTAACGTCTTTTCTCCACTCGCTACTACAAATTGCAAGAATGTCCATGAAATATTAATGAATAAAACTGCGAAAACAATAATAATTACATCAACAATTAAATGGAAGATTAATTGTACTTTTCGACTTTTAATCATCTGATTTAACTCAATTGCAATATAGTCTCTCGTATAAGTAATCGCACTTGCCCCAATAAATGTAATCACTGTCATACCGATTGCCGCATACTCAGGCATCCCTAATGAATGCCAACCTGCAAGCCTTCCCACAATCTGCAAAATAACAGCTAGCATGATAATAAGAAGGGCAATTGCAATGAATGCTTCTTGAATTTTATAAATGCGTTTTTCAATTTTAGCCCACATTTTGTACCTCCTCTAATAGCATTTTAAAACTGACGGTATGGACAGAAGCTAACCTGCTTTACCGTCAGCTCTTATTATTTATTGAATGCTTTGTACTTCATCCTTCAATTGTTGGATGCGCTCCGCTCCATAGATTGAAGCATAGTTATCCCATTGCTCAAGTCCAAACTCTTGGAACGCTTTAATTTGGTCAGTCGTTAATTCCGTCACCTCTACGCCTGCTTCTTCTAGCATCTTCACATATTCCTGTGATGCCTTACGATTATTTTCAATTTGCCATTCTTGTACTTCTTGTCCTACCTTTTCAAAAATTGCTTTTTGTTCATCTGTTAAGCCATCAAACTTGCTTGAATTAATGACAATAGAGCCTGAAGCATATACATGGTTTAATAATGTGTAGTATTGATTTACCTCTTGGAATTTGCTGTCTCCTGTTAGCAATAAGCCGTTATCTTGTCCGTCAACCGTTCCTTGCTGCAATGCTAAATATAATTCATTAAATGGCATAACCAATGCCTGTACATTAGCCTCCTCAAAGAATCCTTTAATGGCCTTTGAGCCAGGTACGCGTAATTTTAACCCTTTTAAATCTTCTATTTTTTCAACTTTATGAACTGAGTTTGAAACACCTCGGAACTCATTTTCAAAGAAACCTAAAGTTTTCATATTATGCTTTGCTAAAGTTTCCTTCATTAATGTTGGTATAATACCGTCACCATAATACAATTGATCTGCCTGTTCATTGCTTGTCACGATATAAGGTAGATAGTGAAAATCTAGTAGTGGATCTAGGCCTGAAAGAGAGCCTTGATTAATAAATGACATATCAAGTGTGCCTCGTGAAATATCCTGTGCCATTACTTCATCCCCGCCTAGCTGAGCAGCAGGAAACACTTTAATTTCAATTGCACCATTTGTTTCTTCTTTAATTTTATCTGCAAACATTTTAGCTGCCTGATCCTTCACACTATCAATAGGAAAAATATGACCTAAGCGTAATTGAGTTGTCTCTCCATTACTTGCATTTTCTCCTGTGCCTTTCGAATTACCACATGCCCCTAGAATTAAAGCGCTTACTACAAATAAAATAGATATAAATTTCCATTTTCTCAACATTCCATTACCCCTTTTCATTAATAATCTAAAACTACTAATTTTTCTTCTGACATCTCTTGTATTGCGTAGGCAGGTCCCTCTTTGCCAACACCGCTATTTTTTACTCCCCCATACGGCATTAAATCCTCCCTATAAGTAGAAACATTGTTGATTATTACACCTCCAAACTGTAATTTCTTCATTGAATACAAAATATTCCGAATATTCGAGGTAAACACACCTACTTGGAGACCCATCGTTGTATCATTAGCTCTTTCAATTACTTCATGGAATGAACTATATTTTTGAATAGTAATAACTGGTCCAAATATTTCTTCACATACAACCTTCATGGAATGATCGACATCTATTAATAGCGTTGGCTCCACAAAGCTTCCAGCTCGTTTTCCACCTGCCGCTACTTTCGCTCCTTGAGATTTTGCTTCCTCAATCCAGCTTTCTATTCGAATCGCTTCTCTTTCACTAATTACCGGCCCTATATCACCATCGGTATTGTCAATAGAGCAAAGCTGTAATTTTTGAATTTGCTGAACTGCCATTTCAACAAATTGCTCATAAATATTTTCATGTACATAAATTCTTTGCACGGAAATACATGCTTGTCCAGCGTTCGAAAAACCTCTTGTTACACATAAATTGACGGCCTTCTCCATATCCGCAACATCCTCATGTACAATATTTGGAGAATTATTGCCTAGCTCAAGCGTCACTTTTCGGATACCTGATTTACTTTTTATATACTGACCAACCTTTGGACTACCTGTAAACGTATACATTCCTACGTTTGGGTTTTCTAGTAAATGATCACCAATAACGGAGCCTCGCCCATTCACTAAATTAAACAACCCATCTGGCAAACCAGCCTCTTTAAAGATTTCCACTAGCTTACATGCAATAATCGGTGTCAATTCCGCTGGCTTTAATACAACCGCATTGCCTGCAGCAATTGCGGGTCCTATTTTATGAATAGTTAAATTAAAGGGAAAGTTAAATGGCGTAATCGCTACAATAACCCCTACTGGAACCCTCACTGTAAAAGCAATTTTCTCAGAGTCGTTAGGCAGTGCTACACCATGTCCCGCTAATTTTTTAGCTTCCTCTGCTGAGGCAATCAATGTTTGAATGCCTCGCTCAATTTCCATAAGTGCGTCCTTGCTAGATTTCCCAGCTTCACTAACTAATATATTCGCTAATTCTTTTTTTCTTTGCCCAATAATTTGAGCTGCATTATAAATAATTTCATAACGCTCAGTTGCTGTAAGCTCTATTTTTTCAAACGTTTGCTTTGCTACATCAATTACTTGCGTAACAGTCTGCTTGTCTGCCTCATGAATCATCGCATAGTTTTCATTTGTATATTTATTGATAACTGGAACTAATTCACCTGCGAGTAGCCACTGCCCATTAATAAAATGACCAAATGTCTCCATCTTATCTCTCCTCTCTCTTCTGCAAGAGCCTTAAATAACCTTGAGAAATATGACCTTTTATACAATCCAACGCCATTTCCATATCTCTAGTTTTTAAGCTTTCAATGAGTCCATCATGCTCAGAGGTTGCTTCCTTTTGATCAACCGAGCCTCTTTGATAATAAAACCTAGCAATATGCAAATGACAATATAGCCTTTCATAGCTCTCAATTAAAAATGGATTTTCCGAAGCATACATGATTTCAAGGTGAAACTGATTATCATAATTATTAAAGGCTAAAATGTTTGAATAATTATTGTTTAAATCAATTGATTTTGCGGATTCATTTAATTTCTCCAGCTTATCAATAAAGCTTAAATTATTATTTCTTATTACAATTTTTAATGCTTCCAATTCTAGCATTAATCTAAATTCAGCCATTTTTTTCATTGATATTTCATCGATAATATTACTCACTTGGTAGCCCTTATTTGGCACTAATAGCACTAATTTAGAATCCTGCAATCTTGAAAGCGCTTCCCTAACAGGGATTGTACTAACATTCATTTGCTTTGCCATTTGACTTAAATTTAACTTTTGTCCAGGCTCTAACTCCCAGCTAAAAATTTGCTCTTTAATAAGATTGTAAATTTGTTCAGATGTTTCACCATGCTCTTTTTCAAAAGCCATACTATCACCCCTCATAATAATATATTATTTTATGTTTTAGATTTGATTTGAATTAATAATAATATACAATTAATTCTTTTACAAGTCTAAATTTTCTGTTTTTTAACGTATTTTTCTGTTAATACGTCTTAATTACATATATTATCCTCTATTTATAAATAGAAAATAATATATTATTTAAGCTTATACGATTTGGAATAGGGATATTTTGTATATTTTTTACGAGGACTATCTGAAGGAAAAGCAAAATTAAGGCTGCCAGGAAAGCTTCCTGACAGCCTTATGAATGTACAAATATTAATATTTAAACTGCCCCATATACTCGCGTAATGCATCAGCCGTATTTTGTAAAACTTTCGCTGCTGCTGCTATTTCATGCATGGACGCTAAAGTTTGCTCTGTAGATGCTGCAACTTCCTCCGATGCTGCAGCATTCGACTTCGCATGATCAGATAGCTCAAGTGCTGTCGCTGACACTTCTTCAACTACCGCTGTAATTTCCTCAGAAGCTGCTGAAACACTTTCAATTTTTGGCGCAATATTTTGTAAGCTTTCTACAATGTTAATAAATTTCTCTTTTGTTTGCTCCGTTAATTGCAAGCCTTGCTCTACATCTGTTGTTGCTTTTTCCATCGCTTGGACAGATTGCGCCGTATCCTGCTGGATAGCTACAATTAGCTCTGAAATTTGGTTTGTTGATTGCAATGATTGCTCAGCTAGCTTACGCACTTCATCCGCAACAACTGCAAAGCCTTTACCATGCTCGCCCGCTCTTGCTGCTTCAATAGCTGCATTTAATGCTAATAAATTCGTTTGATCTGAAATCGCTGTAATGATTTCCAAAATCGAGCCGATTTCCTTTGTGCGCTCATATAATGAATTAATCGTTTTATCCGATTGCGCAACAGAGGTATGAATTGATTGCATCTGAATAGATGTATGCTGCACAGCTTGTCCACCTTCATCCGCTAGTTGCATCGCATAGCCGGATAAATCTGATACTTGCATTGTACTATCTGTTACTTCTACAATTCCTTTTGCTACTTCTTCAATCGAAATTGCATTTTGCTCAATGCCTTCTGTTTGCTTTTCTGTACTACTCGCTACTTCCTGCATCGCATCTGATACTTGCTCAGAGGCAGCAATGTTTTCACTTGTACTTATCGTTAAATTTTGTGCATACACTTGTACTTGCTCTGTGCTTTGCTCTACATGCTTTAATAGACGCTTTAAGCTAAGCTTCATCGATACGAAGGCTTCGGCAAGCTGCCCAATTTCATCCTTTGTATGAATATCGATAAATGTCGTTAAATCACCTTCACTAATTTTCACAGCATTCGCTTGTAGCTCTTTAATCGGACGAACGATAGAACGAATCATTAGTAGTACAAATGCACCACCTACAACAATAGCAATTGCCACAATAATGATAATGACCGTTAATGTTTTACCAGCTGATTGTGTCGCCTCTGCTGTAAACATTGTACCGAGCATTTTCCAGCCAGTTAATTCATTCGTTCCAAACAAAATATGGCGATCCTTTTCTTTAATAATGCCCGTATTTTGTGCATAAACATCTTCTATATAATTTCCCTCTGCCTGTGTACCACTTTCTTGATCTTGCTCAACAATGTATAGCTGCTGGCTATCCAATAAAGAAGCAAAGCCTGTTTCGCCAATTTTTATACTATTGGCAATATCCCCTAGCACCGCAATATTTAAATCTAATGCCATGACACCCGAGTTATCTGTCATTGCCTTCGACAGCGTAACGACAACATTTCCGCTTGATGCTGAAATATATGGCGGTGAAATTGCTACTTCATTCTTGTTATTCATTGCTGCCTCATACCAATCTCTCGTACGTGGATCATAGCCACTCGGCACTTCCTCAATCGGTGTAGCAATCATTTGCCCGTCCTCCGTACCAACATAAAGCAGCTCCGCCTCTGGATGCACATTCACATATTCATCCAACAGTGCTCTTAGCTCCTCGCGCTTCTCCTGTTGAAAGGAAGCCGCCTTCAACTTGTTCGCAAAATACTCAACATCATATATTTTTGGTGCAATCATATTCGTAATATTTGTATCCAGCATGCGCACACTTTCTTCAGCACTCGATTGCTGCTCTACTAAAATTTGCTGCTTCGCACTTTGATACGCCACCGCTCCAATAACAAATGATGGGATTAAAAGAATTAATAAAAATGAAAAAATTAGCTTTTTTCTAATGCTTACTCGCTTTAACATCGTAGCCTCTCCTTAAATTACACCCCATCGTATTAATGAAATCCCTCCCTGTACCTCCTAATTTTAGCATAATATATTTTCGAAAATAAGCATGGAATGAACGGGAAACATTAATGGGTGATTAACTGTATTACTTATTGTAGGGATTGGAATCAACAATCCTTTAAATAATTTACAAGATACTACTAATTATATGGTGATCAAAAAGAGGTATGTGCACTATATATTGCACAGATGATTGAGAGCCAGCTAATATACCAACGATGAAGAACTTTATATAAAGTAACAGGCACGATAACCTTATTTTGAGAGATTCTGAATCATTCCCATAGAAGTTACATGTGCGCTCCATATAAAGGGAACCCTAAAAAATTGTTCAAAAACTTTGCTATTTCATTCTCAACCAAAAAAATCGAATGCTGAAGAAGTTTTCTCTTCATAACGTTCAGTTTTTTGATTAGCTAAACTTCTTCTATCCTGAAAGTAGATTGCATAAGTAATCATCATTAATAAATAAAAATATGAATAAAATACACAAGTAGAAATGACAAAATAATCTCTCACTGTATAGGGCTTAGTTGAATGTCGAATGCACTTTTTATGTTAATTAAAACCAAGTGACTTTGAGATAATCACTTGGTTTCTTGTTTACTACTTATATTTATTGAGTTCGCTTACTTGGATCATATACTGTACCATAGATCTTATTCAAATTCCCATATTTATCCTCTAAAACAATCGTTATCCAATCCCCGTGCATACGAGGTCCAGGTGGTGGTGCATCCAAATCTTGCCCAAAGAATTTGTATGGGTGGGTTAGATTTATAGTTATACGCGCTGCTCCACTTTCTCCACTCGTTTCAACAACTCCTGTTCCTTTTGCCAATGAACTATCTGTGCCATTCACAACTGACTCAACCACTTGTGCTGCTGTTCTATCTATAATAGTTGTCTCATCTGTTCCCCATGCATCGGATAGATAGTAATATTTCAGTACTTCACCATTGTCATAGGATTGCTGAGCAGATGACAATAGAACGAATGTTGCTTCTACTTTTTTGTCATCTCCTAGAGTGTTCAAGTAACTAAGCTTCACTTCCTCTAGCATCGCATCCAACTTTCGGTAAGCATATTTACCTGTATTAACAAATTTATGCCCCTCATAACCTGAAATAATAAAGTCTCGTGAGCCATTTACTAGTTCATCTTTCATTGTTACAGTGATTGTTTTATTTACATCAGCAGGTAGTTTCGCCTTAATAACCAGTTGACTACTTTTAGTAGTATCTGAGCCCACTGTATATCTTACAGCTTCATATTTATTTGTTACATCTGCACCTGTACTATCTGTGATTGTTAGAATTTCTGGTAAATCTATAATGACTGTATCTCCTGTACTTACAAGATTCGATTTACCTTCCACATTTCGTCTAATCGCTTCACTAAATGTAATTGTAAACGTATCATCATGGTTACGGTAAATCAGACCTGAATAATATGTTGGCTTGAGTATCGGTTCTCCTGGCTTCGATTTCGAATCTTTTCCTACCGGTGAAGTCATACCTATCTCTGGTGCTTTGCCATCTGAGTAGAAATCTTGCCACATAAAGCCTGAGCTTGTACGGTCGTGGTCAGTATAATTACTATTTGCCTTATAAATTGTGAAATTCCCATACGTATCCTCTGCACCTACATATACGATATATTCTGTATGTGGTTTTAAGGTAATGTTTGCTTTCAATGCTCCGGAAAGTCCATTTCCTGTCTTCTCAACACTAGGTCTACGTTTCAATTCTGTTTCCAAACGTCTTTCATCTGCTGGAGCTGTTAATTTAGCATCTGGATTTTCAATTATATTCCCGTCTGTATCTTCAATTCTTTTTTCCACAAACCAGTAATGTAGTTTTACTGTTTCATTCGTTTCAAAGCTAAAGATTGCCTTGTTATCGACATTTTCCTCTGGCTTAATCTCTAAGTTACGGATTAAAGGTGCTTTAACATCTCCGAAAATTTCGCTAGGTCCCGCAATTTTAGAAAGCTCGCCACCACGGTCTCTTAATACCATATAAATAGAATAACTATTGAATGGGTTTAATTTATTTTGTTCAATAGAAATTGGTGGTAATTTTTGTGTTTTTGCTTCTAAATTCGCTGGGCCTGTACCTGTTAGAACATAAATATTCTCTCCACCTATTTGGAACTTACCAGAGCGATCTGTGCTACTACTTGCCCATTCATTGATAAAATCTCGCTCTGTAATATTATTATCTGTTAAATATTGTTGTAGTGTAACTATATCTCCACTAGTTGTCTTTACTGTATTTGGTAATATCATATAATAGTAAGAACCTGCTTTATTTGGCTTGAATTCCACCTCTGCTCGGCGGAAGCCATCAGATTCATCTGCTTTATTGATAACATTTTCTATAGTAATCGTCGGAGAAACCTTATCTTCATGCACATATTCTGCATAGTTACGAACAGTACTTCCTGGAGGTACGGTGTTATTATTTTCAAACGGCTTCCCTGCTAAATCTTTAACACCTGGTAGTACTGTTACACGTAGTGTATCGTTATTAACAAATCCCGTATCTGATGGAATTGTTAATAAAACCTTTGTACTACCTTCTTTATATACTACCTCAGAAGGTATAATCCCTTTATCATTCGGACCATTGACAATAACTGTACCTGTTAATAAATAGTTATTTTTATTATTTGCACTTTCAAAATCTAATTTTTCATTTACAGTTAATTCAAATTGCGTACTACTTATTCTTTCTAATCTCCCGTTAACAACAAATGGATTCTCATAATCAAGATCAGATGTCTCAACAGGATTTTTAGTCTTCTCTGCTGGATCCTCTGAAATATTACCTGATTTATCTTTCATTACAACATAAATATCATATGGTGTATTTGGTTCTAAATCTCCAACAATCACTTTAACTTTGTCTTTTGTATTAGCTTTGCCTGTGCCGCTAGGATTTGCCATAATATCTGCTGTTGTTGGATCAGGAGCTGTTGTAGCTCGGCGAATATAATAGTAGTAGTCCCCTGGCTCAGATGGTGTGAATTCAAATTCGATTCGCTGACCACCGTGCAAATCTTTTGCTGTTAGATCGCGCACTATTGGCGGCGTGCCATCCTTCGTCGTAAACTCATATTCTTCCTTCTCCGAAGCATTCCCTGCATTATCGACAACAACTAAATATAAAACATACTCTGTTTCTTCATCTAGGCCTGTAATTGTGAAAGATGTTGGTGTATTTGCTTTGACTGTACCGCGCTTTTCTGCATTTTGCTGTAAAATTTCACGTATCGTCGGTGCCTTCTTAGTTGCTTCTAATGCAACCCAATAATACGTTCCATCCTCATTCGACGTAAACGTAGCAGTTGCCGTAACACCCGCTGTATCTACCGAGGTGATTGTTGCAACTGGACGCGTTTCATCTGGGATCTCCTTGTCCTCTTCTTCACGGTCAATAGGCTTGCCATCAGGGTCTGTAATATTGCCCATTTTATCGTCATCGTTTTCGAAGTCATCGAAAATTTGGTTTGGCTTTTTGTCCTTTGGTAAAACAACGCGATCAATATAAACATGCTCACCTAAATCAATCCAGCCTGAGCTATTATCTACATATAAGAAGTCGATAAAGCTATCTGTATTAAGGTAGACGCTTTTCTCATTGTTTTTATAGATTGTTTCAATATTGTGCACACCGTAAAGGACTAAGTTGCGAGCTGTTTCGATATACATTGTTGTCATATCCGCATATATTTCTACTTGCTCTGTATCACGTGCAATCGTTACACGACTTAACGTATCGTCAGCTGATACAAATGTATAGTTACGTTCAATGAATAGATTTGATACATATGCATCCTCAAAGTCTACGTAACCGTCTGCTTTGCTCATACGTGCTGAGTAACGTGTATTTGGCTTAGCGTTTTTATCTGGTACAGGCTTTAATACTTCATTATCTTTTGGATTTAAATAGCCATCGTCATCTGGTACATTCGGCTGTGACCAATCGATAAAGCCTACACCTGAAATGCTTGCAACATTTAGGCTTTCGATGCGCTGTGTGTAATCAGCCAACGTTTTACGTGGCACCTCAGCAATCGTTGTGCGACCATTTAGCTTCATATTTTTCACACGTAAATAAGTACCGTTAATTGTTAAATTGCCATTAAAGTTTGCACCACCGCCATCTAATGCGATTAGACGGTTTGCTGTACCAGAGGCATTTAACGTTAGCTCACGAATGCCTGTTAATGTTTTTCCACTAAACGTTCCATCAATAACAGCACCCTTTAATGCGGCTGCATTTCCTTCATTAACAAAAGCCTTTAGTGACGAGCCAATTGTGTACTGGACACCGTTAATGTAAATGACATCCCCACGAATATCGCCCACTTTATAAGATGGATTACCTTTGTCTGCCTTTTCTGCGCGCCAAATAAATGTCGCTAGCTGTGCTCGCGTCACTGTGCCAAATGGCTCAAAAGTATTCGCAGTTGTACCCTTTGCGATATTTAAATTATATAAGGTTTGAATATATGCTTCATTTGCATTTTGACTTGTTACATCTTTAAAGTTGTGATTAATCTTTGATGCCACTTCGAGCTGGAAGCCAAGTGTAAGGGCTTTTGCAATTTGACCACGTGTAATTAATTCATTCGGCTTGAATGATTTATCATTAAAGCCATCAATTACGCCTTCATTGGCAATCGCTGCAATGTATGCATAGTACGGGTGCGATTGTGGTACATCCTTAAAGCCTGGATTTTGTTGACGTGCGACATTTAACCCCATTGCAATTGCAAGAATTTTTGCTGCCTCACCTCTAGTCACAGCCTCGCTTGGTCTGAACGTGCCATCGCTATAGCCGCTTATCACACCACGGTTCACTAAATCTAATACTGGTTTATAATAATCCGCATTGGGATTTAAATCTTTAAATACATATGCATTGGCTGCTGGTGGCAACGCAACAAGAATACCGCTAGATGCTAAAACTGTCGCAACTGCTGCTTTGCTTAATTTTTTATATTTATTTTTCATATGCCCCTCCTTATAATATAGAAAAAGAAATCTATAATATTATTATCGGCTATAAAAGTTATACATTCATAGAAGAACATAAAAAATGCAGCTGACTTTACATAATCACAAATCATTTGAATATTTTGTCGATAAATGATAGAATTTCTCTAAAAATAAAGTCCTTTCTACTCACATTTCCTTTTACTTTATCAATTACATATCTCAAATATAAAACTATCTTCTTATTGCATAAATAATCGGCACTTATATTCACACCTTTTCCACTATAGTAGAGACAAGCTTTTCATAGTAGTATTGTTGTTAAATAATGTGCTTTATGATGTGAATGTATTGTTTTACCCCTCTATCAATTTCTATAATTACCAGGAAATTTTTAAACAAGCAACTTTGTCAAATACACTTTCATTTTAAACTAGCATATTAATGATATTCACTCATTTGTAAGTTATTTAAAGAAAGGGGTTACTATACTATGTTTAAAAAATGGTTAGTCGCAATCGTTGTCGCTTGCTCTATCTTTACTATATCTTCCACAACTACCCATGTAGATGCTAGTACATCTACTTCACAGGTTACGAAAACAAAGGTGACCGCTGCTCAGCAAAAGGTATATAAAAAGTTCCACTCAGAATACGATATGATGTGGGAAATGGAGAAAAAGGATTACAAAAACTTTTATTTAGTTGGACGCAAAAATAATGAGGTCGTTGGTGGCTATGATACACGTAAAGGACAAAGCTTATTTGGCATTAAAATTGGCGATTCAAGCAGCACAGTCACAAAAAAATATGGCAAGCCCGTTGACAGCATTCTAAAAAACAACACAGCATACAAACAAAGTTATGTAGATGGCAATGGCAAAGTAACTTCTGGCACATATTTCATCGACGGTAAATATGTAACATTTTTCTATGATTTACATGCTAAAAACACAGTGCGCTCTATTTTATGGGTGACAGAGAAAACTGAGCTAACAAAGAAAGGCTTCTTTAGCGCTTCTTCCAATGATTTGCGCAACAGCTTCGAAGAATTAGCATTTCATTTAATGAATCAAGCGCGTGTAGCAAATGGCGTACCAGCGTTATTGTATGAATCACAATATAATTTTGTCGGTCGTCAGCATAGCCGAGATATGATTTACTATAATTTCTTTGACCATAAAGGCAAGGATGGTAAACAACCTTGGGATCGCATGAAGGCTGGCGGCATCAAATTTACAGCAAGTGGTGAAAACTTAGCTTATGGTCAATACAGTGCAATTCATGTACATGAAGCATTAATGAATTCCATCGGTCACCGTGAAAATATTTTACAAGCAAAATTCGCACATTCATTTATCGGTGTACAATTCTCAAACACAAATATTCCGTACTTTACAATCGGGTTTTATAAATAACAAAAAAAGTCCAAGCTACAGAATCACTTCAATTCTATAGCTTGGGCTTTTAAATATCTCTATTTAATGAGAGACGGTAGCCATGTAGATAGGGCTGGTACGAATGTAATAATTAAAATATCAACAATTAAAATCAAAATAAGTGGTATCGCAAAGCGTGCAATTCGCATAATTCCAACATTGGTCAGCTTCGCTACAACGAATAAGTCGATACCTACTGGCGGTGTTACTAATCCAATCGCTAAGTTACATACCATAATCATACCGAAATGGATTGGGTCAATTCCTAAATTGATAGCTGGTCCTAATAATAATGGAACGAAAATTAAAATTGCAGCTCCACCTTCTAAGAACATACCAATTAGAAGTAATAGAATGTTTACCATAATTAAGAATAGATATTTATTCGTTATAAACCCTGACATTGCGTCATAAATCATATCAGGTACACCGTTAATGCCAATAAAGAAGCCAAATGCGCCTGCTAAGCCAATTACTAGCATAATTACTGAGCTGTTAACAGCACTCTTTTTGAATACTTGTCCTAATTCAGCTATTGATAAATCTCGATAAATAAACATACTAACAACAAGCGAATAAACAACCGCTATTACAGATGCCTCAGTTGGTGTAAAGTAACCTGAGTAAATACCACCAAGTACAATTAAAGGCATTAAAATCGCTAAAATTGCTTCTTTAAATGCTTTCGCTATAGTTGGGAAATCTGCCTTATCATCACCAACATAGCCATTCTTTCGCGCAATAAATAAAGCGCTTACTAATAAGGAGAAAGTAATTAATAAACCAGGGAAAACACCTGCAATGAATAAATCACCAATTGATACTTCTGCGGCAACACCATATAAAATCATGGCGATACTTGGTGGCAAGATAATACCTAAAGCACCCGCCACAGCTTGATTGGCAGCAGCGTATTCGATTTTATAGCCTTTTGCAATCATCGCTGGAATTAAAATCGAACCAATCGCTGCTGTTGTTGCAGCTCCAGAACCTGAAATGGAAGCGAAGAACATTGTCGCTAAAATGGAAACCATCGCCAAACCGCCAGTAAAGTGACCTACCAATGATGTTGCAACGTTAACAAGTCGCTTTGACATACTTCCTGCACTCATAATATTACCCGCTAAAATAAAGAACGGAATTGCCATTAACGGGAATGAGTTTAACGCAACGAAAATTCTTTGTGGAATAATTTCCAGCGGTAATGTTGCATGCATCATAACACCAATTATCGTTGATAGACCAAGAGAGATGGCAATTGGTACACTTAAAAACATAAAGACAAATAATGAAACGAAAAATGCTATTAACATTTACTTCTCTCCCTTCCCAATCATTTCTTCAACAATACATGCCATAGAGTTAATTAATAGCAACACCCCACCTAAAGGCAATGATAAATAAATAACTTGCATAGAGACGCCTAATGATGGCGCTTTTTGATTGCTAAAGCTGTCTGCCATTGCGTAGCCATATTTAATTAAAATAACAAAAAATACAATAGAAACGAGATGAATCAAGATATACAATACCTTTTTTGGTTTACCAACTAAGCGCTCTAACAGCATCTCAACAGCAATTAGTTCATTGCTTCGAAGCGCTATAGAAGCACCAATAAAAATCATGAAAATCATTAAAAAGCGTGACAATTCTTCAGACCAAGCTAGTGAAGAGCCTGCAACGAAACGAGAAAATACATTCCAAAAGATAATAAATGTCATCGTCCCTAGCATCACCATTAGTACATAGCCCATCACTTTATTAATCATATCTACAATACGTACATATCCACGTAATACAGCTTTCAATATTATTTCACCTCTCATGATTGAATTAACTAAGTTACTGAATTAAGCTAAAACAGCACTTTGTACGGTATACATTCCTTACAAAGTGCTGTTTTCGCAATTAGAATGCAACTAGCAATACTTAATATGATGTATTTTGAATTTTTTCAATTAATTCTTCGCCAAGCTTAGGAGCCCATTTCTCATATACAGAAGTTACAGTTGCTTTAAATGATTCCTTGTCTGGCTCAGTAATTTGATTGCCATTTTCTAATAAAAATTCACGTGCTTCATTAATTTTGTCTTGGTTTGCTTGACGACCAAATTCAGCGGCTACTTTACCTGCTTCTATTACTGCCTCTTGCTGTTCAGGTGTTAGGCTATTAAATGTTTTTGTACTAATAGAAACTGTTGCAGCACTGAAACGATCTCCTAACTCTGCCACATAATCTTGTACTTCAAAAATCTTTGAAGATTGGATTGTTGCTAAAGAGTTTGAATGTCCGTCAATAACACCTTGCTGTAAGCCTGTAAATACTTCCGTCCAAGCCATTGGCGTTGGCTCTGCACCAAATGCCTTCCATGTGTCGATTTGAATTTCATTTTCTTGAACACGGATTTTCATTTTCTTTACATCTTCAACACTGTTAATTGCGTTGTTCGATGTTGTAGCAACAAAGCCATTTTCTAACCAGCCTAATGTTTTCACATTGCCTTCCGTTTCAAATTTGCTGCTCAAATCCTCACCAATCTCACCATCCAGCACGCTATATGCATGTTCACGGCTTTCAAAAATAAACGGTAAATCTAATACGTTAAATTCTTTTACCCAGTTCCCTACTGGTCCTACTGATTGGATTGCCATATCAGCTGAGCCCATACCCATTAACTCAAATACTTCGCGCTCTCCACCTAAAGAGTTGTTAGAGTGAATTTTTACTGTTACTTGATTGTCCGTTAATTTTTCAATTTCCTCTTTGAACTTTTTCGCTGTTAAACCAAATTTCGCATCTTCTGGTTCAGGAATACTTAAATCGAGCACAACCTGCTTGCCTGCACCATCTGCACCTTCCTTTTTATCAGAACCACAAGCAGCTAAAATTACTATTAATAGAGCCGACATCATAACCATTATTAGTTTTTTCATACGATAACCCCTTACCCTTTATTTTTTAGAATGAAATTAAGATTGTTTTAAATATGCAATTAAAGCATCTGTTACTTCTGTTGTTGTTGCAGAGCCTTTTAAATCTTTCGTTTTAATATTTGATTTCAATGTGTATTCAATAGCTGAGAGAAGCTTTTCACCTAATTGTTCATGCCCAAGGAAATCTAGCATTAATTTACCTGTCCAAATTTGCCCTAATGGGTTAGCTACACCTAAGCCAGCAATATCGGGTGCTGAGCCATGTACAGGCTCAAACATAGATGGGTATTCTCTTTCTACATTTAAGTTGGCAGCAGGTGCAATACCGATACTCCCCATAATCGCACCACCAATATCCGTTAAAATATCACCGAACAAATTGGATGCTACGACTACATCATATTCTGCAGGCTTCATAATCATATAAGCAGCCATTGCATCGATATGTGCGCTACTTTGCTGCAACTCATCGTATTTAGAGACTACGTCATGGAAAACATCATCCCAGAATGGCATGCTATGCGATAAGCCATTCGATTTTGTGACACTCGTTATTTTCTTTGAGCGCTTTGATGCTAATTCGCAAGCATAGGCGATAGCACGCTCAGTACCTTTGCGAGTAAATACCGCATTTTGAATCGCAATTTCATCACTTCCTGAATGCATGCGTCCACCGCTATCTGAATACTCGCCTTCCGAGTTTTCGCGAACAACAACAATATCGAAATTGCCAGGGTTTTTTAATGGTGATTCTAAGCCTTGTAATAATTTCGCAGGACGCACATTAATTTGTTGCTTCAGCCCTCTACGAATTTTTATTAATAAGCCCCATAATGAAATATGGTCTGGTACTAATTCTGGCAATCCTACAGCACCTAAGAAAATTTGGTCGTATTTTTTTAATATTTCTAGCCCATCCTCAGGCATCATTTCACCATGCTCTAAATAATAATCGCAGCCCCAAGGTAAAATATCCCACTCAAATTGGAAGCCCCCATCTAGCTGTGCTAATGCATCTAGTACACGCATCGCTTCTGGCACAACTTCTTTTCCAATACCATCACCTGGGATTGTTGCAATTCGATAAGTTTTCATTCAGTTATAGCCCCCTCTATTTATTTGGATAAACAATGACTTTAATCGAATCCAAATGCGTTTCCGTCGCCTTCTCATTGCCTCACTAATATCTTTTAACTCAAAAGTAGATGTAATGACTGTACCAATAACTTCTTTTAACTCTTTTAATATAGTAATTGCTAACGGGAATGTGTTCGCATAGCGGTACACGGTAATTAAATCTAATTCTCGTTGTAGCATTAATGTTAAATCGATTGGTACTTCCGCATCCTTAGGGAAGCCGATACTTACGAGTTTGCCACCCTTTTTTAATGCTTGAATACCGCTTTGAATTGCAGGTTTTGCACCAGACGTTTCAATAACAATATCGAAATAATCCTTTGGAATTTCCTCTGCAGGAATATGGACAGTATTTGTTGCACCTAATCCAACAGCGACTTGTAATTTATGTTCAACCATATCCGTAACAAAGATTTCACTCGCATTATAGAAGCGTGCTGCACAGGCGCACATTAACCCTACTGGTCCCATTCCAGTGATTAAAACACGCATCCCTGGGCGTAGATTTGCCCGTCTTAATGCATGGATTGCGACAGATAATGGCTCCGCCAATGTTGCTTCCTCAAATGTTAGTTCGTCTGGAATCGGGAATACGAAATCCTCAGGATGGCTAACATATTGACGTAATGCGCCTTTATGTGGTGGTGTTGATAAAAAGACAACTTTATCGCACAGATTATATTTGCCATTTCTACATTTTTCGCACTTACGGCATGGAACTCCTGGTTCAACTGTCACTCGATCACCAACAGCAAAATTTGTTACTTCTTCACCGATTTCAACAACTGTACCAGCAAATTCATGTCCTTGAATATGGGGATATTGTACGGTTCTTGCACCGATATGTCCGTGTTGATAATAGTGTATATCAGAGCCACAAATGCCTACAGCTTCTACTTTTACTAACACTTCGTTTGGCAGCACCTCAGGTATTGTGTCGTAATCTACTTCTACTTGTGAAAGCCCAATTAAACTTGCAACTTGCATTTTTTGATTTCGATCTACTGTCCTCACAATTTATCACTCCAAATTTGTTGATTCATCATATTGAATAAGCACCTTGCCACATTGCTTTTCCTCGCATAATTGGAATGCTTTTTGCCAATCATTTAAGTTCATCACATGTGTAATAATAGGCTTTAGATTGATTTGATTTTGATCATAAATTTTCATCACTCTTTCCCAAGTTGTTATAGAGTGTGCTAATGACCCATATACTTGCAATTGCTTGTATAAAATCGTATCGAAATCTAGGGTAAACGCTTTCCCAACAATCCCTACTTGAATATGCTGCCCTCGCTTTTTCACTTGCTCTAAACAGCTACTAATCGCCATAGGGGCTCCCGTACAATCAATCGTAATATCAACACCTTGATTGTTCGTCTCCTCAGCTACAATATTTGCTAAATTTTCCTGCTGCACATTAATTACCCGTGCAGCACCAAGCTCCTTAGCAATTTCTAAGCGTTGTGCATCAACATCTGTACCACTTACTAACACTTTACAACCTTTGATAGCTAATAACGACATGCAAATTAAACCAATTGGACCCGGACCAGACAATAAGACAATATCGCCACTTTTAATATCTGTTAGCTCCTCAATTGCTTGTACAGCACAAGCTAAAGGCTCTGCTAAAGCACCTTCTTGCAAGGATACGTGCTTAGGTAGTTTATAAACTGCATCTTCCTTAATAGAAAGATATTTTGTAAAACTACCATCTACTCCATGTCCCATTCCTCGGCGTGTCTCACAAAACATGTAATAGCCTGTTTTACAATGAATACATTTACCACAAGTACGCTCTGTTGAGCCAAGCACTGTGACACGATCTCCTATTTTTAAGTTTTGAACATCTTTTCCTGTTTCGACGATGACACCTGAGCATTCATGCCCAAGTATAACAGGTGGGTAGTTTTTAAATGTATCATGATAAATATGCAAATCTGTTCCGCAAATACCTGTATAAGCAATTTCGACTTTTACTTCATGTTCATGACAAGTCGGTTCTTCTACTGTTCCAACCTCGATATTGCCTACGCCGCCTTTCGTTTTTAACAGTGCTTGCATTTATAAATCCCCCTTATTCAATGCCTACAGAAATATATTTAACTTCTAAAAACTCCTCGATGCCCCATAATCCGCCTTCTCTACCTAGGCCGCTTTCTTTAAAACCACCAAATGGCGCTTGTGCTACAGATGGCAATCCATCATTTAAGCCGACAATGCCATATTCCAAGCCTTCGGAAATACGTACTGCCTCGGAAATTTTTTCAGAGAATACATAAGCAGCTAAACCAAATGGTGTATTATTTGCTCGTTGCAGTACTTCCTCTACCGTTTCAAATGTTGTAATCGGTGCTAGTGGACCAAATGTTTCCTCATACATGCATTCCATTTCGTCAGAAACATTGGAAATAACTGTTGGCTCTAGGAAATAGCCTGGACTATCTGTTAATTCTTTGCCCCCTGTCAAAATAACCGCACCTTTATCAACCGCATCCTGTAATTGCGCTTTTACTTTATTAACCGCATTTCCATCAATTAATGGTCCAATGACAACGCCCTCTTCAAGACCGTTTCCAATTTTTAATTTCCTTACTTCTTCTACGAAAATATTTGCGAACTCTTCCTCTACATCCTTATGCACATAAATGCGATTGGCACATACGCATGTTTGTCCTGCATTACGGAATTTCGATTTAATTAAATTTTCAGCCGCTAATTGTAAATTAGCATGTTTTGTAATAATGAATGGTGCATGTCCGCCAAGCTCTAATGAAATTTTCTTCACTGTTTGTGCAGCCTGTTCCATTAACTGCTTGCCGATTTCTGTAGAACCAGTAAACGTTACTTTGCGAATACGGCTATCATTCATCCATTCTTTGACGATAGCACCTGCGTTTCCTGTCACAATATTTAGTACACCTTTCGGAATGCCCGCTTCATGTGCTAGTTCAATTAATTTAATCGCAGTAAATGGCGTTTGCGATGCTGGTTTAATTACTGCTGTACAGCCTGCCGCAAGTGCTGGACCTACTTTACGTGTAATCATTGCAGCTGGGAAGTTCCAAGGCGTAATAGCTGCAATCACACCTACAGGCTGTTTAATAACGAGTAAGCGCTTAACCACACTTGACGAAGGAACAGTATGCCCATAAATTCGCTTGCCTTCCTCTGCATACCAAGAAATAAAGCTATTTGCATAATTTACTTCACCAATTGCCTCTGCTAACGGCTTACCTTGCTCTTCCGTCATAATTTTCCCGATTACCTCTTTATTGTCATCAATCAATTGATACCATTTTTGCAGTAGGTTTGAGCGTTCTTCAGCAGTTAATTTTGACCAAGCATCAAGCGCATTATACGCTGCATCAGCCGCTAATTTTGCTTCCTCACTACCGCCCTTTGGTACCGTGCCAATCACATTATTTGTTGCTGGATTTATTACTTCAATTTGCTCTTTTGTGTCAATTTGCTCGCCGTTAATAATCAAAAATTCTTTTTTGCCCAATGATTTCCACTCCTTTAAAATTCGATGTAAAGGTTTACATACGATTATATGGAGTGCTTATAAAAAAAGTCAATATTAAATTTAATCTAAAATAAAGTAATTTTCCCCTTTTTCCAAAAATTCAGAACTATTATCCTTAATATATGTATCTCGAAATCCTTTTATAAAATCTATTGCTAAAGAAAAAAATCATGGTATTCTAACTCAAAAGATATACTTTAATTTATTAGGCTCTTATCCATAATTTGGGTTTAAGATAATGATAATACGTCTTATTTTTACAAGGCTTAGCGCTAAAAATAACCGTGATTACTATATAGAAATGAGGTTTTACAGTATGAAAGTAAATATTTACGATGTCGCAAAGGCAGCAAATGTTTCCATCGCTACAGTATCAAAAGTCATTAATAATACTGGACGAATTGGTGATAAAACACGTAAAAAGGTTAATGATGTTATTAAAGAGCTAGACTATAAACCTAACTTGATGGCATCTGCCTTGATGGGCAAAAAAACATGTACAATTGGCTTTATTTTACCAGATTTAGCGAATCCATTCTTTTCTGAGCTAGCAAGATATGTTGAAGACATGGCTAGTAGCTTTAACTATAATGTTGTTATTTGCAGTACAGACTATATTACAGAGAAAGAGGAAATGTATGTATCTTTATTACTACAAAAAAATGTTGATGGTTTTATTTTAGCATCTGGCTTTGAAAGCTTTGAAGCGATAGAAAAAATACAGGCAATGAATATCCCTATTGTACTTGTTGCTAGAAATGCACCTGGTAAACAACTAAATCTTGTATCAATTAATGACTATGACGCCGGATTCCGTGCTACCTCTTACTTGATTGAACGAGGACACCAGCAAATAGCAATTATTGCACGTAATATTTGGAGTAACCGTGAACGCTATCGAGGCTATGCAGATGCAATGCGCAAAAATGGGCTTGTGCCTATGGATGAGTATTATTATGCAAAAGAATCAACAATTCAAGATGGCTTTAAAAGCCTACAGCAAATTATGAAGGTTTCCTCTATAAAGCCAACTGCATTTTTTGCATGCAATGATTTAATGGCAACAGGTGCTATTAAAGCTTGTAAAAAACTTAATCTAAATGTACCAGAGGATATTTCCATCATCGGCTTTGATAATAGTATTTTTGCACAAATTGTTGAGCCTGCTTTAACAACAGTTGAACAGCCACAGCGAGAAATTGCGACAGAGGCAGTTCAATTGCTTATGAATGCAATTAACGGCGATAACGCACATCAAACTATTACGTTGAAAACTAAAATTATTGAAAGGGAAACAGTAAAAAATCTAATTTTGTAGTTGAAAATTCTAAAAATTCATTTTATAATAACGTAAAATTAGGTTAAGCGCTTAACTTATCTTGAAGGAGGCGATTATTATTCGCGGAACTGCTATGGTTGTTCAATCAGGTGGCCCAACAGCCGTTATTAACAGCTCATTAGCTGGACTTGTTACCGCTATACGTAAAAAAGCTGATATTCCTGTTTATGGAGCAAAAGGCGGTCTTCAAGGCTTATTGCAAAACACCTTTGTTCGCCTTGATGCCCTTTCAGAGCAACAGCTTCATAACATTAAGTACACGCCAGGTGCAGTGCTTGGAACATGCCGATTAAAAGTAGACGAGCAACATTTAAAACAAATTATCAATGTATTTAAAGCTTTAAATGTCCGTTACTTTTTTTATATCGGTGGCAATGGCTCCATGCATGTTGCACATCAAATTAGCATATATGCTCGCAACAATAATTATGATTTGTATACGATTGGCATTCCGAAATCAATTGATAACGATTTACACTTGATTGATCATTCACCGGGTTATGCGAGTGCAGCGAAGTTTTTGATTTCTTGTACACGTGATATCACATTTGATATTGCTAGCTATGAGCTTCCTAAAAAAGTAACTATTTTAGAAACAATGGGACGCAACACAGGCTGGTTAGCTGCCGCTTGCTCATTGGCAGCAAACCCTCAGTCCAATTGCCAGCAGCTCATTTATATACCAGAAGTTCCGTTTAATATGGAGCAGTGCTTGGAAAATATCGAGAAAAATAAAAACAATGGTGCCCATACACTTCTTATTGTTTCTGAAGGTATTCGTGATAAAAACGAGAGATTAATCGGCTCAGATAATATCCTTTTTGATACGCTGAATAGACCGAAATTAGGTGGTGTATCTTACACGCTTAAACAACAAATTCATCAAAATCTCGGCATTTCAACTCGCTATATCGATACGAGCATTTGGCAAAGATGCTGCACGAGCTGTCTATCTATTGTCGATGTGGAAGAAGCGTATACTCTCGGTATGAACGCCTGGGAAGCTGTGCAGAATGGTAATAACAATGTCATGGTGACATTAATTCGCCAAGAAGGTACTAGTTATGCCCCTGTTTACGGCACAGTTTTCTTAAAAAATGTTGTAGATGTTGAAAAGCATTTCCCAATAGAATGGTACAACAGCACAATGAATACGATTCAAGGTGCATTTTCAAACTATTTAACTCCTCTTTTAGAGGAAGATGTCTCACCTGCTCAAGATTATTTCTTCGACAAGCTGGTGAATATATAATTTCCGACAATGGTTAAGCGCTTACTCATTTTGAATTTAAGGAGGAATTTTATGTCAGTCATTAACTTACTACAAGAAAAGGCTACAAATGCACGAAAAGATTTATTAAAGGTTGTACATCATGCAGGAGCTGGGCATATTGGAGGCCCGCTATCTGCCATCGATATATTAACAACGCTCTATTTCAACGAGATGAATGTTGACCCAAGCAATCCAAAGGATGCTGAGCGGGACCGCTTCATCCTATCAAAGGGACACTCTGCCATTGGTTTATATGCGGTTCTTGCTGAACGAGGATACTTACCAAACGAGGAACTGTTTACTTTTGATTCTTTAAACTCTCGATTACAAGGACACCCTGATATGAAGGCCCTCCCAGGCATTGAAATGTCTACAGGCTCTTTAGGTCAAGGGATTTCAGCAGCAGTTGGTATGGCTTTAGGAGCGAAATTACAAAATCAGGGCTTCCGCACATATTGCATGATTGGTGATGGGGAATCACAGGAAGGTCAAGTATGGGAAGCTGCTTTCATTGCACCAAAGTACAACCTTGATAACCTTGTTGTTATTGTAGATTACAATAAATTACAGCAATACGGCTGGCCTGGAACAGATACAGAGCGCTCTGCACCGAACGACCTTTTCGAGGAAAAATGGCTTGCCTTTGGCTGGCATGTTATTCGTATTGATGGGCATTCTTATGCTGATATTTTACAAGCATTTGAGGAAGCAAAATCAACGAAGGAGAAGCCTACAGTAATTATTGCAGATACGGTCAAAGGAAAAGGGATTAGCTTCATGGAGGGCAACTATTTATGGCACTCTAAAGTTCCATCGGATGAAGAACTAGCAAATGCACTAGCGGAATTAAATGCTGTAGGAGGATTATAAATGAAAATTTCTGAACTTAAAAAGGTGTCAATGCGCGATACATTTAGTACGGCTCTATTAGAAATCTCACAATCTGATGAAAAGGTATATGTATTAGATGGTGACTTAGCGACATCAACAAAAATCGATACGGTGGCAACAAAATTGCCAGAGAAGTTTTTGCAAATGGGCATCGCCGAGCAAAATATGTTAAGCGTTGCGGCTGGATTAGCCACAACTGGACTACAGCCATGGGTGGCTACATTTGCTGCCTTTATGTCAAAACGTGCCCTTGATCAAATTCAAGTTCAAATTGCACAACCAAATTTAGATGTGAAAATGATTGGTGCATATAGCGGCTTACTAACAGGGCTAACGGGGAAATCCCATCAAGCCTTAGAGGATATTGCTATTTTCAGAACGCTAGCGAATATGACTGTACTCGCTCCTGCTGATGCAGTAGAAACAGCAGCGATGATTAAATGGGCAAATGAATATAACGGACCTGTCTATATTCGTTTAGCACGTGACAACTACCCAGTTATTTTTGATGAGCAACATCAATTCGAAGTAGGCAAAGGCGTTCAATTACGTGAAGGTACAGATTTAACAATTATAGCAACAGGAACGCAAACAAGCCGTGCATTAGAAGCAGCAGAAATTTTAGCAGAACAAAATATTTCAGCGGCTGTCTTGCATTTACCTTCAATTAAGCCAATTGATCAAGAGGCTATTATTCAAGCTGCTGTACGTACTGGCGCAATCGTCACGGCAGAGGAGCATAGCATTTACGGTGGTTTAGGCAGCGCTGTAGCTGAAATTTTAGCAGCCAACGAACCTACTCCAATCGAATTTGTTGGTGTCAAAGACCGTAATTCTGAATCAGCAGATAATGATGAGCTATTAAATAAACATGAATTATTACCTATACATGTAGCTGAAGCTGCGAAGCGTGTGTTAGCACGCAAACGTTAATGAAAGGGGCTGTAGGACAAGGTTGGTATTACCTTGCCCTACAGCCCTATCCTATATAAAGAAGGAATTTCTTTAAATCTCAACTACATTATTAATAACTTGCAATATGCCCATCTGTGCGCGATTCTGTACCGCCCATCAGCACACCGTCTTCGTTACGCCAAATAATTTGCCCACGACCGAAGCCACCAGATTCGCTTATTTGGATATTGTGGCCTTTACGACGTAGCTCCTCAATTAAATATTGTGGGAAATGAGGCTCCACTAATATTGTCTTCTCACCTGTCCATTGCCATCTCGGCATATCGAGCGTTGCCTGTGGGTTTAAGTCGAAGTCCACTGTATGTGATACGACTTGCATATGCCCTTGTGGCTGCATATAACCACCCATTACTCCAAACGGTCCAACAGCGTTGCCATCCTTTGTTAAAAACCCTGGAATAATTGTATGATATGAGCGTTTACCACCTTTTAAGGCATTCGGTGCTTGTGCATCTAAAGAAAAATCATAGCCGCGATTTTGCAATGCGATGCCTGTATCAGGTACAACAACGCCAGAGCCAAAGCCCATATAATTACTTTGAATATACGATACCATATTGCCATCTTCATCCGCTGTCGCTAAATACACTGTTCCGCCTGATGGAATTTTCGTCGGCTGTGGATTCGCTGCATATGCTGTAATCTCTGATGCCTTGAATTTTGCATATTCCTCAGACAGTAAATAATCAACTGTCACAGGCATATCTGCTTGCTCTGTAATATATGCCTTGCCATCTGTAAATGCTGCCTTCATCGCCTCGATTTGTGCATGCAATGTATCAGCATCATGCCATTTCGGCTGTTCTAGCTGCTGATAAATATTAAGTGCCATCGTTGCAACAATCCCGTGACCATTCGGCGGAATTTCCCACACATCATAGCCTCTATAGTTAACAGAAACTGGCTCCACCCATTCTGGCTCGTAGCTTTCTAAATCTTCCTTCGTTAAAAAACCATTATGCTTCTTCATGAGAGCATCCATTTTATCAGCTAGCTCGCCCTCATAAAAGCTGCGTGCATCTGTTTCCCCAATTGAGCGTAGCGTGTCTGCATGCCCTTGCGATGACCAAATTTCACCGACCTTTGGCGCTCGTCCTTTTGGTGCAAATGTTGCAAACCATGCTTCAAATTCTTCAGACGTGCAAGATTCCTTAAACTTTGCATAAGCCCTTTCCCAATATTGACCTAAAATTGGTGATAACGGGAATCCTTTTTCTGCATATTCTATTGCTGGTGTTAATGTTTCAAGCAGCGATAGCTTGCCAAATTTTTTGGATAATGCTGCCCAAGATGCTGGTACTCCTGGAACTGTAACAGGTAGCAAGCCGTAAACAGGCATTTTTTCAAGGCCTCGCTCGCGAACAGCATCAATTGAAATAGACTTTGGAGCTGGTCCTGATCCGTTTAAGCCATGTATTTCTCCATTCATCCAAACAATCGCAAAGGCATCGCCTCCGATGCCGTTAGACGTTGGTTCAACAACCGTTAAAGCTGCTGCTGTTGCGATTGCTGCATCTACTGCATTCCCGCCCTTCTTTAAAATTTCTAAGCCAGCTTGTGCTGCAAGTGGCTGTGATGTTGCTACCATCCCTTTACGCGCAAAATGCGTATAGCGTTGTGAATGAAACGGCTGTTTTAAAAAATCCATATTTTCCACCCCAAATTTTTATGTATTTATACGTAAATTGTAGCATATAATCTACTTTCATCTTAGTCAAAGTCTCTCAGCCTCAAGACCTAGTCAAAGATACATAGATAGGTCATTACTGAAAATGCGAAATTTCTTTACTATTAATATATAAATAAAAAGCTTCGTTACTGCTAGAAAGATTTTTTCAAGCCTTGAAATAAAAGGTATTCTCTATTATGATGCTTAAAGTATTTAAAATTTTTACTGTTAAACAAACTACATTAACACAATCACTATTTCTATTAAAAAATATTCTTTCGTATGATGAATCTTTTTTGCATTTTAAACGTACTAAATATTAAGACTTTTTTAATTATTAATGATACTATTTCTTCATTTTTGTTTGCTATTGTGATATTGAGGTGATTTTCATGGGTAAAGTAATTTATATTGTATTAACGGAAACCGGCTCCATTCTTTCTCGCGCCATACAACTCTATACACAAGAAAATTTCAATCATGTCTCTATTGCATTTGATCGCAATTTAACCGAGATGTATAGCTTTGGTCGAAAATTCGAAAACAATCCTTTTATTGGAGGCTTTGTGCAAGAAAATATTCATTCTAAATTGTTGCGTTCCGCCAATTGCGCAATTTACGAATGTAATGTAACGGACGAGCAGTACGAATTATTACAACAAAAAATTCAATTTTTCAAGCAGCATATGGACAAATTCCGCTACAATTTCATTGGTTTAATTGGCGTAGCATGTCGCATTAAGCTAGAACGTGAATGGGCATTCTTTTGCTCACAATTCATAGCCACTTTACTGAAGGATGCTGGCTTCAACTTGGATGGCTTATGCCCATATTTTATGAAGCCAACTGATTTAGGCAAGCTTCCTTATATGCATCTTTGTTATAAAGGAGAGCTCAGTCGCTATGTGTTTATCCCACGCTCTAAGCCGATGCACAATATTCCAATTGCGTCCATATCAAAAGTCATTTGACCGAACTGTTGCGGCAACAAATGCACGGAGCTGTTGAAAATGAGCTGGTACGAATAAATACTTCCGATAAATTTCTATTAGCCGCTCAAACAACTCAAGCTGCTCTGTTGCCCATAATGACTTTAAAATATGACATACATGCTTTGAAGTCATTACAACAATTTCGGCATAGGGCCCTCTTTTCATCAAGTAGGATTCTTGCCATTTCACTAAAGATTGCCTCACATGCTGTGTGGAGCCATCGACAATACATGCAATCCCCCTTTGCACGCTAGCCTCAATTTTATGTAATAAATCCTCATCCTGCACCTTATTTATGTATTGATAAATCTCTGTACATGATGCGATTTCATAATCCTTTAATAAGCTGATTACACGGTCAAACTGCTGTGTTTTAACAAGTGCCTCAATAACATAATAAAAAATGAATTCCCCACAATTTTTATTATACGCCTTCACAATCGTTTCAGGCTGTGGCGGAATAATTTTCAGTACTTCGTTATATTCCACCATCAATTCAACAATATGATTATTTAAACGATCCTCCTCGATTAAAAATAGCCCGTGCACTAATATTTGCTCAGCATCCTTACGTGAGACTGCCTCCTCAAATAATATATAGGCAAGCAATGTCCGCTCCTTTTCCGTTAACGCCCACTCACCTTCAAGCCACATTGTCTCAAGCTTAGCGATGCGCTTTCTTAGCTTTTGAAAATGTTTGGAGCCACTTGTAAAGTGGATAATGACATCGCTTAAATGCAGCATTTTTAATTCATAGGATAGCTCATTGCTCTTTGTAATATTATCGATGATTTGATGGATTATTGTTGCAATACGGTTTTTGGACATCGAGATGCTTGCTAGCGCTTTTTGTAATTGTAAAATAAGCAATGCTGGGCTTTGTATATAGGCAATATCAACTTGCATAAATAAACTATATAGCTTTTTAGCATGTAGCTGACACCAAAAATCGCTGTCCTGTCTCCAAATTGGGTGAATTAGCCATTGGTTTGCAATTTTATAAACTGCTAAATATTGAATTTCCTGTTCAGGTAATGTTATTTCCATTCCAGTTAAAAATCTGAGCAGATTTTGTACTTCAATAGATTGGTGGAGTGCCATATATTGCAATAGCTGAGCATCATAATTGTGCTGCAATAAATCTTGTAGCACCTTTTTCACGCCTTGCTCAACATTTGAAAAAGCTGCAATATCTTCAATACAGTAGCTTTTCACTAAAGCTAATGCCAGTTCATCGCTCACTAAAATTTGTTTTATTGGAAGAAGCTCACCCCAAATGCTAGACGTTTCATTCGAAACTGTGGCAATTGCACGCATAAAGGGCTCCCCTATTTGCCCATGCGCTATGCTGTACAACTGCTCGTCTATTTGTAGCATATGCTTTCCTCCTTTAATCACATCATTCTATTTCTACTATATCAAACAGATGGTAAGGTTGCTGTAGTTTTTTGTGCGAATTTGGGCTATCTAGTTAAAGCAATAGTGACTGTTTGGAAGATAGCATATTACTCTACCTTCCAAACAGTCACTGCTAATCATATTGCTGTTTTACTGGTTTAAATATTTTTGCCTGCTTTAAAAGTGATTTTGGCACTTGGCAGGTAGCCGTCACAACGCCTGGTAAACGACCAACCTCAACTCCACCCGTTAACGTAATGCGGTTTTTCATTTCCTCAACAGATAAATCGAATAAAGCTGCCGCACGTTGGACTGCATTTTCTGTCGCGATATTTAAATCAGCTCCAGTGCCAACAACGGAAATCGGAAACGCTTCTTCTAGTTGCTTTAAGCCATATTCCTCAGCTAGCTCCCGTGCTAAGCGCTTTTCTTCTTTTGTAAATGGCTTCGCTGTATATGGCAAGTCATCCTCGTTCGGCAAAATGATAGGTCCATCAATCGCTACTTTCTTTAACACGCTTACTTGTAGCTGAACAATGCCTGACACATCTGTCGTATGCCCTGCAATTTCACCATCGCCCTGCATTGCATGCATATCGCCAACATAAACGCCACCCCCATCTACCTTTACTGGGCAAATTATAGTAGCTCCTTGACGTACCCGATTAATATCCATATGCCCATCTGTTTTATGCTCTGCTAACTCCTCTGCCGTTACAATAAATTCATGCGGTGCACCAATTAACGCTACACCAAAGTCTCCTGCATTATGTGAATCTGGCATTGCCTTTGAAGGTACTGTACCTAGCTGCCCTAAAAACGGGCGCATTCTCGCTAGCACACCAACTAAATCAGCAGGAGCAAGGCTAACAACAGGGTTTTGCTTTGAATTTTCAGGTATGCGCATATAGCTGTTCGCTTCAAGGGCAATTTTACGTGCCCCCTCCTTACCAACCGTCACACCTAGTTTCTCATTATGATGAAATGCCATCGTATAACCGTTTGTAATGGCAAAAGGAGCGGTTTCTGTATCACAAATAGCACAGCGAATTGCCTGCTTTCCAATCCCTTGCACCTTTGTTTGTGGATGCAATTTACCACAGCCTGGGCATTTTACTTTGATAAACGGGTCACCGATAAAACGATCGGACAATGCTTCATCTGTACCTGATGCAGTCGCAATGGATGTTACTTGAATTGATTTAATTTTAATGACAAGTGCATCCCCAACTTCAGCACCCTCTATGTATACTGGTTTTGTTACTTCATGTCCGCCTCGTATTTCAGGTGTTAGCATTGGTCCCCAGCAGCCTGGCGCTGTGTTTGCAATGATTGTACCGCCATCTCGTAACGGACCAAGCATCGGCTTATTTGGATCTAATACACCATTCGTAAACTCATTCACAAAAATCGTTTCTACCGCTTTAATTGCTTCGCCTTGCTCTTGTTCGAGTGGTTGTTCATTCGTCATTAAAGCCACCATCCCTTTCTATACTTTATATTACTAGTTTAACGAGTGGAAAATTATAGTACAAGCATTTATGCATTTTTCAAAGAATATTCTGTCAATTGTAGTAGTAATGACACTAAAAATTCACATCCCTTTCACTATCCCCTATACTAAAAAGGAATAGTAATGATGAGAGAGGTGCTTGTATGGAACAGCCATGCATTTTAATTATAGATGATGAGGCAGACTTACGAAATTTACTAATAACTACTCTACAAAAGGAGGGCTTTTCAAACATTGTCAGCGCAGGCTCTGTTGCAGAAGGCTGGGACATGTTTCAGCAGCATGCTCCAAATATCGCATTAGTCGACATCATGCTACCTGATGGAGAGGGCTATGATTTATGTAAAAAAGTACGCGAAGTATCTCATATACCCATTTTATTTTTATCAGCAAAATCAGATGAAATTGATAAATTGCTCGGGCTTGCTATTGGTGGCGATGATTATATTACAAAGCCATTTAGTCCAAAGGAGGTTGCTTATCGCGTAAAAGCGCAGCTACGTCGCGCTGGCTATCACACACAGCCTGAAGCACTCACTACACAGGTTGGTCCGTTTTCGATTAATGAGGATGCAACAGAGGTATATAAGGCGGGCACAGCACTCGATTTAACAGCAAAGGAAGTTGGCTTAATGGCGTGCTTTTTGCGCAATCCAAATCGCATTTTAAGCAAGGAAACATTGTTTCAGCAAGTATGGGGAGAGGATTTTTTCGGTGCAGATAATACATTGATGGTGCATATTCGTCGTCTACGTGAAAAGGTTGAGGACAATCCTTCTAACCCTATTTATATTACAACAGTTAAAGGCTTAGGCTATCGCTTCGTAGCGAAATAAGGAGGGAGGCATGATGAGATGGAAGCTAACAGGCCGCTTTTTAATGGCCATACTTTGCACAGTGTTTTGTGTTATTTTAGTAAATGCCATCATTGCACTTGTGTTCTATGCGTACTATAGCTCTGGTGAGGAGCATCCTGCCTCTGCAACTGATTTCACGCGCACACTTGCACGTTATATTACAGAGGTAGATGGAGAGCCCGTTATTTCAGATAAAGGGATTGCTGCATTGGAAGAACGCAATGCATGGCTACAATTTTTAGATGACAATGGTAATGTTATTGGCAATGCACTTGCACCCGCCACCGCGCCTGTGCATTACACACCAGTGGAATTAGTCCATGCTTATAAATACCGCGATGAAAATCAGGTTTCTACATTTGTGGCAGAACACAATGACATCATGTATTTAGTCGGTATTCAAGACCGCAATCTATCGAAAATTGTTATCACTTCCAACACAAGCTCAATCACGCAATTTACTGCACAGCTTGCGCTTATTATGATTATCGTCGATTTACTTATTGCCATCATTATCGGCTTTATTTTCAGCTCCTTTTTAACGAAGCCGATTTACCGAATGATAGAGCGCATTCGCATGCTGAAAAACCGCAACTTTGCAGTTGACTCAAAGCATAGCAGAGGGCTTTATCGTTCCATTTTCCACAATTTAGATGACGTCGCTGAAAGCTTAAAATTGCAGGAGGAGGAGCGACGCAAGCTGGAGCAAATGCGCAACGAATGGGTTAGCAATGTTTCTCATGATATGAAAACACCACTTGCTGCCATTCAAGGCTATGCGGAGCTACTGCAAAGCAATATTTCTACATCAGAACAGACAGAATATGCGGAAATTATTGAGAAAAAGTCCGTTTATATGCGAGAATTGCTCGATGATTTCACATTAACAATGCGTCTGCGCCAACAGGAAATGCCTTTACAGCTTGTTGACACAAATATTGTTTCATTTGTACGTGAGCTTGTTATCGATGTGCTAAATGATGCGACATTTGGCGAGCGCAACATTACATTCAATGCATCAATCGACAAGCTAACAAAATGTATTGATACGCATTTAATGAAACGGGCATTGCTCAATTTTATTTATAACGCACTCGTGCATAATGAAGAAGAGGTTATTCTGAAGGTTTCTGTGGAGGAAGTAGGCGGAACCGCCGTTATTCACATTCGGGATAATGGTAAAGGTATTACAAAGGCAGACTTACCGCAAGTATTCGAACGCTATTATCGAGGAACGAACACAGAAAATATTAAAGGGACTGGACTTGGTATGGCGATTGCCCGTGATGTCATTCAAGCACACGGTGGTGAGGTAGAATTAATGAGCGAGCTTGGCATTGGAACAAGCGTTATCATTCAGCTGTAACAAATAAAGAGGCTGGGACATAAATAGTTCTAGTCCATACAAAAAATCGAAATCGCATCAGGTGATTTCGATTTTTTGATGTGTGAAAGGAAGAACTGGAAGAAGATTTCCTCTTCCACCTATACTTTCGTAGATTCACGGCCATCAAAGCGAAGCCGATTTCGTTTTCCACCTTCGATTGACCACGAACCGAAAAGCGAGTAAAACCTAAATTAGCCTTCAGACAGCCAAAAACTGGTTCTACATCTACTTTTCGTTGACGGTAGAGAGTTCCTGCTTTGGCTTCTGAAAGCTTTGTACGTACATATGCTTTTTGTTGTTCCCAGTTTTCATTTACCTTGATTTTCCGTGACTTGCCTTCTTGGGCTTTCGTACATTTCTCTCGAAATGGACAACCGGTACAGTCTTCGCATTCATAGATACGAAACGTTCGTTGGAATCCTTCTTTGTCTTCTTGTGTTGACTCATAGCGGAACGTTACTTTTTGCTGGTATGGACAGATATAGGTATCCAACTCTTCATCATACATCCAGTTACTTGTTCGGAAGGGGTCTTGTTGGTATTTTTTGCTTTGCTCTTTTCGATAATGCGTATAGGGAATCACAGGTTCACACTTTCGGTTGTTTCGTACATCTTCATAGTTTGGCTCACTACCATAGCCGGCATCGGCTACGATATGTTGTGGCAATTGAAAATAGCGTCTCTCGATTTCATCCAAGAAGGGAATCAACGTTTTCGTATCCGTTGGATTCGCATAAATGCCATAAGCCAATGTGTACTGTCCCTCTGTCGCAATTTGTAAATTGTAGCCCGCTTTTAATTGGCCATTTTGCATGTAGTCATCCTTCATGCGCATAAAAGTTGCATCAGGGTCTGTTTTGGCATAGCTATTCCGTTTGCCGAAAATCGCAAAATCTCGTTCATATTTCTGTTTGCGGGTGATCCACTCGTTTACTTGCTTCCATTGTTGTTTCGGTGTTTTTCGTTCACTTCGTAGCTGCTTTCGCTCTTGTGCCTTTTCGGATTGCTCGATTCTTTCTGTATAGTCGGCTACGACTTCTTCTAATTTTTCTGCCACCTGCTTTAATTCAGTGATGGACAGCTGCGTTTCCACTTCTTGTTCGATGGCTGGTATAATTTGTTGTTGCAGTAATTCCTCATACAGCTGGTTTGATTTTTCCACCAAACTCGCTTCATATTTTTCAATCGAACGTTTCCACACAAAGGTGAATTTGTTCGCAGTTGCTTCGATTTTCGTGCCGTCAATAAAAATGGCTTCTTGCGCAATCAGGTCCTCCTTCACCAGTTGACAACGGAATTGCACGAAACATTGACGAAGCAATTCCTTTGTCAATGGGTGAACACGGAAACGATTGATGGTACGGTAACTTGGTTGATAGCCTTGCGCAAGCCACATCATACGAAGGCTATCTTTCGTCAGGTCTTCAATTCGGCGACCAGAGAACGCTGATTGGGTATAGCCACATAAAATGAGCTTGAGCATCATACGTGGGTGATAGGCTGGACAGCCGGTTTGTTGCAGAAAAGGAGCGAAAGCTTCTGTGGGGATACTTTCCACTAATTGATGAATAGAGAAGGCGATATCGTGTTCTTGTAATTTTATTTCAACATCCAGCGGTAAAACTAATTGATTCATGTTATAATCTTTAAACATAAGGATCCTTCTTTCTGTATAATTTGGTTATGGTGACTTAATTTTATCAGAAGTGATCCTTATTTTTTATGAAAAAATTGAAAGCCGGTGAAATTTTACTGATGGTAAAATTTCACCGGCTTTTTAATTTAGAGGTGGGTTTTGTCCCAGCCTCTTTTCATATTTCTAGGAGAAGCATTAGTTTTGAGCTACTAACTGCTCCTTCACCTTGTCAGGCAATTCCTCATACGACACTTCATCGTATGATGTCACTTCATTACCTTTCTTCACATAAAGCTTCAAATACGCATCATGGCGCAAATTTTTACCTGCCGAAAACTGTACATCAACTGCCTCACCATTTTCCTTATAAGCAGGCTGCTTATACCAATACATCGCCATTACTTCACCATTTGATGTCGTGAATTTTTCTATCTCCCCATCCTCTGTAATTTGTACATATACAGAGTCTTTTCCTAAACGATTAAAATCGACTGTTGCTACAATAACAAGTGCCGCAATAACTAAAACAACTAGCGCTGTTAGTCCAATAAATACTTTTTTCATTTTCTATGCCCCCATTGTAAATTGTGTGAGAATTGTGTGTGTGCCAGGCACCCAATCACTGAATAAATCCCTACATAAACCGCCATCCATATGATGACAGGCACTGTAATGTTTGCACTCATCAAGCCCGAAAACGCACTAAGTGCAAAGGCACTATGCATAATGCCCATGATTAACGGTGCTGTAAAAATAAAGCCAATTTGTACACGTACCGTTTTTTTCATTTCTTTATGACCTACACCAATTTTATGCAAAATTTCATATTTGCCACGGTCCTCTTCAGCTTCCGTCATAATTTTGAAGTAAATAATACTACCCGTTGCTACTAAGAAAACTAAGCCTAAAAAGCTACCAACAAATAATAACGAGCCTAAGCTTTCAATTGATGCTTTATAGGTTGCTGGAAAGCTTGATAAATACGTCTCATCCCCTAGCTGCTGTTGTAGCTTGTTAGAGGCTGCAATTTGCTTTTTTTCATTGTCCATCGCAACTACCTGGTAAGCATTTGCTTCAATGTCTAATGCCTGATAATCTTCTGTTGAAACAACGACGACTTGCGCAATGACATTGGCATTCAAAACGCTTTCTACTCGAAAATCTTTCACCTTTATCGTTACGCCTCCAACAGTGAATTGTTGTCCAGTGTAATCCGTTGAAAAGCGTTCATCATAATAGGGATCTAGCATTATTGCCTCACCGCTTTGCACAGCTAACTGCTCACGTTGTTGTAACTTTGCAAGCATGTTATACGTGTCATTATCAATAAATGTGTAATTGTAAATGCGCTCATCACTGTTTAGCTCCGTTTGCTTTGCATAAATCGTTTCATTGTACAAAATATCCTGTGATGGAATGTCAGCTACCTCACCTTTCCACATAAATGTGTTTGGCAAATAATGATGCGTTTGTGTTCCTGCATTATAATACATCCCATATACTGCCCCACCAGCAGTAATTGTCGTCGCACTTAACACAGCGATTGTTGTCAATGTTTTTGAATTGGCACGAATGCGGTATAAAATTTGTGAAACGCTTAATAAATTGAGCCCACGCCATGCCCAGCGCTCATTGTTTTTTAGCTTTGTTAGTACAAATACTAAGGCGCTATGAAATAATAAATAAGTACCTGTAACAGTTGATAAAACAATAATAATTGGTGTTGATATACCGAGCATCGCCCACATTTTTGATGTCATTAAATCTTGAAGTGCTAACCAGTAACCGAATACTAGGAAGACAATCCCTGCAACTGTTGCCGCCCATTTCGCTCTAGGTAAGTTTTCCCCTTTTTTCTCCGCATGGAACAATTCAATCAGTTTAAATTGATAAATTACACGGTAGCCTTGCAATGATGTAAATAAGAAGACAACCATAAAAACAATTGTCGTATTGAGCACGGCTGCACCTGATAGTGTGAAGCTCGCTACTGCATCAAGCCCCATCAAACGTACCAATATTGTCAACAAGCCCTTTGATAATAGAAAGCCAAGCACAATTCCGATAACAAGTGATAAAATACCAAGCACGATATTTTCGAAAAATAATAAAAAGCCAATTTGCTTTTTACGTACACCTAGAAGCGAATACAGCCCGACTTCCTTTTTACGCTTTTTAATAAAAAATGAATTGGCATAAATAATAAACAGTGCTACGAAAATTAATAGCACGACAGAGGAAGCACTCATAATGCCCTGCACCTTCATTGAAGAATCTGCTAATGCGCTAATATCATCGCTATATTTCAATGTCACGAACGTGAAATAAATGACGATGCTAAACAGCACAGCACCGAAATACAGCGCATAGTTCTTCATATTACGACGCATATTTTTCAATGCTAAATCAAATAACGTCATTTACGTCACCGCCCATCACCGTAAGCTCCTGTAAAATCATTTGGAAAAATTGCTTACGCGTCTGTTCGCCTCGGAAAATTTCCTTCGATAACTGTCCATCCTGAATAAATAAAATGCGCTGACAGAAGCTCGCCGCATAGGCATCATGTGTTACCATTAAAATTGTTGATTGCTGCTTGGCGTTCAAATCACTCAAGCTTTCTAATAAATCCGTCGCTGACTTCGAATCCAATGCCCCTGTTGGCTCATCTGCAAACAATAGCTTTGGCTCTGTAACAAGCGCTCTTGATGAAGCTGTGCGCTGCTTTTGTCCTCCTGAAATTTGGTACGGATATTTATTAAGCAAATCTTCTATACTAAAAAGCTTTGCGATTTTTTGAACTCGCTCATTAATTTCTGCCGCAGGTCTTTTGGCAATTGCCAGTGGTAGTACAATATTTTCACGCACTGTTAACGAATCAAGCAAATTATAATCTTGAAAAATAAAACCTAAATGATCGCGTCTAAAGTCTGCGAGCTGTTCATCTTTCATCGTTGCAATATTCGCATCATCAATAACAACCGAGCCTGTCGTTACACTATCAATCGTTGCGATTACATTAAGTAATGTCGACTTTCCTGCACCTGAAGGGCCCATCACACCAACAAATTCACCGTGATGCACCTCAAAGCTTACCCCGTTTAATGCTTTATATAAATTGTTCCCTTTACCATATGCCTTTGTAATATTGTCAACTTGTAAAACTGGTTTCATCCTTCGCACCTCCGTTTTGATACTTTTACTTTAACAGTCATGTCTTACATGAAAATTGTGCGAAGCTTACAGCAACCTTAATTTTTGTAACAATACTACAGAAACGTTACATTTCATTTAAGGTTTGATGAAAAACCACTATTTTGCATAAAAATGCGCTATGCTATACCTGTTCCAATCATCCGCATTGTATTTACATTCCGCAAAATAGCACGCCTCGCTATTTATAAATACAATGACAATCAACCATTTGGACATGAGAAAACACCTCACATTGATAGAAACAGAAAAACAGGGTTATTCGAAAGCCCCAATAAAAATAGATGTAGAAAACGACATGTTCTCTACATCTATTTTTATTAGCTCTCTCGTTAAAGCAAGATAGCTTTTTCCGATTCCCAAGATTCATACGATATCAATACTTTTTGATACTAAATAACCTCTTATAATCAAAAACATATCTTTTTCATTGACTTTACATTAAGTAAAGAATGTAAAATAATTTTATTTCCACAGAGTTTACTATAATTAATGAAAATATAATTATTTAAAAAATTATGTTATACCGACATGATTTTGTCGGATACCGACTCCAACTTGTCGGTTGTAATGTCGGACTATCCAGTGCTAGACTTGGATTAACTCGAGTAGATAATCACTATAGCTATAGTTAAATAGATTGACATGTTATATAAATAAATTTATAGAGGTGTTAAATAATGTTGAAAAAACTGGGCGTAACGTCACTACTATGTGGTTCTCTGTTATTATCTAATGTACCTTTTACAAGTGCTGAAAGTGAGAATGTTTCTATATTAAAAAAGGATTTTAACGAAGCGATTGTAGAATATAATGGGGAAATAATAAATTTAAATTTTGCTGATTCAGATGTTTATAGCAAAATTACAGATAACATTATTAAAGATATATTAAATGAGTCAAATGGTGATGGAGATATTACTATTTATGAAATTGGTGATGAAGAGAGTAATAGTCTAACTCCTAATATATTAAATCAAGACTTTACTAATTCTGTTGGAATAAATGAATTAGCTCCCTATTCATTGTTGCATAATTACCAACTTACAAAGAAACAAGATACGATTTATAATACACCTATGCCTGCAATACAAGTTGAATCTGTAGCTTATGGGGAAACAGTGGTTTTAAGTGAATCAAGAACTTACACTAACAGCTTTTCCTTAAATGGTGAGTTTGACTCTGAAGCAGGTGCTAAATTAGGAGCAGCAATGAATGCAAGTGTAAGCTATACGTATAATAAACAAAGGACTTTAAACGGACCACCTCAAGGTTACACTACTAGAATTTATTATCATACAAAATACGTTGACTATGGAAATTGGGAAGTGGCCAAAATAAACAAAATCTCTGGTCATACAGTCTATCAGTCAGGTTCTTATAGAGAACCAACTGATGCAACTACAAAGTATATAAATTGGGCCCAAAATTACAAATAAGTACAGGAATTACTAATAAGCAAAGACCTTTAGAAACAAAAGGTCTTTGTTTCATTGTTATTTTTTAAATAAAGGAGATAATAATTATGACTTCATCTAATACGGAGGAAACATTCATTAAAAATGTTTTCTATATACTTATAATTGGTATGATCATAGGAACTGGTTTAGGTATTCTTTTTGTATCTTTCAACCATGAAGAATATTTAAGTGATGGCACACTTCTTACTACAAAAATAAGCTGCCTAGAATATATAGTGAAAATATTAAAAGTTACTTTCGTATCTAGCTTTACTTTTGCAATAGCGTATTTAATTTATAAATTTTTTCGATAAAATCTAAACTTCCCCATAAACATTAGACACACATCTAACATTTATGGGGTCTCCTTCATAAAAAATGTAAACATCAAAACAGCTTTTTCACTAAACCTCTAACTATAACGCTTGGCAATCTGAAGCAATGGATCCCATACACCATTAAACGGTGGCGAATAGGATAAATCAATATCTAATAAATCGGGCAAGGTCATCTCTGCCGCTAGTGCCGTCGCAAAAACATCGATGCGCTTATCAACACCTGCGCCAACCGCCTGTAAGCCAAGTAATTTTTGCGTATCTTTTTGTACAACCATGCGCAAATAAATCGGCTGTGCATCAGGATAATAGCCTGCAATATGATTCGCTTTATGTGTATAAACATCGTACGCAAGCCCAAGCTTGTCTGCATCCTTTGATGTAACACCCGTCATGCCAATCCCTATGTCGAAAAACTTCAAAATCGCAGTGCCTGCCACTCCTTTAAAGCTTGTTGCCTTGCCAGCCATATTAAGCCCTGCTACACGTCCTTGTTTATTCGCAGTTGTGCCTAGCGCAACATAGTCATATTCGCCTTTTACATAATGGAAATGCGCTACGCAATCCCCTGCTGCATAAACATTTGGTAGCGATGTTTGCATATGCTCATCGACAATAATGGCACCATTATCCCATTGTTTTAGCTGGTCTGCAAAAGCCGTATTTGGTTTAATTCCTGTTGCGACAATGACAAGGTCTGTTGGATAGCTACCTTGCTCCGTTACAACAGCCTCCACCTGCTTTATTCCTGTAAAACCTGTCACCTGTTCATTCAATAACACTTCCACACCTTGCTTCTGTGCCTCAGCTAACACATGCTCAGCTAGCTGTTCATCAAGCAGTGACATAAGCTGTTTACCACGATGAATTAGACGCACTGCCAAATTGCGTTCTCTCATCGCCTCTACCACTTCAAGCGCAATATAGCCTGCCCCTAATACCGTAACATGATGTACATTTTGCAGGCTTTCTAGCAATTCATGCATTTGTGGAATCGTTTTTACCGTATGGATATTTTCCAAATGTGTGCCATCCCAATCAGGCATCGTCGGACTGGCACCTGTAGCGATTAATAATTTATCATATGGCACAGTAAAGGGCTCATCTTGATATTGCCCTTTCACAACCTGTGCCTCAAAGTCAATCTCCTGCACCTCATGTCGAATACGTGCATCAATACCTCTTTTGCGAAACTCTAGCGCAGAACGTGCAATTAAATTTTCCGGAGAGGAAATGCGCCCATCAATTACATACGGTAGCCCACATTGCCCATATGAGTAAATCTCCCCACGTTCAAGTGCTGTAATTTCTGCCTCCTCTACATTGCGTAAAATTTCCATTGCCGCACTCATACCAGCAGCATCTCCACCAATAATGACATACTTCATCGCAATCACTCCCTTTATTTCATGATACATGAATTGCGATGAAATTGTGCCTAAATTGTTTGTGTGCCTGGCACTTTTTGTTTTGGTTTCCCTGTCATCCAACGCCACAATTTCTCCAACGGCCCAATATTAAAGAACTTAAAATAAATTACGCTAAATACAATCTGAATAGCAAAGACCATTGGCGCAATCACTACGACATCCTTTGAATTCACTACTTCAATTCCCATTACCGACATAATTGCTAAAGCAATAAAGCTTTGTGCAATATAGTTTGTTAATGCCATGCGCCCAACCTTTGCAACAGGCTGAAATAGCTTGATTGCTGTTGGGTGAGAGAAAATCCAAAATGCCAAAATTAAATAGCAATACGTAATGGGTAATGTACCTAGCGTTATGATGTCCATTAATTGTTTGTTATTGCCCATTGATGCAAACCAAATCCATAGCATACTCCCTACTGCAAATGGTAACAGCACAATAAATAACGTTTTTAATTGCTTTACTTCTTTTACACTTTGAATCCACCCTGCCTTGGACACATAAAAGCCAGATAAAAACATAATAAATACAAGCATTGAATCATTGCTAAAAAGGCTTGTAACAAATGAATCAGTTGCAGGAACAAACAGCGGTAATGCCGTTGCGACCAAGTGAACAGCGATAATTCCTATTAACCAATTGCGAATCGTCTTCAAGCTTGCTTTATAAAATGGCAGCAATAAAAAGCCTATCACTGCATAAAAGACTAAAATTGAGCCCCAGAAAATAACAACATGCACAGCGCCAATTAAAAACAGTGCCAATAAACGTCTAGCAAAACGCCATCTTGGCTTATCTCCACGGGCCTCAGCACGTGATGCAAAAATATAAAAGCCTACCCCAAATAAAAACGAGAAAATTGAAAAGAATTTTTTTTCTATAAAAACATTTATGATTGAATCAATCGTTTTATTGATACCTGTAAAATCAGGCACCGGCCCACCTTCAACTAATACTTGGTAGCCTGCAATATTAATAAATAAAATACCAAACAAAGCAAAACCTCGAATAATATCGAGGGATTGAATTCTTTCTTTCGGTGTAACAGATGAACTCATCTATCAGCAACTCCCTTTTCATATATTGTTACACCTACTATAAATGCTGTATCTTACATATGCTTAATGCTAACCTTACGACAACCTTAAATAAAAATAAGGCAGAGGAAAATTATGCCCCCTGCCTTATTTTTACTCTTCTGTTGTCAATTGCTCCTTGCAAAACGCTACAATCATCGCTTCCTCTTCATCCTCTAAAGCAAAATCTAAGTATTCATTTTCCGCCTTATCAATAATGAAGTAATTCAGCACGCGTACCTCATCATTATGATAACCAATTAATACGCGCACCTCGATGCCTGCTTCCGAATATAGCTCATCCTCCTCGTCAATTTCTACATCTAATAAAAATTCATAGCGCTTGCCTTCGATAATATTTGTTGGGTCTTTAATTTCTTCAATTGAAAATTGTGTAATATTCAAGTTGCTCGCTCCCTTTGCGAAAGATATGTGTCTTTCTTAATGATAACGTAAAATTACTATGCGTCAACTAGATGACAGCCTCCTTGTCATATGCCAAAATAGAAAGCAAAGGAGATGAAAAGATGGAAAATTTACTTTATTATGTCGATTCCACAATACAACAATTTTCGGCACAAATTTTACATAGTGGCAATGACGGGCGTAACTATGTGGTGCTTTCAAATACAGCATTTTACCCAACAGGTGGTGGACAACCGCACGATACAGGCTGGCTCAATGATGTGGAGGTAGTTGACGTAGAAAAAGTTGATGGAGAAATTCGTCACTATATTAACGGAAAGCTCACTTTAGATGAAGTAACAGGCAAACTCAATTGGCAGCGTCGTTTTGATCATATGCAGCAGCATACGGGACAGCATATTTTAACAGCGGCTTTTGTCGAATTATTCGGCTTTGCTACAACAAGCTTCCATTTAGGCACAGGTTTTGTGTCAATTGATTTGGATACAGCGACAATCACAGAGGAACAGCTGCAACAAGCTGAAGCACGTGCTAATGAAATTATTTTAGAAAATCGCCCAATTGAAACGAAATGGGTAACGAAGGATGAGCTTGCTGCTTATAATTTGCGCAAAGAGGTAGCAGTTGATGAGGATATTCGTCTCGTTATTATTCCTGACTATGATTACAACGGCTGTGGCGGCACACATCCAACATCAACAGGACAAGTTAGCCTACTAAAAATTATGACAACAGAGAAAATGAAAAAGCAAATTCGTGTTCATTTCGTCTGCGGACAGCGTGTATTACATGAATTAGCAATGCGTAAAACAGTGCTGACGGATGTAGCAAGACAGCTAAGCGTGCCAGAGGAGCAAGCAGCAACAGCATTACAAAAAGTAATGGAGACAGCAAAAGCTACTGATAAAACCTTAGCTGAGGCACAAGAAACATTGCTACAATATGAGGCACAGGAATTGTTGGCAAATGCACAGCAACATATTATAACGGCACATTTTGAAAATCGGCCAATTCAAACATTGCAAAAGCTGACACGCTTTATTACAGAGCAGGACACTACAGCAATTGCCCTACTTACTGCAAATAATGCTAATAAGCTGCAATTCGTGGCAGCACGCGGACAAAACGTGACAGTTAGCATGAAAAATGTAGCGAATTCCGTTTTACCTATTTTAAATGGTAAAGGTGGCGGTAACGATGCACTTGCTCAAGGCGGCGGTGAGCAAACGCTAGCAGGAGCAGAGTTGCTAGCACATATGGTAAATGCCTTAAAACAATGACCTATCTTCAATTGTTTGGCATTTCGATTCCTACACTTTGGATTGCTTTGTTAATAACAGCTCTATTGCTATCCATTCAACTTGATGATTGGTTTAGTAATGCCATTTTTATTTATATTATAGTTTGGAAACTAAGCTATATTTTCCATTGGGAAAGCATGTGGGGCTTGCTCTACTTTAATGGTGGCAAATTAGGACATTGGCTTGGGCTAATTAGCGTTATGCTTTATATTGCTTTATTTGCACAGAAAAAATACCCTTCACTCAAAGCACAGGCTAGCATTACGGCATTGCTGTTCATCTATATATTTGAAGTGATTTCCAATTTATTGCATATTGATTCTTTATTCGCTGCCATCCAAGGAGCAATCTGCTGCCTTATTTTATTGCTACGTAAAAGGCTCAATTGGCAATGGATTTTACTATTTTTCGCAATGGAACTACTAACTTTGTCGTTGCAGCATACGTTAACATTAACGAAGCTTTTTACATTTAGTATGCTGATTTTCATAACTTTGATTATAAAGGAGAAAAAAAATGGCTAAAAAAATATTATCAATTGCTATTATTGCCGCTGCCGTTGTTGTCATCGTTTTTAGCATTGCCAACGCAATGAACAAAAAGGAAAAGCGTGAAAATGCGGAGCAAGCAGCTGATTTCACATTGGAAATGCTGGATGGTAAGACGGCCTCTTTATCAGACTATAGAGGGCAAAAGGTCGTGTTAAATTTCTGGGCGACATGGTGTCCACCTTGCAAGGCAGAGGTTCCACACTTACAAAACTTCTATGAGGAAAACGAAAATAGCGATGTACAATTACTTGCTGTTAATTTAACAGCCTCTGATTCGATGAGCGATGTTGAAAATTTTGTTGATGGCTATGGAATTACCTTCCCTGTTTTGCTTGATATAGATGGTGAGGTTGGTCAGCAATATGAGGTCATTACGATTCCGACCACATACTTCCTCGATGAGGAAGGGAATATTGTTGAAAAATACATCGGTGCTTTAGATGAAGAAACGATGGAAAACATTTTAGACTCTTATTAAAACTGTACAAACCTGCTGAGAAATTGGCAGGTTTTACTTAATAATGGGCATTTACTTTGTACGAGAAATCTTCCTTGTTGACATACCCCTCACAGGTATGATAAATTGAATGTAACGATTGGAGGCGAGCATAATGGAGCATACTGTTGATGAAACGATCGCTTGTCGAAAAAGCCATCACCCTGAGTCAGTAAAAAAGGATTTATCAACACGTTTGAATCGCATTGAAGGTCAAATACGTGGCATAAAAGGCATGATTGAGAAGGATGTATATTGCGATGATGTCATTACACAGCTAGCAGCAACACAATCTGCCCTCAACAGTGTCGCTAAAATTTTACTTGAAGGACATTTAAAGGGCTGTGTCGTAGACCGTTTATCAGAGGGCGATGATGCAGTAATAGATGAATTAGTTGTCACAATCCATAAATTAATGAAAAAATAAGGAGCGAATAATTTATGCAAAATGTAACATTAAATGTACAAGGTATGTCATGTGGTCATTGTGTGAAGGCGGTAGAAGGAAGCGTTGGCGAGCTTGTAGGTGTTGAGCAAGTAACAGTAAACTTAGAAGCTGCAACAGTTGCAGTCGCTTTTGATGAAGCGCAAGTAACAGTTGAGCAAATTAAAGAAACAATCGACGATCAAGGCTATGATGTCGAGTAACATTAAGTAGGGTGCTTCTGAAAAGCACTCTCTTCTTTACAAAAATATATACCCCCATACAGTATAAGAGGTGAGCAAAATGGCAACAAAAGAAACAACCTTACAAATTACAGGTATGACCTGTGCTGCCTGTGCAACACGCATTGAAAAAGGCTTAAATAAAATGGATGGTGTAGAGGAAGCAACCGTCAATTTAACTCTTGAAAAATCTGCCATTAAATATGATGCAGAGAAAATTAGCACTGCAGATTTAGAAAAGAAAATTGAAGCTTTAGGCTATGGTACAGTAAAGGAAAAAGCTGAGCTTAACATTACAGGCATGACTTGTGCCGCCTGTGCGACACGTATTGAGAAAGGCTTAAATAAATTGCAAGGTGTGACAACAGCGAACGTCAACTTAGCTTTAGAAAGAGCAACAATCGAGTTTAATCCTAGTGAAATTTCCGTTACTGATATGATTGCTCGTGTTGAAAAGCTTGGCTATGGTGCCGCACAGCCTATGGCACAGGAAACAAATGATCACCGTCAGCAGGCTATCCAAAAGCAAACACGTAAATTTATCGCAGCCGCAATCTTCGCACTGCCATTACTTTGGACGATGGTTGGGCATTTCTCTTTTACATCATTTTTATATGTACCCGACTTCTTAATGAATCCTTGGGTGCAAATGGCGCTCGCAACACCCGTTCAATTTATTATCGGCTGGCAATTTTACGTAAGTGCTTATAAAGCATTGCGCAACGGTAGTGCAAATATGGATGTCCTTGTAGCAATGGGCACATCTGCCGCCTATTTTTATAGTGTCTATCAAGCAATTGCACACGGCAACTCACATCATGCGCAGCTTTACTTTGAAACAAGCGCTGTTTTAATTACACTCATTTTATTAGGAAAATTATTCGAGGCAAAAGCAAAAGGTCGCTCGTCTGAGGCGATTAAAAAATTAATGGGATTACAAGCAAAAACGGCTTTAGTCGTGCGTGATGGTATTGAAAAGGAAATTCCGTTAGAGGAAGTAGTCATTGGCGATATACTTTTAGTCAAACCAGGTGAAAAGATCCCTGTCGATGGCGAAGTAGTAGAAGGCAGCACAGCAGTAGATGAATCCATGTTAACAGGCGAAAGCTTACCTGTTGATAAAAAAGTTGGCGATTTATTATTCGGTGCAACAGTCAATAACAATGGCTTTATCCGTATGAAAGCAACGAAGGTTGGACGTGACACAGCACTTGCACAAATTATTAAAGTGGTTGAAGATGCACAAGGCTCTAAAGCGCCAATCCAACGACTTGCTGATAAAATTTCAGGTGTTTTCGTACCTATTGTTGTCGGTATCGCTGTGTTAGCATTTATCGTTTGGATTACGCTCATCACGCCTGGCGAATTCACACCAGCACTTGAAGTTTTCATTACGATTCTTGTCATCGCCTGCCCTTGTGCGCTAGGTCTTGCAACACCAACATCTATTATGGCTGGCTCAGGGCGCGCTGCTGAATTTGGCATTTTATTTAAAGGCGGCGAGCATTTAGAGCAAACTGGTCATATTGATACAGTAGTTGTTGATAAAACAGGCACTGTCACATACGGTAAACCTGTTTTAACAGATGTATTGTTAGCTGATGCTATAGATGAAACGACTGTTTTATCATTAGTCGGTGCAGCAGAAAAGCAATCTGAGCATCCATTAGCACAAGCGATTGTGCAAGGAATTGAAGAGCGTAACATCTCATTAGGCGATGTACAATATTTCGAAGCAATTCCTGGCTATGGCGTACAGGCAACTGTTTCAGGGCAAGCTGTTATTGTCGGTACGCGTAAATTAATGGCACAGTACGGTATCGACATTCACAATGTTTTATCGACAATGGAGGCACTAGAGAAAAACGGAAAAACGGCGATGCTTATAGCAATTAATGGGCAATATGCTGGCCTTGTTGCTGTTGCTGATACCGTGAAGGAAACATCGAAGGATGCAGTTGAACGCCTACAGGCTATGGGTATCGAAGTCATTATGATGACAGGCGATAACGAGCGCACAGCCCAAGCAATTGGTGCAGAGGTCGGCGTTAATCAAGTGATTGCAGAGGTACTTCCAGAAGGTAAAGCAGAAGAAGTGAAAAAGCTACAAGCAATGGGTAAAAAAGTTGCGATGGTTGGCGATGGTATTAATGACGCCCCTGCCCTCGTTACAGCAGATATCGGTATGGCAATCGGAACAGGTACAGATATTGCGATGGAGGCAGCAGATATTACATTAATACGTGGCGATTTAAACGGCATTGCTGACGCCATTTTAATGAGTCGCAAAACGATGCGCAACATTAAACAAAATCTGTTTTGGGCATTTGCCTACAACACATTAGGTATTCCAATTGCCGCAATCGGCTTGCTAGCACCTTGGGTTGCTGGTGCTGCAATGGCATTTAGCTCCGTTTCCGTTGTATTGAACGCCTTGCGCTTACAACGAGTAAAATTACATTAAAAAAAATCGCATGAAATCCTTTAATACTGGATTTCATGCGATTTTGTCATAAATTCTTCAATTTGTACTATACCCCCCTATGCTATAATTTTATTAAAATAAGGAGGCGGATATTTTATGAAAAAGCTAAGATTTAGTTTGATAGCTATCGTTTTACTATTAGCTGCATGTAGCTCAAAGGAAGAATCCCACGATGGACATGAGCATGTAAATGGTGATATTCAAGAGGAAACAGCAAGTGCTGAAATACTACCAGCTTTTTTAAATGAACAGCCTGAAAATATTCGTTTAACATATCAAATTGCAGGGCAAGCAACAGATTTATTAGAATGGATCCCTTGCTATTGCGGCTGTGGTGAATCAGCAGGACATCGGAGCAATTTAAATTGCTTTATAAAGGAAGTGAAGGAAGATGGTGCTGTTGTTTGGGATGATCATGGCACACGCTGTCTTGCCTGCCTAGAGATTGCCTTACAATCAGCGAAAATGTACAAAGAAGGTGCAGATTTGAAGGAAATCCGCCAAACGATTGATGAATTGTATAAGGAAGGCTATGCACAGCCAACAGATACTCCATTCCCAGCATAAAAACAGCTGTCACAAAGTATATGATTTCACTTTGCGACAGCCTTTTTACATACATAATTGCTAGGTATTTCGAATGATTTCCATAGCTCAATATTCCTGATTTGCCAATAAAAATATCAGAATTTTCCGCCATTGTAGTATACTATTGTAAATAACATTGAACAGTGAGGTGTGCAAAATGATGTATATTATTATTGCCATTGTTGCAATATCTGTTGTCACTGCAATCATAAATATTATGTTCGTGAGTAAAAAAATCAAAACCCATCGACAAAGTAATAAAATGCGAAAAAACATTTTAGCGGAAGGACAGTCTGCAAAAGCAATCATTAATGCAATTCAAGCAACAAATGCCTCCTTAGGTGGCCAGCACCCAAAGGTCATTCTTGATTTGGCGGTTACCATGCCAAATGGCGAAACGCTTCAAACAGCTGTCGAAACCTACATCCATATTGTTCATGTGCCATCATTCCAGCCTGGAAAAGAAATAGATGTGAAATATCTTATCATTGATGGTATACCAAAATTTGAAGTTGTGGGTGCTGTTGTCCTATAAAAAGGCCGTGCGCAAAGATAGCACGACCTTAACAAATGTGGCTATTTTGGCAAATGCCGCAAAAAATTTTGCCCTGCAAAGCCACGTACCTCGTCTTCTGTATAATATTTCAATAGTTCATTTAATAAATTAGGATGCTGGCTCGCATTTTCCAGCTGCGGCACCTTTATATCTATCCCATCAAAATCAGAGCCCAAGCCAATTAAATGTTTACCACCAAGTGCACAAATATGGTCAACATGCTTGATTAAATCAGCAATTGTCGCATTGCCTTGCGCTTCAATAAATAGCGGATAATACACAAGATGAATTGGTGCATTTTTCGCCACCATTGCCTTTATTTGTTCATCGCTTAAATTTCTGCGATGCGCGCATAATGCCTTCGCATTGGAATGTGAGGCAATTACATAATCTGCAAGCTCCAATGTATCCCAAAAGCTTTTTTCACTTAAATGAGAAACATCTGTGAATATTTTATGTGTATTATTTTGTTGAATAATTTCCTGTCCAAACGCTGTTACCCCGCGTCCTAAATCTTCATCTGCGCCGTCCGCAGCCTCATTCGCATTATTCCATGTTAAACCGATGCTTAACACACCGAGCTCACGGAATAAATGCCACATTTTGATATCTCCCTCGAAGAAATCAACACCTTCAATCGTCAAAAATGCACCAATTTCATCGCTCTGTAAGCGTTCAATATCTGACCAATTTTTAATATGTACTACTTTATTTTCTGGTCGTATAACATGTGTTTGAAAATAATAGATTTGACGCAGCGCAGATTTTATTTTTTCCGATTTCGGTGTAGTTGGCTGAATAAAGATAGCAAATGCTTGCACCTTCACATTACCCTGTCTTAAATGTTGCAAATTCACATCAAATGGAGCAGTGGAAAAATCATATTCCTTTTTCTCATATTTATAGAGTACGTCACAATGTAAATCAATAATTGGTAATCGCATGTAAAAATCCCCCTTTCGATACATTATGCTGCATCGAAAGAGGGATTGCTATTATTACATATCAAGCCAGATTTTAATCGCTGTTGCTAAAATCAACAAGGCTAAAATGATTTGCAAAGCTTTTGTGTTTAATGTTTTACCAACCTTTGCCCCTAAAGGAGCCGCAATGATGCTAGCAACAATCATAATAGCCGCTGCTGCATAATCGACCTGTCCTGTTACAAGCTTGCCAACGCTACCTCCAATAGATGAAATAAAGGTAATTGCAAGACTTGTAGCAATCGTCATTCGTGTTGGTATTTTTAAGACCACAAGCAAAATTGGAACAAGTAGAAATCCTCCTGCCGCCCCAACAATGCCTGAGCCTACCCCGACAATAAACGCAAGCACTGCAGCAAGTGGCTTATGATAGGTTACTTGTGCTAACGGTTGGTCATCTAGCTGCTTCTTCGGTACAAACATCATGATCGCTGCAATGGTTGCCAACACCCCATAAACGATATTCACACTTGCTTCTGATAAACTAGTTGAACCGAAGCTCCCAACAAAACTTCCCACCAAAATCGCACTTCCCATCGTTGCGATTAGCGATTTATTTAAATACCCACCTTTACGGTATGCCCATACGCCTGCAATAGAGGCAAAAAGTACTTGCACTGCGCTAATACCAGACACTTCATGTGCGGTAAAGGTTGCCACACCAAATAATGGCGGGATATATAGAAGCATTGGGTATTTAATAATGGAACCGCCAACGCCAAGCATGCCTGAAATAAATGAGCCGATAAAACCAATCGCAAACAATACGATGATAAACATAAAAGTTCTCCTACGCCTTTTTTATACGGAATATTAGCGCATCAGCTTGCTCTGTTTGCTCAATAATTTCATGCCCTCCTGCACTTGCCCATGCAGGAATATCTGCTAATGCCCCCTTATCCGTTACATGCACCTCTAAAATATCGCCTGTTGTTAATGCATCCATCGCTTTCTTTGTACGTACAATTGGCATCGGACACGCTAAGCCCTTTGCATCTAAAATCATTGTTTTTTCCATCATCATTTCCTCCTCTGTTTTATTGGGCGAATCGCTACTTTAAACTAAAAATTTATCTCACTGCACAGCGATTCGGTCCAATTTCCATTTCTGTCTGCTCATCGTAGTTCGGTTTTAATTTTCCCATATTGACATAACGAATTTGCTTATAGGCATTTGGCTGCGGTGGTAAATGATCCGTTACCGTTTTGCGGAATTCCTCTGCATCTTCAATATTCAATCCATGATTTTCTGCAAATAAATCTCCTAAACGCTTCGCTACTGAGCCGTCTGCATTCAGCTCCTCCACAATCATAAAATGTGCTGGCAAGACAATCAGCTCATCAATTAGTTCTCGATAACGGTCATACAATGTTGTACGCAAGTCATCTACCCAATCCTCTGCTAATCCTGCTAAATCAGGACGACCAATGGAGTCAATAAATAAAATATCCCCCGTTAATAAATAGCGACTATCAATAACAAATGACGTTGAGCCGATTGTATGCCCTGGGGAGTACAATGCCTCGATATTTACCGAGCCGATTTGTACCTTTAGCCCATCTAATACATCATGAAAATCAAACACGACTTCCTCTGCATCCTTTGGTGGTAAATAATACGTAGCACCTGTTATTTCAGCAATTTTGCGTCCACCTGAAATATGATCAGCATGTAAATGCGTATCGAAAACATGTGTAATTGTGACGTTTTTCTCTTTAGCAAAATCGATAAATACATCTGTAAAGCGCACCGCATCAATCACAGCTGCCTCCCCATTTGCCATAACCATATAGGATAAGCAGCCTTTACCTAAGCGTACAAATTGATACAGCTCTCCCCCATCTGTTAAATCATCTATTTTGATTGGTTCAATATATGTGCTCCAAGATTTCATACCACCTGCTAAATAAGCGGCTTCGCGTCCTTCTGCCTCTAGCATTTGAGCAATCATTACTGATGAGCCCTCTTTGGCACATACTACTAGCAGCTCACGATCTGTTGGAATTTGCGGCAATATTTCCTCCACACCATCCAACAGCTCGAAATACGGGATATTTAAATATTCGAATTGCTTACCTTCAATTTTCCAATCCTCAAACGCCTCTTTGTTACGTACATCCAAAATAAATAATTGCTCATTATCGATTACTTTGCGTGCTACTTGAGCCGCTGTCCATGCTTTTGCCATCTCCAATTACCCCCATAGGTATTATTTTATTTAAAAAATTTTTTCTAATGCACCTTGCCATTCAACCATTCCTGGCACCACATTATAAACATTGTCGAAGCCTGCGCTCGCTAATTTTTTCGCTGCTAAATCGCTGCGCTTAGCTGTGCGACAAATAACATAAATCGGCTGCTCCTTTGCTAGCTCATGCATACGGGCATCTAGCTCACCTAACGGAATTGATTTTGCACCTGCAATATGTCCAAATGCATATTCCACTGCCTCGCGTACATCTAAAATGATACCGTCTGTTAAGCTAAGCAATTGCTCATTTGACACAGTTTGTGGAAAAGGTGTTTCCACAATACCCTCATTTGAGCATTTGCGTACATAATGATAAAGAACATCCCCCTGTACCGTTGTACCAATATATTGATGTCCGACTGACTGTGCCCATGCTGCTAAATCTGCTGTTGAGCCTTTATCTGTTGCCTGTACCTCTAAAACTTGCCCATCAATTAAATCTGTCATCGCCTTTTTCGTGCGCACAATCGGCATTGGACATGCTAAACCTTTTGCATCAATTTGTCTATCTGCCTTTATTGTCATTGTACTTCCTCCTGTTCCATAGCATCTTGCCACGCTAGCATTCCTCCTACCATATTAGTAACGTCATAGCCTTGCTCCTGTAAAAATGCTGTTGCTCGACCACTGCGCGCACCTGAGCGACAGACGATAATATATGGCGTATTTTTATCTAGCTCATGCATGCGAAATTCCAGCAGCCCTAATGGGATATGAAGAATGCCTGGAATATGCCCTTGCTGTACTTCATCCACTTCTCGTACATCAAGCAAATGCACTGTTTCACCTACCAGTATACGTTGCTGTACTTGTTCCACTAAAATTTCCTTCACTTTTATCATCCTCTCCATGCATTCATACCACCGCGTATATTTGTAATATTGTTATAGCCTAATTTCTTTAACTGCTTACATGCTTGTGCACTGCGCATACCACTTTGGCAAATAACGAAAATTTCTTGATTCTTTGGCAAGTGTGAAAAATCTGTGCCAAGTGGCATATTTTTAGCTTGTGGAATATGTCGTCCTTTATATTCAGCAGGTGTACGCACATCAATAAATAACTTGTTACGATCGTTAATAATACTTGCCAGCTCCTCAGTAGAAATTGTTTTTACACCTTTTGCTGGCATCATTCGCCATACAATTAAAGCTACGATAGCAGCAGCTATAATAAAACCAGTCACTTAAATACCCCCCATCCTATATAAATAGATTGACATGCCCTTGCTCAGCATCTGCTAAATAGGCAGCTACACCCGCATAATGGACACCATCTAAAAGCTCCTCTTTTTGAAGTCCCAATAAATCCATTGTCATCGTACATGATACGAGCTTAATATCTTGCTCCTGTGCCATCTCAATAAGCTGTGTGAGTGTTAATGCATTATGCTTTTTCATGACATGCTTAATCATTTTTGGCCCCATGCCAAGCATCTGCATTTTTGACAAACCAAGCTGTTCCGCACCGCGTGGCATCATGCGCCCGAACATTTTCTCTAAAAATCCCTTTTGCACTTCGGCAGGCTGCTGCCTGCGCAATGCATTAATACCCCAGAACGTATGAAAAATCGTTACGTCATGGTCATAAGCTGCTGCACCATTAGCAATGATATATGCTGCCATCGCCTTGTCATAATCTCCACTAAACAATACAATCGTCGTTCTTTTCTTTTCCATTGTCCGCCTCCATATACCCCTATAGGTATTTATTTTCACAAAATAGAAAGCCGCACTAATTTAACGGCTTTTTACTAATAAACTAACGGCCTCTTGAATTGAAGCATTGATTTCCTCGGTATTCTCGCCAGCCTTCTGCACACATTCAACAAGATTTTCGCTAACAATTACACCGATAGCTCTATCTACGCCTGAACGCACCGCCGACAATTGGGTAATGACATCTCGGCAATCCTGACCTTCTTCCATCATACGCAAAATGCCGCGTAATTGTCCCTCCATGCGTTTTACACGATTCATTACTTTATTATCATATGTCACTATACAGCACCTCCAGACATCGATTGATAACACTATATTATACCCCTACAGGTATTTAGTCAAGCTGTATTACTCAGTAATAATAATCTCGTTCACAGGTGCACCAGATTTGCGTACGTATTTTACGATTTTATTAGCAATTGGTTCGTCCACTAATCCCCCTACTGGAAGCGTTATTGTAGACTGATCATGAAATGTAAACCGCATTTCATCATCATGCACTCGATTAATAGTTTTTTTCGTGTAATCAAGCTGAACAATGTCTCCCCACTCATAATGCTTTTTCCCCTTTAACCAATGGGCGCTTTCAATGCCACTTGTATCAATATAAACATAATGTCTTGTTCCACCGATAAATAAAAAGAAAAATGCAATAATCGCAAAAACCCCTAAGCCAATTTTAAAAATTCGTTTTTTCAAAAAGTACATCCCAATCAAGCTTGCCACAGCTGCTACAAATGCAAAGGTATACACAATTAAGCTTGATGGTAGTGGTACGAAAACAATTTTATCTGCATAATCATAAAATGTCACCGCAATAATATACGGTGTAAATAACACAATGATTGGTGCAATTATCGCAATTGCTATTGCAAACACCGCATAAATCGTTTTCTTCTCTCTATCCAACATTGCAATCACTCTCTTCCTAATTTATTGTATAATTAATATACGGATGGAAATTACGGAAGTTTCAGAAAATTTGAATATAGGGAGAGAAATCATGGTTCAGCAAAAAATACTAAATATTCTATGCCACCCAAAAATGAAAAGCAGTAAGGAATTGCACTTCCCTACTGCTTCTTTAGCTCTACTACCACAATCTCTGGCAAATTAAAAATGCGATATGGCACAATGCTATTGCCTAACCCTCGACTCACAACCATTGTTGTCTCTCCACTTTTATACGTGCCTGCTGTATATTTAGGGAAATAGCCTTGCCCTGGAGCCACTAGCCCTCCGATAAATGGCAGGCGTATTTGACCACCGTGTGCATGTCCTGTGAAAACAATATCAATTGCATTATCCACATATGTGTCAAAGCGCTCTGGACGATGTGATAAGAGCAATGTCAGCGTATCATCTGGCATATCTCTCAAAGCCTCATCTAGCATCTCCTGCGTTGTATAGCCCATTAACGGGTCTTCAATCCCCGCAATAATGATTTGTTCTCCATCCTGCTCTAACATCGTTGCACTGTTTGGCATTACATGTACACCTAGCTCAGTTAATGCTGTATAAATCTCTGTCATTTTTCTCGTTGCTACTTCATGATTACCTAACACATAATACACATCTGCCATTTCGACAAAGCCTTTTACAGCATCTAAGCTGTTATCTAAATCATAACGATTGCTGTCGATCAAATCTCCTGTAATGAAAATAGCATCTGGATTGGTAGCCCGTACTTTTTCAATCAATCGCTCCTGCCCTTCACCGAAAATAGCATCATGTAAATCAGTGACTTGTGTAATACGATAGCCATCAAAGCTTGCTGGAACACGCTCTGATTCATACACATGCTCCGTCACAACAAGCCATTTATTATTCACCTGTAAAAAAATATAAAGAGCCACAACGAAGATTATTAATTTTACTAACTTTTTCAACCTACACCGCTCGATTCGTTATTAATGTATATTGTAAATCATACCACTTTTATCAACAATATTTATATGTTTTGGCACATTTAAATATAATATTTGTGAGCTGTCTTCCCAACCATGGTCTTCATAGTGCTCCTGCAATAGCCATAAATCTGGTATGACACGATTATAGGTTACTCTATTTTCTATTTCAACAATTGATAATACATCATTGGCAAAGCTAAGCTGTGGCGTGATGAAATAATTTGTCATATCCATTCCTGCATACGCATATGGCAGTTGATAGTAACTTGCATAAATCTCATTAGATGCTGCATCATCTCTCCATTCTATAATAAGACGCATCATTGAAAAGCCTTGCTCATTATTATTATCAAGAACAACCTCATTTTGCGTTGCTGTAAATGTCCACTGCTCCTGCAAATAAGCTGTGGCCTCTTCTACACGTTTTTCATTTAACTGCTCTAGGATATATCGTTTTTCTTCTAGTTTTTCCTCTACTTCTCGGTCAGACAGTGCTATATGCTGGGCATTCGGTAAATAAGGAAAAATACAAATCGCCATGAAGCCTACTGCAATATACACCGCTATTAGCTGATAAAATCGCCTTGCAGACAAAGCTTTAAAGCGTATAGGAAATAATAATCTCACTATCAAAAAGGCAACAATGAAAAGTATTATGATTGGCAATAGTGTAATCATCCTCTACGCACCTCCTGCCTGTTATTAATAAACAATGTAGCAGCATACAGCATCATTGAAATGAGCAATGCTTTTAACATATACAGGTTAATAGAACTGCTAAAGAACCATGCATTTACAGGTATTCCCATTAGAAAAATAGCAAGACCAACAACCACAAGTATACTAACTGTTAGCACTCTAGACATGCTCCAGAGGGTACCAATAAAATAGCCAATTGCTGCCGCAAAAAGCAATGTCAAATAAAGCATAAAAAATGTTGTACCACTAGGAAGAAGCGTTGCACTTATAACATCCAAATCATATACAAGCACTTGGACAAATTGTGTACTAGCATACGATGCAATCGCTGTCAGTGTCGCAATAAACATCATGACACAAATAAATAAAATCGTTGAAATATTTGCTGTTAATCTCGTTGTAGGAATTGATAAATTCTCCATTTGTAATCGTTTAGAGGGCATGGCAAGACAAGTTGAAAATGCTGTTACTATCGACAGTGCTAAAACGCCATCCAAGCTATAAAAATACTGCTCAATCACCAGATTGTTGAAACCTCTTGAACTCATACCTGTTTGACTGCCAATAATCGAAATAAATAGTTGAACAACAATAAAGCTTATTAGCATACCTCTATAAATATCCAGCTTCCACTTTACCTGCTCTACAATATTTCTCATCACCGACACATTATTCGAATACATCATCAATCCCCCCTGTTGTGTTAGCTGTCACATATTTACAAGCCTCGCTCGCAGAAATATGCTCCCATTGAATCGTCGATGATTCCTCAAAATATTTCTTTTCTATAATGAGCTCGCGATTTCCCTCAAATAAAGCGTGTGCACGATAGGGTGCAAGCTGCTCCGGTTGCCCAACTATGCGCACTGCATATTGCTGCATTTCTTCAACAGCTTGATGCACTACTACCTGTCCATAATGAATTAATAAAATCTCCTCAATTAAATGCTCAATTTCCTGTAGATGATGACTTGATATGATAATCGTTCTCGGATATGCGATATACTCTTTCAAAATTGCCCTATACATATCTGAACGTATCGCCTCATCCATGCCATTCATTGGCTCATCTAACAATGTAATTGCACAGCGCGCTGCCAAGCCATAAATTAAATGAAAAGAGGAGCGCTGCCCTTTTGATAAACTACTAGGAAAGCTTTTGTCACTAATTCCTACATAGTGCAACAGCTTTTCTGCCAGTTCCTGTTGCCAATTCGGATAAAAGCGGGACGCCGTTTTAAAAATTTGCTCAATATTGCTATTTGCAGCAAACGTCATACCTTCTTCAATAAAAATTGTATTCGTTGCTGCCGCTAAGCTCAGCGGACTATCTTGATAAATACTTACTTGGCCTGCGGTTGGTCTACTATGGCCCGCTAAAATATTTAGCAGCGTGGATTTACCCGCACCATTTCGCCCAATTAGACCAACAATTTTATGTTCCTCAATTTGGAAGGAAACATCTTTTAATATTTCTTTGCCTCTATATTTTTTCAGGATATTTTTACATTGAATCAAAGTTATTCTCCTCTCTGTATCTTGTGAATGAGTGTTAACAACTCCTCATCTGCTACTGCAAGTCGTCGTGCCTCTAACACAAGCTCTTGCGCAAGCTTTTGCAATGTCTCATTGCGCCGTTTCTCCAAGATCATCTCTTTCGCCTGTGTCGTCACAAACATACCCAGCCCCCTTTTTTTATATAAAATTTCTTCCTCTAACAACAGTGTTAGCCCTTTTCCTGCAGTTGCTGGATTAATATTAAATAGCTCCGCTAGCTGATATTGTGAATACACCTTGCCGTCAGCTATAAGGCGGTCTGCTAATATCTCATTTTGCAGCCATTCCGCAACCTGCACATAAATGGGCGTCGTGCCATCCATATTCAATTTCAAATTATAGCACCCCCAAGTCGGTACATTAGTGTTGTAATGCACTATATATAAATTCCATAATTTTGTCAAGTCGTGCTATAGAATTTTTCTATTTGATCACTTCTAGCTCTTATTTGATCACTTTTTACTGCTATTTGATCACTTTTCCTGTTTATTCGATCACTCTTGTCACCAAGGCCATTTATAAATCGTGCTACGACCACCTCCTGATTCAATTAGTCCAGCTGATTGTAGCAAACGCTTTGTTCTATGTCGGTCTTTCACTTGAAGAAACTCACATGCTTCTCTATTGGAGATGGTTTCTTTTACAAATATGAACCACTCCTTCAATGTTGCGATATGTGCTTGTTTATCACGATGCCCACAGTTTGAGCAGTGCCAGCCAGTTCTTTTATACTGCATTGCTAAAGAGTCACAAACACAGCGCACGCCTGACTTTATTGCATGCACTTTCACTTGCCATCTTGGAAATAACGGGTAACGCACAAATTTATAGCGTTCATTTTCCGCTTGAAGCGACGCTATAAGCCCATCACAATCATCTTGCGTTAAAGTTTTAGGAAAACGCGCCTGTTGTTGCGCATAAAATGTAGGAATCATCGATAAAAATAATAGAGGTTGACGTTTTGGGGACTTTATAATTAAAGGATAGCTTGATGTCGTCCAGACAATCGCACCGATTACAGGTATTTTGATGTCATGTTGTATGAGCCATTGCTGGAGTAAATGCATATTGCGTTCAAGCTGTACTTCAGGGCTTTCAAAGGTAGTGGCAATACCTTCGCACACCCTTACTAGACGTGTAGGATTTTCTTCGAAGGATAATTCACCTGTAATGTTTTTGCTTTCAAGCACTAATAAAAAGCGTTCTGTCACAACGAGACAATCTATTTGAAATTTACCCACTGCATGCAGAGAAATATCGAATAGTACATTTTTAGCTATGCAATAATTGTCGAATAGTCGCCGAAGTCGCATTTCTCCTGCATCTCCAGCTAGAATAGCCTTCCATTTCATTTCGACGAACTCTAAGTTATCCACAGTGAAGCGATTTAACAAATTTTCTCCTCCTCTTTTCCACAAAGTTATCCTCAAATTAAAAGGTTATTCACAGAAGAAATAGTTGAATTATCCACAATTAAAATTTTACGACAAAATACTACAAAAAAACACCTACTTCCCGAAAGAAGTAGGCGCGAATTGTGGATAACTATTCTTTTAGCTCCCGTTCAACTGGTATTTCCTCACTATGCTCTGGCACAGTAGCTTCATCTCCAAATAGCACAGGCTTCAATAAGTCTTCACCGGACCCTTCAGCAAGTGGTACACGTGAACGATATGCTGCACGACAAACGAGATGTCCTGCAACTGGTGCTGTAATAAATACGAAAATGATACCTAAAATTAAACGAATACTAAAGTAGCCATCGTGGCTCCAAAAATAAATAAAGGCTCCGAAAAGACAGGCTAATACGGATAGGGTAGCACTTTTCGTTGCGGCATGGGAGCGTGTATACACATCGGGTAAACGAATCATACCGAAGGCGCTAACAACACTAACGATAGAGCCAAACAAAATTAATAGAACTCCTATCCACTCAACGATTTGATTTACGTTCAACGATAACTCCCCTTTCAATATATTTCGAAAAGGCGATTGTGCCAATAAATGCTAAAATCCCTAAAATTAAAATAGCCTCTAAAAAAGCCTTTGTCTTTAATAAAATCGAAACAATCGCAATCGAGGAAATCAGATTAACGCCTATCGTATCAAGCCCAATAGCACGATCTGGCTTAGAAGGCCCTACAATTACACGATAAAGGAGAAGTGCGATTGCAACCATAAATAAAACGAGTGAAGCAAGTAAAATTTTCTCAATCATTAACGTGACACCTCCATAATTGCCTTCTCAAATTTACCAATGGAACGAAGCAATGTTTCCTTGGATTCCTCGATATCCATTGCATGAATATAAAACATATCGCCCTCCTCAGAAACTTCCATGACTACAGAGCCTGGTGTTAGTGTCAGTAGCAATGCTAATGCTGTAAGCTCCCAATCTCCTCGAAGCTCTGTACGATATGTAATAATGCCAGGTGTAATTTTTAACTTTGGCGTCAACACCTGATGAATAACAGAAAAGCTGGATAAAAGCAGCTCACGAATAAATAGTGAAATCAACTTGAACACCTTAAAGACACGACGCAAATAAAATTGAGTTCCGAAAAATCGATGCATTGCATATAAAATAAAGATACCAACTAGAAAGCCTGCTACAAACGTAGGAAAGCCTGCTGTAGGGTCATCCTTCAGTAAAAACCATAGCGTAGCGATAAATAAATTTAAAATAAACTGACCGAACATAATGCGCCTCCTTCTACTTAGCTCCTAAAATTGCTTCAATATAAATAGCTGGGTTCGCTAAAGTACGCGCTGCATCCTCTACATACACGGCAATTCCCTCTGCACCTAAGCCAAGTGCTACAAGACAAAGCGCAAGCATCACAAACGATGCCATCGCTGCTTTTGGAATAGGCTTTTTATCTTCATCACTAACGGATGTTTCCCCGAAAAATGCTGCTAGGAAAATACGAAGTAAAGAATATAATACGATAACGCTTGAGCCAAATCCGATTGCTAGTAAAACGTAAAAGCCACCCTCTATCGCCTGCTGACCAATTAACACTTTGCCAATAAAGCCACTCAATGGCGGAATGCCTGCCAACGCACACATCACAATAAAGTAAATCCAGCCGAATAAAGGATAATGACGAATCAAGCCATTCATATTTTTGACGATAATCTCACCTGTTAAATACACCATCGTCCCTACAATTAAAAACAATAACGCTTTTGCCAGCATATCGTGCATTAAATAATAAATTGCTCCCGCAAAAGCCTGCTCTGTCCCAACAGCTAGACCTATCATAATAAAGCCAACGCCGATTATGACATTGTAAGCTGCAATTGTCCGCACATCGCGACCTGATAATGCGCCTAAGCAGCCAAGCACAATTGTAATCCCTGCCATAACGCCAATTAACACATGCGTTACGCCTGTATTTAGCGTAAACATCAGCGTGAATGTACGGAATAATGCGTAAATCCCCACTTTCGTCAATAAAGCTGCAAACAAAGCTTGAACTACTGTCGGTGGTACACTGTACGAGCCTGGTAGCCAGAAAAATAATAACAAACCAGCTTTTAAGCTAAAGACGATTAAAAATAAAATCGCTACTGTCGTTAAAATAGGGTCTTGTCCTACTTCTGCCACACGTACCGCAATATGTGCCATGTTTAATGTTTTTAACGTGCCATATAAATAAGCGAGCGCTACTAAAAACATCCATGAAGCGACTACATTAATCAATACATATTTCAACGATTCTCGCAGCTGAAACTTTTCGCCTCCCAGCGCTACTAATGCATAAGAAGCTAGTAGCATTACTTCAAAGCAAACGAATAAATTAAAAATATCACCTGTTAAAAAGGAGCCATTTACTCCTGCAATTAGGAACAACACAAACGGATAGAAAAACATTTGCTCATGGCGCTCACCAATTGTTGAAAAGGCATAAATTAAGCAAATCGCTGTAATAATATTTGCTGTTAAAACGAGCAGCATTGAAAATGAATCTGCTACGAATAAAATACCAAATGGTGGTAACCATCCGCTAAAATCAATTTTCATAATGCCATTTGCCTGTACTTCAAGAAGCAAAATCAATGCAATGATACTAACTGCAACAACTGTCACTAAGCTCACAATTCGCTGCACACGAATATTTTGGCGTAAAAACACCAGTACAATTGCTGTTACAATAGGAATAATAAGTGGTAATACAATAATATTATTCATCCGGTGATCCCCCTAGCTTGCTGAAATCATCTGTTCCATTTGTACTGTACATACGATAAGCCAAAACCAATACAAATGCTGTAACAGCAAAGCTAATAACAATCGCCGTCAAGATCAATGCCTGTGGAAGTGCATCTGTATACGGACCATCTGACTGGCCTAATAGCGGCACATCCCCTTTTTTCAAGCCACCTACGGATAAAATAAGTAAATGAACCGCATGTGATAAAACAGCTGTGCCTAAAATAACGCGAATCACTGTACGTGAGAGGATTAAATAGGTCGCTACTGCAACTAGAATTCCTACTAATATAACAATTAAAGACTCCATACTACTCATCCTCACTTATACTCAAAATAATCGTTACAAGCGTACCAATAACCGTTAATGCTACACCTGCTTCAAAAATCATCACTGTTGATAAATGTGTTTCGCCTAATAGCGGAAGATCAAAATAACGATCAGCCTGTGTTAAAAATGGTACATTGAAGAAAATTGAAGCAATAGCGGTGCCTGTTGCTAAAAGTACACCCAAGGCTGCTACTTTTTTAAAATCAAAGGGCATGCCGTTATGCACCGTTTCAATATCATACGTTAAATACAGTAACACAATAGCTGAGCCAAGCACTAAGCCGCCAATAAAGCCGCCACCTGGCGCATTATGTCCAGCAAAGAAAAGATACACACCGAGCGTTAAAATAATAAACACTACCATTTTGACAACGGTGCGCAAAATGACATCATTAATTTTCAACGTCAGTCTCTCCTTTCTTTGCCTTTAATTTAATCAATGTATAAATTCCTAAGCCAGCGATAAATAACACGACAACTTCAAGCATCGTATCAAATGCACGGAAATCCCCTAAAATCGTATTAACGATATTTTTCCCACCAGCTAAATTATAGGAATCCTCAAAATAAGCCGAAATTGGCTCAAACTTTTCATAATGTAAAACACTTAATCCAACAAGTGTTACGGTCGCCCCTACGAAAATAGAAATAGTTGCCTTCGAAAACTTCACTGCTCTTGATACTTTTTCCTTCGTTAAATCTGGTAAGAACTTAAAGCATAGTAAGAACAATGCTGTCGTTACTGATTCAACAACGAGCTGTGTCAATGCTAAATCTGGTGCACGAAACACAACGAAGAAAAAGGCAACCGAATAGCCAAGTACACCATTCAGTAAAACTGTCGTAATACGCCCCTTAGCAAATAACAATGCCACGGCAGCAAACACCATAATTAGTAATAAAATCATCTCATAATACTCAACAGGTGAATCCTGCGATGGACTCCAAGTAAATGCATCACTTAATACAAAATAGCCTGCAACAATCGTCACAAATATGATGTAAATATAAGCAAAGTAATACGTTAAATTGCCATTCATATATATGCGAGTAAACCAGCCCGACTTCGACTCAGCGAAGCCAATAATACGCTCATAGTATGCATTCAATGTATACTTTTGTGAGAACAATTGGTAAATTGCACGCCACTTTGGCAGCGAGCGGTATAAAAGGATACCGATAATAATCACACCAATTGTCATAAACAATTCCGTACCGATATGGAAGTGTTCAATTGGCACTGTTAGCTCCTCCGCTGGGAAGCTTGGATAAATACTTTGCATCGCAGGTGCTAAAATATTACGTCTTAAAATATTTGGGAAGAAGAAAATACCAATAACAAATGCTACTAACACAAACGGTGAAATTAGCATACCAATAGGTGCTTCATGCGGTGGCTTTTCTAAACGATCTGGTTGCAGCTTGCCGAAAAATGTTCGACCGATAATAATCACGCAATAAACAAATGTGAAGACACTTGCTGTCCATGCAACAACAGGGAAAATAAAGCCAAAGCTTTCAACAGAGAAAATATTTAATTGTAAAATATCTACCGTTGCTTTAAAAAACATTTCTTTACTTAAAAAACCATTGAATGGTGGCAAGCCTGCCATCGACATACTGCCAATCACCGCAATTGTAAATGTAAACGGCATTAATGCCATCAAGCCGCCCAGTCGACGAATATCACGCGTCCCTACCTCATGGTCAACAATGCCGACCATCATAAAGAGCGCACCTTTAAATGTGGAATGATTAATTAAATGGAATAACGCAGCAAATGTTGCTTGCGTATAAATTAATGATTCGGAACTGTAGCCTAATGCATGTGCAGCAGAGCCAAGCCCAAACAATGACATAATCAGCCCAAGCTGACTAACTGTGGAATAAGCTAATAATGCTTTTAAATCGAATTGGCGCACCGCGTTAAACGAGCCCCAGAACAGCGTAACAATACCGACACCAGCGACTGTCCAAAACCATACTTCATGTCCACCAAAAACAGGTGACATACGCGCAACTAAATAAATGCCTGCTTTTACCATAGTTGCAGAGTGTAAATATGCACTAACAGGTGTTGGTGCCTCCATTGCGTCTGGCAACCAAATATGGAATGGGAATTGCGCTGATTTTGTGAAAGCACCTAAAAGCACTAATAGCATTGCTGGAATAAATAGTGCGTGCTCTTGAATTATGCTGACATTTGCAATTAATTCACGTATGCTAAACGTACCCGCAATTGTATATAAAGTTAAAAAGCCTGCTAGCATTGCGACGCCACCTGTTACCGTAATCGTCATTGCTTTACGTGCACCAGCACGAGACGCTTTACGATGATGCCAAAATGCAATCAGCAAAAATGACGATACGCTTGTCAGCTCCCAAAATGCATAAAGCACCATTAAGTGATCTGAAAAAACGACGCCTAGCATGGCCCCCATAAAGAGCAATAGATAGCAATAAAAATGATGAAGTGATTCTTTTGTTGATAAATAAAAAATTGAGTACAAAATGACTAAGCTACCAACCCCAGTAATTAGCAAGCTAAAAATCATGCTTAGCCCGTCTAAATAGGTTGTAAAGCTTATGTTAAAAGAGGGGATCCACTCATAAGTTTTTGTAAATGTTTCACCATTCGCTATACGAGGGATATATGTAGTTAATATACTAAATAAAATGACCGGCACAGCTAAGACAAGCCAGCCGATATGTACTTTATTAAATCGCCTATATATGAACGGAATAGCAGCCGCCATTATAAACGGTAAAAGTATTGCAAGTTCAACAATCATATGCCAAAACCTCCTAGATTAAAAATGATGCATGACCATAATGTTTAATATCAGTTTTACTAAAAAATATATTTTCTATCCATTAATATTTTGACTATTATTACTTACAGCAATTTGTTACCAATTCACTTGACTAACGTTACAACTCATAGCATAATAGTGTGTCATAAAGAGCAAGTCAAAATAAAAAAATTTTTTAGTGTGCAGTGCCCTTTGCAAGCCAAAAATACATCATATAAGAAAAGTATACACTAGAATATGACGGAATGCACTGCAATGGCTTCGATATTCGCTCATTTACACTAGGTTTTTCAAAATTGATAACTGGAGTGTCGTGTTTACAAATATAATAAAGAGGTGCAAAACTATCATGAAGCATGTTAAAAGCAGAATGGACGAAAGTATTTTAGTTTGTGTGTACTACGGACTTAATGGCGAACGTCTAATCCGTCGAGGGCATAAGCTCGCAACATTACTTGACTGTCCTCTATATGTTTTAACAGTAGATGCTAAGCCTATCGACGCATTTGATGCAGAAAAATCGGGCTACATCGAACAATGGAAGCAGCTAACAAGTGAATTAGAGGTTGAAGAGTTTATTATTCGCGATAACGAGAAACTACCTATCCATAAAGTAATTACAGAAGTAGCAATGCAACATAATATTACACAAATCATTGTAGGTCAAAGCGCACAAAGCCGTTGGGAGGAAATCACAAAGGGTTCATTCTTAAATGTCTTATTGCGTGAAATTCCTTTTGTTGACTTCCACATCGTGGCTGTCAAACGCCCGACAGAGGATGAGTCGTTCGATATTTATGAAAAAGGCGTTCGTGCTTATTTAATTTGTGACAATGGCGAGTACAAAGTTGCCTTTACTTGTCCAAAATTTGCCTCAATCGAGGGGATTTTCTTTAAAGAAATCGGCACAGATTTCGATAATGGCATTTTCAAATTCAATTTTGAAGGAAAAATGCATGAGCTAGATATCGTAGAGGGTGCTGTAACAAATCCTCAGGTGATTCCAGTGAAATGCAAGCCATCGCTAGCTCGTTAAGCCTAAAAGCTGTAGGGGAAAATTCCCCCTACAGCTTTTTTTTGTTATATTTCATAGCTCTTTTATCTTCCCCTTAAGCATTCGCCGCCTTATCCTTCGGCAACCAAAACGCAACAAACAATAATAATGGCAGGCATGAAATGGCAATAATTGTTGCGACAATGCCATATTCATCAATTAACATCCCCGTTGCAACAGCTCCGATTGCCCCCATGCCAAATGATAAACCGACCGTCAAGCCAGCCATTGTGCCAATTTTAGTTGGTACAAGCTCCTGCGCATAAACAACTGTTACAGAGAAGCTAATCATAATTAACGTACCGATAATCACTAGAAGCAATGGAACGAGCCATAACGGCATATAGGGCAATGCTAAACAAAATGGCGTTGGGGCAACAACCGATACCACAATCACATTTTTACGCCCAATTCGATCTGACAAAGGACCACCGAGAAATGTTCCTACAACACCACAAGCCATAAAAATAAAAATGAAAATCTGTCCAACTGGAATTGTTAAGCTATACTCCTCCACTAAATAAAATACATAAAAACTCGTAATATTTGTCGTATAGAAGGAGCGTGCAAAAATAATAATAAACAGCAAGGCTAATGCCATTGTTACTTGCTTTTTTGTCAACGGTGGCAACGATGAAATCAGTCGACGCTTCACTTTCGATAGCTTCTCTTCCTCTAGCTGTGCCTTATACCATAGCGAAATTTTGGTAAGAATCACGATGCCGATAGCTGACAATGCTAAAACAACAGAGGCTCCCTTCATACCAAATGGTAGCAAAATAAAGGCACTAATCAGCGGGGCTAATGCTTGTCCAGAATTGCCTCCTACTTGATAAATCGACTGTGCTAAGCCACGCTTCGTCCCGGCAGCCATATAAGACACACGCGAGCCTTCAGGATGGAAAATAGCTGAACCAAGTCCTAAAAAGAGTACTGCAACGAGGATTACCCAATAGCTATGCGCTAAAATCAGCATCGCTACGCCAATGAAGGAGCTGACCATGCCAATAGGTAACGCATATGGCATTGGTTTTTTATCTGTAATAAAGCCAACGACAGGCTGTAAAACAGAGGCAAACATATTTAACACAAAGGAAATCAAGCCTAGCTGTGTAAAGGTTAATCCTAAACTATCCACTAAAAGTGGAAACATCGCAGGTACAACAGACTGCATCGTATCATTAATTAAATGACAAATGCCGATTGCAACCATCATCGCATAAATTGGTTGATTATATTTTTCAGTTGTATTCATAATTTTATTCACGCTTTCTATGCTGTATAGCATATATACTTTTCGCTCATGCTATGTGATAAGGAGTGATATACATGGACATAGGCGAAATTAATTTTTGGGAAATGATGTTCCGCACAACGGTTACGTTTATTGCCCTGCTCATTTTAGCTCGAATTATTGGCAAAAAACAATTGAGTCAATTAACGTTCTTCCACTACACGACAGGCATTACCTTTGGTTCCATTGCAGGCGAAATATCGTCTCAAAAGGAAACCCCTTTTTGGGATGGGATGATTTCACTCATTTGGTGGTCCATTTTAACAATTTTACTCAGTGCCATCGCTTTAAAATCAACAAAGATGCGCGTGCTTGTTGATGATAAGCCAACAATTCTTATTCATAATGGTGTTATTTCTGAAGCAAACTTAAAGAAAGCAAGGCTCCATTTAGATGAATTGACGATGCTGTTGCGTGAGCAAAGCATTTTTTCAGTAAACGAGGTTGCCTATGCTGTTTTTGAAACAAATGGAGAGCTAAGCGTTATGAAAAAGCCTCCCTTTGCAGAAGCAACGAAAAAGGATACACAGGCCAATTTAACCCCACCTCTATGTATGCCAACAGAAGTGATTTCCAATGGGCGAATCATCTCTGAAAATTTGCAACAGCTTGATTTAACAGAAGAATGGCTGTTGAAAAAGCTCCGTAATAAAAAGGTTGATGATGTGGAGCAGGTTCTTTTTGCACAAGTGTTGGAAGACCATTCACTTTATGTTAGTACGAAAACTAATCAATCTCCATAATATCAATCGGTGTCACCATGCCAATAAGCTTTTGGTGCGGGCGACCATGCTCTGTAATCAACAGTGCTTCATAACGTTGCCCGCGCTCCACCCCTTGCTTAAAAATCTCCTCTGCCTCATACACCGTCATCGCCTTGCTAATAAATTTATAATTTTTAAGCTTTCTCTCATGAAATAAAATATCCTGCAATGTTACATGCTTCGCCCAATTCCCTTTACCCATTGATGTTGCAAGCCAATTCGTTATACCGACTGTCGTAATTAACCCTTGAAATTGTTGCCCTGTATATATAGGAAATTGTGTATATTTACGCTTACGAATAACCTTCAGCATATATGTAAGTGAATCCGTTGTCTGAAAAGCCGTGACATGCTTGCGAAACAGCTGTCCTACAAGCTTTGGCTTTGCTAATGCAGCATCAATCGCCTCAATTTCCTCCACAACCTGTATATGTGGCTCTGCGATGACAAAATCAATCGACGTTCGATGATGCACAATAGCATTGCGCAAATCAGCATAAGCACGTAAATCATCCTCATATTTTTGCACAAGTGGATTTTTCCTGCGTGCCCTATCAAGCAAGCGATAAAATGGCATATACTCTTTGACATCAGCTATCTCGCGCAATGTATGGTCAATCCGATTAAAAGCAGTGATAAAGCGATCAGAGTTTGTAGACATTTAGCCCCTCCTTACCTTGCATAATTATGATATATTATAGTCCTAATTTTCGAATTTTGAAATATTATTGCAAAAAAGCGAACGTCCGAAAAATCATTTTGGGACGCTCCCTTTGCGACGAGGATGGTGACAATTTGCTCCTGCGGTTACTCGTCGCAGTTAAAACCATTTGCTCCTGCGATTACTCGTCGCAGAAAAGCTCTATTGTAACCACCGCAGGAGCACAATTTTAATCAAAAGTTGACTATGTAAAAAAGCGGAGCCGCCCAGAAAGTTCACTTTCTGGACGGCCCCTCTACATTATTTATATAATTTTTCCAATGCCTCATGCATATTTGAACGAATATTTGCTAACGGGCGAGCTTCCTTTACAAGCTGCTCAGCGCTTTGCACATCATTTGCTATTCCTAGCTCTAGCAATACAGCTGTTGCCATAACACTTGCTCTGCCATTCCCGCTACCACAATGGATATAAATATTTTTCCCAGCCTCATATGCTTCTTTAATCCCCATAGCACCCGCCTGAATGCTTCCAGCCAAATCCTGTTCAACAATTGGGGAACACATAATCGAACATGTTGGCATTTCTCCATCCTGTACAGCATTCGCACGAACATCATAGACAATCTCAATATTTTCCACTTCTACAGCATCCTTAGCATCTGCTGCACCACCAAAGAAAATACGTCCCTTTACTAATTCATCGTAGCTCATCATTGACCTCCATTATAGTAAATTTTTAATTTCCTCATAGCGTGGTAATGCTGTTAAGGCACCTGGCTTCGTCGCTGCTAATGCACCTAGCTTGTTACCAAAAGCAACACATGCAGTTACTTCCTCGACTGTCGTTGGCAAACCATTATAATGCACATAGCGTAATACCCCTGCCATAAATGCATCACCTGCACCTGTTGTATCGACTGCTGTTACCTTTTCAGCAGGTACGTGAATTGTTTCACCATTTAAAATTGCATAAGAGCCTTCTGCCCCTACTGTAATTAAAACGATTGGTACAAGCAATGCATCAAGTGCCGCAATGCCTTCTTCAATTGTTGCTGTTTGCGTTAAGAAAAATAGCTCCTCATCTGTTAGCTTTAAAATATCTGCATCCTCAAAAAAGCGTGTAATCGTCTCACGACAAATTTCCTCGCTATGCCAACGTAATGGACGAATATTCGCGTCTATTGCAATAATTGCGCCATGCTCCTTTGCTAGCTCCACTGCTGCCACTGTCGTTGCAAGTGCGGTTGGATGAAACATCGTTCCTGAGCACACATTAAAAATAGAAGCACGTTTAAACGCTTCTAGCTGTAACTGCACATCTTCTACTTGTAAATCAGGCGTTTCATCTATATAATCTCTAAAAATGCGTTCACCATCTGCTGTTAAATCGACATAAACACCACTCACGCGCTTTTCTGGTACGTAAACAGCATAATCTAAATTAACGCCTTCATTCGTTATCTCATTGCGAACAAATTCAGATGTCTCATCATCACCTGTAATTGTAATTAAAGCGGACGGAGCACCAATGCGGCTAATTCCTGCTGCTACATTAATTGTTGCGCCACCTAAATATTTTGTAAATGTTGTATTGCTTATATCATCTGCAATATAATCAACAAATGCATCTCCATAAATAAGAATAAAATCTTTATTTGCCAACCTTCTAACCTCCGACATTTTGCTTACTATAGATTACCACGAAAACAGAGCGTCTTTAAAGTATTAAAGTATTTCGATAACTAGAAATCGCACATAATTTTGTTATACTTCTATGTAGGTAAGAAAGGAAGTGAATACAATGGAAATTACAATTCAACAAGCACAACCAATGGATGCTACACAAATCGCACCATTAATTTATGAAGCAATCGGCGATATCGCACATCGTCTAACTGGTGAAACAGAGGAGCAATCTGTACTCACAGCATTAACAGCACTTATCGAACGTACAGATAATCGCCATAGCTATTTATACACATATATTGCTAAACAAGGGGATGCGCTACTTGGCATCGCTGTGCTATATGATGGATTTACAGCCAAAGCATTGGATGCTAATTTAGCAGCATGGTTATCATCAAAAAACGCCCCTACAAGCATTGATGTAGAAGCACACGATGATGAATTTTATATTGATACAGTGTGTGTCACACCAGAGGCACGTGGCTTAGGTATTGGCACAAAGCTGTTACAATTTGCGGAGGAGCAAGCTGTCACAAAAGGCTATAAAAAGCTTGCCTTAAATGTAGAGCTAGAAAAAGAGAAGGCACGTGCTTTATATGAGCGCCTTGGCTTTACAATTACAGAGCCGTGGACAATTATTAACGAGCCATTCCACCATATGGTCAAGGAGCTGTAAATGAAAAATCTCATTTTTCCCTTATTAATTGTCATTGCATCAAGTAGCTACGGTATTTTATCGACGATTGTTAAGGTTGCTATGCAGCATGGATTTACTTCCGCAGAAGCTGTTACAGCTCAATATATGGTTGGTTTTTTCCTTGCTCTTGTGCTATTTATCGTCACACAGCGTTCATTGCCAAGGCTGAATAAATCTGGCGTTATCATTTTAACGCTTGCTGGTATATTAACTGCTGCAACAGGCACTATTTACGGACAATCGTTAAATTATTTGCCCGCCTCACTTGCAGTCGTTATGCTCTTCCAATTTACATGGATTGGACTGTTTATAGACTGCGCCTTGCATAAACGTTTACCGAGTCGAGCTGAAACGATTTCGTTAATCTTTTTAATCGTGGGCACTATTTTTGCAGCTGGTGTTGTTGATGTCGATTTGTCTGCTATTGCTTGGCAAGGCTGGGCACTTGGCTTGCTATCTGCCTTAACGTTTGCGTTATTTATTCAAATCAATTCCCGCCAAGTAGAAGGTATCACAACGATTTCACGTACGTTCTTTGTATCGTTAGTGGCAGTGATTGTTATTAGCATTATACTGACGCCTGAAATTTTATGGAATGGTCAACTATTCGGTGCTGGACTTTGGAAATTCGGCTTAGCGCTTGGATTATTCGGCATCATTTTACCGATTTTATTATTTTCTATCGCTGTACCGAAAGTAGGAGGCAGCCTCGCATCTATTTTAAGTGCGATGGAGCTACCAGTGGCTATTTTAGCCTCAATGCTTGTATTGAAAGAAGCGTTATCTACATTGCAATTTTTCGGTATCGCTCTCGTTCTAATTGGAATGGTTTTACCTTCTTATATATCGATGAGAAGAGCGGAAAAGATATCGCAAGGTTAAATAGTTAAAGCTGTCCGAAAAAGTATCATCTTTTCGGACAGCCCCCCTATTCAATCATCAAAATATCTTTAATTTCTCGCTCGCTTAACATCGTTAAATTTTCATTATCTGATTCGATAACTGCTTGAATCAGATTTTTCTTTTTTTCCTGTAGCTCATTGATTTTCTCTTCAATCGTTCCTTTCGCAATAAGCTTCATTACTTGCACATTATTTTTTTGCCCCATTCGATAAGCTCGATCCGAAGCCTGCTGCTCAACCGCGGGATTCCACCAAAGATCGTAATGTATAACAGTATCTGCTCCAGTAAGATTTAACCCTGTACCACCAGCCTTTAATGAAATAAGGAACACCTCTCTTTCTCCAGTATTAAATCGCTCACAAAGAGCTACTCTCTCAGCTGCAGCCGTACTACCATCTAAATAGAAATGGACTATCCCTTGACGATTTAACTCCCGCCCAATTAAAGTTAACATCGACGTAAATTGAGAAAAAATTAGTATACGTCTTTTCGCGCTATAGCATTCCTGAACAATGTTTATAACATGCTCAAATTTAGCGGAGCTTCCTGTATAGCCTTCTACAAACAAAGCAGGGTGACAGCAAATTTGACGTAAACGTGTAATGCCTGCAAGAATTTTCAGCTTGTTTTGTTGGAATGTCTCCTTGTTTAAATGCTCCAGCGTCTCAACTTTAAGCTTCGCTAAATAAGCCGCATATAACTTTTTTTGCTCTGGCAATAAATCCGACGTCAGCACTAACTCCATTTTTTCTGGTAATTCAAGTAATACCTCTTCCTTTAATCTTCGGAGAATAAAAGGGTTAACTAGCTTTTTGATTGTTTGGTGAGCAAGAGATTTAAACATTTTTCGCTCAGGTAACAATGTTGGAAAAACAACATTCAAAATTGACCAAAGGTTATCAACAGAATTTTCTATAGGTGTTCCTGTTAGGGCAAATCGATTGTCTGCTCTCAGCGCTTTGACAGCTTTCGCCGTTTTCGAAGCAGGATTTTTAAAAGCCTGTGCCTCATCAAATATAATCGTATGAAAAGATTTTGATTGATAGCTATTCATATCCATGCGTAGTAAAGAATATGAGACAATGACAACATCGACCTCGGAAATATCCTTTAACAACGCCGCTCTTTGCCCTTTATCTCCCTCTATCAGCTTCACAAGCACCTGTGGAGAAAACTTAGCTAATTCATTTAGCCAGTTATAAACTAAAGAAGATGGGCACACAACTAGCACTGGTTTATGATGCTGGCGAATTTCAGGTAAAACAGAAACGATAAACATAATGCTTTGCAACGTTTTCCCTAAGCCCATATCATCTGCTAATATCCCACCAAATTTATAATGTGCTAATGCTTTTAACCATTTAAATCCATGTATTTGATACTCTCTAAACGATGCATTGATACTATCAGGTACCGTAAATTCAAGCTTTTCAGGGTGCAGTAAATCGTCCATAATAGCTTGAAGCGATTTTCCTCTCACTAAAACATTTTCATTAAGGGTGCCCAATTTATAAAAATTTGAAATAAAAGGAACCCGTATTTCCTCTGCCTCTATTTGCTCTAAGGTGATACCCATATTGTAAAGAAAACGTTGCATTTCTTGAAACGCCTTCGTTTCTAAAGATAACAATGCGCCATTTGTTAAACGATAATATTTTCTTTTTTCTGTAAGAGCTAATAATATGCTGCGAATTTCATTTTCTGGAATACCATGCATATCAAACTCAAAAATAAGCCAATCTGTTCGTTCATCAACTTCTATTCGAATATTTGGAGGGCTGGAATGTTTCACAATTCTCTCTTTCACAGCTGTTGTTGCGTAAACATTAACAAATTTACTTAATTTCGGGACCATATAATGTAAAAAGTCATACTCAGCCTCTTCATTATGCATAAAATAGCCGCTCTCGGTTCTAGTGAAAAGCCCCGCCTCCATCAAACTCATAACTTCTAGCTCAAGGGCGTGGTCGCGATTTAACACACTTTGCCCATCTTCTAAAGGGTTAATGGTGACATTACCATATTCAAATTCAAGTGCAGCAAGTAATTTATTGTTCACCCTATCTAAAAATAATTTAGCCTTTGGAGGTATTTGAGGAAAAGCGTTCTTCACATTACTAGCGATTTCAACACTACCTAATTCCATTAAATGAGGAACTACCTTATCCAGAAAATATGGCAGCTGTTCCTTTTCGATTTGAAGCTGGTTTTCCTCGCTTTTCGCTAATGCATACTTTAATTCACTAAGTCGAACACTGTCTTCCTTTGATAGTTTATAAAAATTATTTTTATACAGCACATAGCTATAAGTATCCATTACAATGATGTGCTCTAAATTTTTTATAGTGAAGCGATAATATTGGTCTAAGTGAAATATTAATGGTAACGTTTGCTTTGATAATATATTTACCCCCTCATAAACAGCCCTATGATGCTCTAACTGGACATGTGGAGCTAGATGAAGCAAATAAAGTAGACTTTCAAATTCTGTAGGTGGGATTAACAGCCAACTCTCATCTATTATCTCTAGCTGCTCGTTTCTCGTTGCCTCAAAATTTTGCAATATATACAATAACCTTTTCAACACATTGACGTCTTCCTGTGTAAAGCTATGAACCTTTGGATTATATGAAAATACATTTGAAAACGCATAACCCTCACCTTTATCAAGAGCTATTAAAAATCTCTTGAAATTGGTTACTTTATAGGATTGTATATTTGCTGCTATCCCCATTAAATATTGACCATTTTGAAGCATCATGATTTCACAAGTAAATTGTACAAAGAGCATTGCTCGATTCTCCATATGATATTGGCTACGAATAGGGCGCACAAATGAATTCTCAAATATCCCGAAAACTTCATTCACTAACTCTGTATTTGACGTAGAAAGAGAAGCTGCTTCCTTTCCTCCGTTTACTTGAATATCATGTAAAAGCACAAGAACCGCCGCTACATGTTGGCATTTTTTATGAAAGGATTCTAATTGTGGGCATGTACATTCTGCATGTATAAACCCATTTTGCCCCTTCTTTATGACGACATGAAATAAGCCATTTCCTTTCACACTTGCATTGACTATAGCATCACTCGGATGAAAATTTTTTAGCACAACTTTATTATCTTGGAAATATTTTTTCCCTTTTTTATAAGAGATTTCTCCACACATATCTTTTATTTTTTTCGTATTCAAAAAATAATTCATCAGCAACCCTTTCTGTAATAGTTTCTTCTTTGCTCTCTAATCATACCAAAACTGCCCGAAAAGATAATATCTTTCCGGGCAGCCTCTTTCTATAGCTCTTCCTCATAGTCATATTTCTCACCAAATGTCTTTTTCAAAAATTGATGTGCCTCTATTTTTGTATCATCTGTAATGGAAGAATAAACTTTTGTTAATGCGGCAGTAATCACAAAGACATCATCAGTTAAGCCGACAAATGGTAAAAGATCTGCTACTACATCTAGTGGTAAAATAAAATAGCCAAGCGCTCCTAAAATAATCAATTTATTTGCCTTTGACATATTCGGACTTTTTAGTGCAAAAAATAATGTGCTTGTGGAATGTAATGCAGACATCCCTAGCTTCAAGCCTGTCGATTTTACCTTCGTCAAAAATTTATCATTCGAAAAATGCTTGTCCTTACCAGCAATCATGTCTTCAAATTCAGCCATATCCGTTCCTCCTTCTATTTCTACTTGCCTATATTTACGAATTTTTCTTAAAAAAGTTTCAACACTATTATGCATTTCACCCGATAAAAAACATAAGAAGGAGTGATGAGCGTGTACAAACCTGAAGAGCTTTCGTCTATTTTAAGTGCTATCCCTAGCACACATCAGCCCCTCATACTAGCATTGCAACAAGCAGCTACAAATGTAAATGATTACCCCTCACGCTCTTTACAGCATTCTAGTGAAGTCTTGACTATTATTGCAAAAGATATGTATGAGAAAAAAATGTCACAGCCTGTCGTACATGTCGCACTACGTACTTTATTAAAAAATAAACTATTCATATCTAAAATACAGCCAAGTCGCATTTATTTATTAATGAACCTTGTTCAACAAATGACAACTACACAAACAAGCTCAAAAATCGATGCGAAGGCAGCTCAAATTGTTCTCGATTATATTATAGATATTTGCGAATGGTATTTAAAGGAATTAAAAGATGGTGAGAGATTATCTACGTCAGCCTTACATCTTAAACAAAATCATGAGGATACAAGCGATAATTTTGAAGCGATGAGACAGTGGTTTTTAGTGGCAGCGACTGCTGGCGATGCTAGCGCTCAATATAATTTAGGCGTTCTTTACAATCACGGCAAAGGTGTCACTCAAAACTATGAAGAAGCTGTGAAATGGTACTCTTTAGCTGCGGCACAACATGAAGCAGATGCACAATATGCATTAGGTGTACTTTACGAATTAGGGCTTGGCATTGAGCAAGATGCCCAAAAAGCAGCTGAACTTTATCAGCTAGCTGCACAAAGCGGTCATGCAGATGCGCAATATAATTTAGGCTCCCTATATAATCAAGGAAGGGGCGTACCTCAAAACTACGTGGAGGCTGCTAAATGGTACGAGCTCGCTGCAAGTCAAGGTAACACGAGTGCGCTCAATAATTTAGGCTTCTTATATCATAATGGCACAGGTGTTGAGCAAAACTTCCAACAAGCCATCGAGCTATTTTCAAAAGCTGCTGTCGCCGGCGATGCAAGTGCTCAATACAATTTAGGCTATATGTATAGCAAAGGGCGAGGTGTAACAACTAACTATGCCGAGGCTGCCAAATGGTTTTTAAGTGCTGCATTGCAAAATCATACGAATGCGCAATTTCAGCTTGCTTTATTATATCGTACAGGAGACGGTGTCGAAAAAAACATTGATGAGGCACTTAAATGGCTTCTCCTTGCAGCCAATGCAAACCATACAAATGCTCAATATACGTTAGGTCTTATGTATAAGCTGCAAAATAATGAAAAGCAAGCAATGGACTGGCTATCAAAAGCCGCTGCGAACGAACATATTAGTGCCTGTTACGACTTAGCAATGCTTTATAAAAAAGTCAATAGCGAAAGCCCTCTTATGATGAAATGGCTAAAGCGCGCTGCCATACGTGGTCATGCAGATGCCCAGTTTGAGCTAGGTATGCATTATTTACATGAGCTTACCTATACAGAAGCTGCTAAATGGCTTCAATCAGCTGTTGAGCAGCACCATCTCCAGGCAGAATACGAGCTGGGCTTACTTTATGAGCAAGGGCTTGGTGTCGAAAAAAATTATGATGAAGCCCGTCATTGTTATCGCCTTGCCGCTGACCAAGGTCATATGCTCGCACAGTATAAACTAGGCAATATTTTCGATAAAGGGCTTGGCGTTGCTGTTGATTACACTGAGGCCGCTAAATGGATCAGCCTTTCCGCCTTTAAAGGGTACCCAAAAGCACAATTCCAGCTCGCACAAATGTATGCGAACGGAGAAGGCGTTTCACACGATTACTCCGAAGCAGCCAAATGGTATCGTCGAGCTGCTATAAACGGTCATATTAAAGCACAATTTCAACTAGGTATGTTATACAAAAAAGGACTTGGCGTTGCGCAAGATTATGCCGAAGCAACATACTGGCTAAAAAAATCTATCCAATAAAAAAATAGGCTGTGCGAAATCACACAGCCTATTTTCATCTATTTAGAAGCCTCTACTTTCAAATCACATGCTTCCAACGGCAAAAGCTTGGTTTTATATTTAATTTTATAGCCAATCCAAAGCAGTAAAAATAATGGAATACCGATATACGAAACAAGAATACCGTACCAGTCAATTTTATCTCCCATAAATGCTGTATAGTTTTGTCCAAGCACAACAATTAAGCAAACTGTTAAAGCAAACAATGGGCCAAACGGATACCATCTCGCTTTATAAGGTAATAAGGATAAATCCATACCTTGTGCAACAAATGCTCTTCGAAATCGATAATGACTATAAGCAATACCAAGCCAAGCAATAAAGCCTGACATTCCTGAAGCATTCAATAACCAAATATATACTACCCCATCCCCAAAGAAAGAAGCTAAAAATGCTAAGCTCCCCACTGCTAATGTTGCAAGCAGTGCATAAATTGGAATACCGCGATGACTTAGCTTCATCAAAAATCTTGGAGCTTTACCTTCTACAGCTAACTGCCAAAGCATACGTGATGCTGCATAAAGCCCTGAATTTCCCGCTGATAGCATCGCTGTCAAAATGATGGCATTCATAAAAGATGCAGCCACAGCGATACCAAGGCGATCAAACACTAATGTAAATGGAGATACAGCAATATCCTCTGATAATAAACGCTCATCCGTAAAAGGAATTAATAAACCAATTGCGGCAATAGCTAAAATATAAAACAATAAAATTCTCCAAAACACAGATTTAACAGCCTTCGGAATATTTTTCTCTGGATTATCTGTCTCACCAGCTGTTACCCCTAGCAATTCTGTACCTTGAAACGAAAATCCCGCTGCAAGAAAAATCCCAAAGGTAGCAAAAAAGCCCCCATGAAACGGTCCATCATGAATAAAGAAATTTGTAAATCCGACAGGTGCTTGCCCACCTAAAATTCCAAAAATCATTAAGAAGCTGATAATAATAAACACAATAACTGTTGCGACTTTAATCATCGCAAACCAATATTCACTTTCCCCATAACTTTTAACAGACAAAAGATTAAAAGTTAACACTACTATGATAAACAATACTGTCCAAATAACCGATGAGCTATTTGGAAACCAATATTTCATAATCAGGGATACGGCTGCAATTTCGGCCGCAATCGTAATCGCCCAGTTATACCAATAATTCCATCCCAGCGCAAACCCTAGCGCTGGATCAACAAATTTACTCGCATACGTACTAAAAGATCCCGATGATGGCATATAAGCAGCCATCTCCCCTAAGCTGGTCATTAAGAAGTACACCATAATTCCAATCAGTCCATAGGCTAACAATGCGCCTCCAGGACCAGCTTGGGCAATAGCACCTCCACTCGCTAAAAACAACCCTGTTCCGATTGTTCCTCCTAAGGAAATCATTGTAATATGGCGACTTTTTAATGCTTTTTGCAGCTTCGGTGGTTTATGACCAAGCTGATTAATTTTAATATCACTCACTGTATAGCTTCCTTCCTAATTTCAAGACAAAAAAATACCATCACAAGACACTGTGATGGCTACATTCATCCTTAGTTTTTTGATAGCTCAACACGTTGTCTCAACAAACGTGACAGTTCTGCTCCTTTCGAACGCAGCCCCAGCATGAAGGTTACAAGCTCCCTCACACTTCGGCAATATTTCCTTTCCACTAATTTCATCAATGCTTGCCATTTCCATTAGCGTACTTTTAAATATTGCGACCTCTACCCCAATCAAACTTGAGGTTTATTATTAAATTTATAACGCATATTATTTTAACATAATAAATGCTCACTTGCAATGAAAAATGAGGCAACATACTAAATCAGGAAGTCTATCACTTTTTTAAACAGTTCTAAAGACTTCATTCACTCGATTGTGTCAGGAGGAGGATTTTTCGCAATATGGAACGCTTGAGCATTTAGTATTTATAACAAAATTTATAAGTAAGTTTGGTACTATTATAAGAGGCTACCAATAATAACTCGCCCATTTTAGGAAGAAATCCGCCCGATTATGCATTGAACTCGCCCGTAAAACAACTTATTTGGCCCAATTTTATTAGCGAGGGAATTTTATATGCACAACAAAATCACTGAATGCTCAGTAGTCTTGTTGTTGCGAAGCGATGTCCTACTCTCACAGGAGACAGCCCCAACTACCATCAGCACTCTCAACGCAGTGCAGCAACGGATTTCTTCATTGCCCGCAGCGCTTACGGTGCTCATGTACCATGTACATTCCGCTCCACACGCCTTGGCGCCTTGAACTCCACCGCTTCACTGCACTGCTTCATATCAGGTTCGTATAAAGGAAAGTGCAATTGTTTGCTACCGATACCGCGCCAACCTGACCTTTTGATAGTTGGGGATTTCCTACTCTATACACAAAAAAACCACTGAATATTCAGTGGTCTCATTGTTGCGAAGCGACGTCCTACTCTCACAGGGGGAAACCCCCAACTACCATCGGCGCTAAAGAGCTTAACTTCCGTGTTCGGTATGGGAACGGGTGTGACCTCTTTGCCATCATCACTTCACCGTATTAAATTGGAAAGAAATTATTCTTTCAAAACTGGATAAACGGTCATTGAAACAAGTTTAGAATGTGGTTAAGTCCTCGATCGATTAGTATTCGTCAGCTCCATGTGTCGCCACACTTCCACCTCGAACCTATCTACCTCATCGTCTTTGAGGGATCTTACTTACTTGCGTAATGGGAAATCTCATCTTGAGGGGGGCTTCATGCTTAGATGCTTTCAGCACTTATCCCGTCCATACATAGCTACCCAGCGATGCCGTTGGCACGACAACTGGTACACCAGCGGTATGTCCATCCCGGTCCTCTCGTACTAAGGACAGCTCCTCTCAAATTTCCTACGCCCACGACGGATAGGGACCGAACTGTCTCACGACGTTCTGAACCCAGCTCGCGTACCGCTTTAATGGGCGAACAGCCCAACCCTTGGGACCGACTACAGCCCCAGGATGCGATGAGCCGACATCGAGGTGCCAAACCTCCCCGTCGATGTGGACTCTTGGGGGAGATAAGCCTGTTATCCCCGGGGTAGCTTTTATCCGTTGAGCGATGGCCCTTCCATGCGGAACCACCGGATCACTAAGCCCGTCTTTCGACCCTGCTCGACTTGTAGGTCTCGCAGTCAAGCTCCCTTGTGCCTTTACACTCTACGAATGATTTCCAACCATTCTGAGGGAACCTTTGGGCGCCTCCGTTACCTTTTAGGAGGCGACCGCCCCAGTCAAACTGTCCGCCTGACACTGTCTCCTGCCCCGCTAAGGGGCATGGGTTAGAATTTCAATACAACCAGGGTAGTATCCCACCGACGCCTCCTTCGAAGCTGGCGCTCCGAGATCTCTGGCTCCTACCTATCCTGTACAAGTTGTACCAAAATTCAATATCAAGCTACAGTAAAGCTCCACGGGGTCTTTCCGTCCTGTCGCGGGTAACCTGCATCTTCACAGGTACTATAATTTCACCGAGTCTCTCGTTGAGACAGTGCCCAGATCGTTACGCCTTTCGTGCGGGTCGGAACTTACCCGACAAGGAATTTCGCTACCTTAGGACCGTTATAGTTACGGCCGCCGTTTACTGGGGCTTCAATTCATAGCTTCGCTTGCGCTAACCACTCCTCTTAACCTTCCAGCACCGGGCAGGCGTCAGCCCCTATACGTCACCTTACGGTTTTGCAGAGACCTGTGTTTTTGCTAAACAGTCGCCTGGGCCTATTCACTGCGGCTCTCATGCGCTTGCACGCTCAAGAGCACCCCTTCTCCCGAAGTTACGGGGTCATTTTGCCGAGTTCCTTAACGAGAGTTCTCTCGCACACCTTAGGATTCTCTCCTCGACTACCTGTGTCGGTTTGCGGTACGGGTACCTCCCACCTCGTTAGAGGCTTTTCTTGGCAGTGTGAGATCAGGAACTTCGTCCATACGGACTCGTCATCACAGCTCAACGTATCAGTGTGCGGATTTGCCTACACACACGCCTTACTGCTTGAACAGAGACAACCAACGCTCTGCTTACCCTACCCTCCTGCGTCCCCCCATTACTCAAACGGTGGGGAGGTAGTACAGGAATATCAACCTGTTGTCCATCGCCTACGCCTGTCGGCCTCGGCTTAGGTCCCGACTAACCCTGAGCGGACGAGCCTTCCTCAGGAAACCTTAGTCATACGGTGGACGGGATTCTCACCCGTCTTTCGCTACTCATACCGGCATTCTCACTTCTAAGCGCTCCACCAGTCCTTCCGGTCTGACTTCAACGCACTTAGAACGCTCTCCTACCACTGACATCGTAGATGTCAATCCACAGCTTCGGTGAATCGTTTAGCCCCGATACATTTTCGGCGCAGTGTCACTCGACCAGTGAGCTATTACGCACTCTTTAAATGATGGCTGCTTCTAAGCCAACATCCTGGTTGTCTAAGCAACGCCACATCCTTTTCCACTTAACGATTACTTTGGGACCTTAGCTGGTGGTCTGGGCTGTTTCCCTCTTGACTACGGATCTTATCACTCGCAGTCTGACTCCCGTGCATAAATATCCGGCATTCGGAGTTTGTCTGAATTCGGTAAAGCGAGATGCCCCCCTAGTCCAAACAGTGCTCTACCTCCGGTATTCTCTATCACGAGGCTAGCCCTAAAGCTATTTCGGAGAGAACCAGCTATCTCCAGGTTCGATTGGAATTTCTCCGCTACCCACAGCTCATCCCCGCACTTTTCAACGTGCGTGGGTTCGGGCCTCCAGTAAGTGTTACCTTACCTTCACCCTGGCCATGGGTAGATCACCTGGTTTCGGGTCTACGACAACGTACTCACTCGCCCTATTCAGACTCGCTTTCGCTGCGGCTCCGCTTTCTCAGCTTAACCTTGCACGTTATCGTAACTCGCCGGTTCATTCTACAAAAGGCACGCTATCACCCATTAACGGGCTCTAACTACTTGTAGGCACACGGTTTCAGGATCTCTTTCACTCCCCTTCCGGGGTGCTTTTCACCTTTCCCTCACGGTACTGGTTCACTATCGGTCACTAGGGAGTATTTAGCCTTGGGAGATGGTCCTCCCGGATTCCGACGGAATTTCACGTGTTCCGCCGTACTCAGGATCCACTCTGGAGGGAATGAACTTTCGATTACAGGGCTTTTACCTGCTCTGGCGGACCTTTCCAAGTCGCTTCATCTACTTCATTCCTTTGTAACTCCGTATAGAGTGTCCTACAACCCCAAAGAGCAAGCTCTTTGGTTTGGGCTTTTCCCGTTTCGCTCGCCGCTACTCAGGGAATCGAATTTTCTTTCTCTTCCTGCAGGTACTTAGATGTTTCAGTTCCCTGCGTCTGTCTTCCATACGCTATGAATTCACGTAAGGATACTATGCCATTAAACATAGTGGGTTTCCCCATTCGGAAATCCCCGGATCAAAGCTTACTTACAGCTCCCCGAGGCATATCGGTGTT
>NZ_CP137624.1:852500-855000 GCF_033880585.1 Lysinibacillus louembei
GTCACCTACCGCAGGATTTTAAGTCCTGTGCGTCTGCCAGTTCCGCCACCCCGGCACATGTTGGAGCGGAAGACGAGGTTCGAACTCGCGACCCCCACCTTGGCAAGGTGGTGTTCTACCACTGAACTACTTCCGCATGTGCTAAAGAATTTTTATTCTGACAGTATATGAAATTAAATGGTGCGGGTGAAGGGAGTCGAACCCCCACGCCTTGCGGCGCTAGATCCTAAGTCTAGTGCGTCTGCCAATTCCGCCACACCCGCAGCAGACTATTTTTATATAACTGGTGAGCCATGAAGGACTCGAACCTTCGACCCTCTGATTAAAAGTCAGATGCTCTACCGACTGAGCTAATGGCTCAAAATGGTGCCGGCGATAGGAGTCGAACCCACGACCTACTGATTACAAGTCAGTTGCTCTACCAACTGAGCTACACCGGCATTTTGAATGGTGGAGGATGACGGGTTCGAACCGCCGACCCCCTGCTTGTAAGGCAGGTGCTCTCCCAGCTGAGCTAATCCTCCGTATATAAGCCTAGCAACGTCCTACTCTCACAGGGGGAAACCCCCAACTACCATCGGCGCTAAAGAGCTTAACTTCCGTGTTCGGTATGGGAACGGGTGTGACCTCTTTGCCATCATTACTAGACTATTTTCAAGACAAGATTTATTATAACACTTTTAATGTTACAGTCAAGTGTATTTTTTACACTTTTTCTTGTTCTTTCAAAACTGGATAAACGGTCATTGAAACAAGTTTAGAATGTGGTTAAGTCCTCGATCGATTAGTATTCGTCAGCTCCATGTGTCGCCACACTTCCACCTCGAACCTATCTACCTCATCGTCTTTGAGGGATCTTACTTACTTGCGTAATGGGAAATCTCATCTTGAGGGGGGCTTCATGCTTAGATGCTTTCAGCACTTATCCCGTCCATACATAGCTACCCAGCGATGCCGTTGGCACGACAACTGGTACACCAGCGGTATGTCCATCCCGGTCCTCTCGTACTAAGGACAGCTCCTCTCAAATTTCCTACGCCCACGACGGATAGGGACCGAACTGTCTCACGACGTTCTGAACCCAGCTCGCGTACCGCTTTAATGGGCGAACAGCCCAACCCTTGGGACCGACTACAGCCCCAGGATGCGATGAGCCGACATCGAGGTGCCAAACCTCCCCGTCGATGTGGACTCTTGGGGGAGATAAGCCTGTTATCCCCGGGGTAGCTTTTATCCGTTGAGCGATGGCCCTTCCATGCGGAACCACCGGATCACTAAGCCCGTCTTTCGACCCTGCTCGACTTGTAGGTCTCGCAGTCAAGCTCCCTTGTGCCTTTACACTCTACGAATGATTTCCAACCATTCTGAGGGAACCTTTGGGCGCCTCCGTTACCTTTTAGGAGGCGACCGCCCCAGTCAAACTGTCCGCCTGACACTGTCTCCTGCCCCGCTAAGGGGCATGGGTTAGAATTTCAATACAACCAGGGTAGTATCCCACCGACGCCTCCTTCGAAGCTGGCGCTCCGAGATCTCTGGCTCCTACCTATCCTGTACAAGTTGTACCAAAATTCAATATCAAGCTACAGTAAAGCTCCACGGGGTCTTTCCGTCCTGTCGCGGGTAACCTGCATCTTCACAGGTACTATAATTTCACCGAGTCTCTCGTTGAGACAGTGCCCAGATCGTTACGCCTTTCGTGCGGGTCGGAACTTACCCGACAAGGAATTTCGCTACCTTAGGACCGTTATAGTTACGGCCGCCGTTTACTGGGGCTTCAATTCATAGCTTCGCTTGCGCTAACCACTCCTCTTAACCTTCCAGCACCGGGCAGGCGTCAGCCCCTATACGTCACCTTACGGTTTTGCAGAGACCTGTGTTTTTGCTAAACAGTCGCCTGGGCCTATTCACTGCGGCTCTCATGCGCTTGCACGCTCAAGAGCACCCCTTCTCCCGAAGTTACGGGGTCATTTTGCCGAGTTCCTTAACGAGAGTTCTCTCGCACACCTTAGGATTCTCTCCTCGACTACCTGTGTCGGTTTGCGGTACGGGTACCTCCCACCTCGTTAGAGGCTTTTCTTGGCAGTGTGAGATCAGGAACTTCGTCCATACGGACTCGTCATCACAGCTCAACGTATCAGTGTGCGGATTTGCCTACACACACGCCTTACTGCTTGAACAGAGACAACCAACGCTCTGCTTACCCTACCCTCCTGCGTCCCCCCATTACTCAAACGGTGGGGAGGTAGTACAGGAATATCAACCTGTTGTCCATCGCCTACGCCTGTCGGCCTCGGCTTAGGTCCCGACTAACCCTGAGCGGACGAGCCTTCCTCAGGAAACCTTAGTCATACGGTGGACGGGATTCTCACCCGTCTTTCGCTACTCATACCGGCATTCTCACTTCTAAGCGCTCCACCAGTCCTTCCGGTCTGACTTCAACGCACTTAGAACGCTCTCCTACCACTGACATCGTAGATGTCAATCCACAGCTTCGGTGAAT
>NZ_CP137624.1:3767500-3960254 GCF_033880585.1 Lysinibacillus louembei
CAAGTAAAAAAGGCGCCCTGTTTGAAAGGACGCCTTAATTTAATTAAAGTTCTATCGTCATTATACAGATAAAATTTCTTGTTCTTTTTCTTTTGTTACATCGTCGATTTTTGCGATAAACTCGTCCGTTAGCTTTTGAATGTCATCGCCATAGCCACGTAAATCATCCTCTGTAATATCGCCGCTTTTTTCAAGCTTTTTCAAATCATCATTTGCATCACGACGCACATTACGCACAGCGATTTTTGCTTCTTCTGCCTCTTTTTTCACTTGCTTTACAAGCTCTTTACGACGCTCTTCTGTTAATGCAGGAATCGTTAAACGAATAACTGTTCCATCATTTGTTGGTGTAATACCAATATCAGATTTCATAATCGCTTTTTCAATTTCACCTAAAATTGATTTGTCGTAAGGTGCGATTACTAAAAGACGAGCTTCTGGAATTGATACACCTGCTAATTGATTAATTGGTGTTGGTGCACCGTAATAGTCTACAGAAACGCGGTCTAATAATGAAGCGTTCGCACGGCCAGCACGAATCGATGCTAGTTCACGTGAAAATGCACTTAAAGATTTTGTCATTTTTTCTTTTGCTTGTTCTAAAACTTGCTTTGCCATTATGAATTCCTCCTAACAACAGTTCCAATTTTTTCGCCAAGTACAGCGCGTTTAATATTTCCTTCTTCCATTAATGAGAATACTATTAATGGAATGTCGTTGTCCATACATAAAGTAGATGCTGTTGAATCCATTACTTGTAATCCTTGCTGAATAACATCTAAATAAGATAATTCATCATATTTTACAGCGTTTGGATCCGTTTTAGGATCTGCTGAATATACACCATCCACATTGTTTTTGCCCATTAAAATCGCTTCTGCATCAATTTCAGCAGCACGCAATGCAGCAGTCGTATCTGTCGAGAAGAATGGGTTACCTGTTCCAGCTGCAAAAATCACAACGCGTTTTTTCTCAAGATGACGTACAGCTTTACGACGAATATATGGCTCAGCAACTTGGGTCATCACGATGGATGATTGCACACGTGTTTCGATGCCTAGTTTTTCTAGCGCATCTTGTAATGCTAAAGAATTCATTACAGTCGCTAACATGCCCATATAGTCAGCAGCAGCACGGTCCATACCCATTTCACTGCCTACTTTACCACGCCAAATATTACCCCCACCTACTACAACTGCCACTTCCACACCTAGGTCTACTACTTGCTTCACTTCAGCTGCAACATCTTTAATTATTTTTGGCGCTAATCCGAAGCCTGCTTCTCCTGCTAATGCTTCACCGCTTAGCTTAATTACTACACGTTTGTATTTTGGCACACTCATAGTAAACCTCCGTCACTTGTATATTATTGTAATTGAATTTTGCTTGAAAAATAGGGAACACGCTGGTGCTGTGCTCCCTAAATGTAATTCTCAAATTGAGATATAAGATTAGTTACCTTTAACTTGGTTCATTACTTCTTCAGCAAAGTTATCTTCGCGTTTTTCGATACCTTCACCAACAGCATAACGAGTGAATGCAGTTACGTTACCACCAGTTGATTTTACGAAATCGCGTACTTTTTGATCTGAGTTTTTAACGAAAGTTTGGTCAAGTAAGCAAACGTCTTCGAAGTATTTACCAAGACGACCTTCTACCATTTTCGCTACGATATTTTCTGGTTTACCTTCGTTTAACGCTTGCTCAGTTAACACTTTGCGCTCACGTTCAACTTCGTCAGCAGAAACTTCGTCACGAGATACATAAGTTGGGTTGATTGCTGCGATATGCATTGCGATATCTTTTGCAGCAGCTGCATCTGTAGAGCCTTCTAACACGACTAATACACCGATGCGTCCGCCCATGTGTAAGTACGCACCAAATGCATCAGCATCTGTTTTTGTTTTTACTTCAAAGCGACGTAAAGAGATTTTTTCTCCAATTGTAGCTGTTGCTTGAGAAATTTGGTCAGCGATTTTCACGCCATCTTTTTCAAGTTCTAAAGCAGCTTCTACAGATGCTGGTTTAGCAGCTAATAATTGCTCAGCTAAGCTAGCAACTAATACTTGGAATTTTTCGTTTTTCGCAACGAAGTCTGTTTCAGCATTTACTTCTACAAGAATCGCTTCGTTACCTTGCTCTAAAATGTAAGTAGTACCTTCCGCAGCGATACGGTCAGCTTTTTTACCAGCAGCAGCTAAACCTTTTTCACGTAAAAAGTCGATTGCAGCTTCTAAGTTACCGTCTGTTTCTACTAACGCTTTTTTACAGTCCATCATACCAGCGCCAGTTTTTTCACGTAATTCTTTAACTAATTGTGCAGTGATTGCCATTTTTAGTGGGCCTCCTTGAAATTATATATAATTAATATTGTACTCTCAAAAAAAGGTGATAAGAGGGATCAGCCACTTATCACCATTGTGTAAAAGGGAATTACTCAGCAGCTACTGCTTCTTCTTCAACAGCTGGAGCTTCTGATTCACCTTGTTTAGACTCGATTAGCGCGTCAGCCATTTTTGCAGTTAATAATTTAACAGCACGAATAGCATCATCGTTAGCAGGGATTACGTAGTCGATTTCATCTGGATCACAGTTTGTATCAACAATACCTACTAGAGGGATGTTTAATTTACGAGCTTCCGCAACAGCGATACGCTCTTTGCGTGGGTCTACTACAAACATTACGTCTGGAATAGCTGTCATATCACGGATACCGCCTAAGAATTTCACTAGACGCTCATGCTCTTTTTTAAGTTGAATAACTTCTTTTTTAGGAAGAACAGCAAAAATGCCTTCTTCTTCCATTTTTTCGATTTCTTTCATACGTGCAACACGTTTTTGAATTGTACCGAAGTTTGTTAAAGTACCACCTAACCAACGTTGGTTGATGTAGTAGTTACCTGAACGCTCAGCTTCTTCTTTAATCGCTTCTTGCGCTTGTTTTTTAGTACCAACGAAAAGAACTTTACCACCATCTTCGCCAACTTGACGCATGAAGTCATAAGCCTCTTCTAATTTTTTAACTGTTTTTTGTAAATCGATAATGTAGATACCGTTACGCTCAACGAAGATATATTTCTTCATTTTTGGGTTCCAACGGCGTGTTTGGTGACCGAAATGTACACCAGCTTCAAGTAATTGTTTCATTGAAATTACTGACATGTTTAGTTCCTCCTAATTGTTTGGTTTTTTTCCTCCGCATTTATCATTTGCAACAAGCAACCCTATAAAATAGAGCACCACTTACTACATCAAAATACGTGTGTATTGTTAACACCGCTATATAATATATCATGTATTTTTCTATATGACAAGTATTTTGGTAAATGCTTCGTTTTCTCCCACGATTCCTCTTCAAAATCCGAGGTAAAATACTTTTCTGAAGCTATATAAAAAAAACAGAGAGGGAATCTCCTACCTCTCTGCCCTTATTTAGGAATGAAATTTAATGAGCAATTCAATTTCTGTCTTTCCTTTTTGAGTTTGCTTGGCAATTTCTTCAATAGATTTCCCATTTCTATGCATAGCGAGAATTTGTTGTTCGGGTGTTAATGATTCTCGCTTTGGCGCTGGAGCTTCGTGTTTTTCAAGCTCTTGTCGCTTTTGTTGTTTATAAACATTTGCCGCTACATTTTTCGGAACAAATGCTTTCTTTTCGATGGGTACTTGCTCCTTTAAAACCGATTCAGACAGCTGTTCACGCTTTATATCAACAAAATGATTAGCGTCTTGCTTTATATCAGGCATGGCATTTTTAACAGTTGTTAGCTCACGCAGCAAACGGTCATTTTCTTCTCGCATTTCGATTAAATAAACGCCGATTGCATCATCCATCTCCTGCATTAGCTGATTTTGTCTCACTTCTAAATCTTTAAATTTTGCGACCTTATTATTCAATAATATGATTAAATAAAAAATAATCAGCTGTGCAATAATAAGCCCTATTATTAAAAAACTAATAACTGAATTCATACATTCTCCTATCCGCTATAGTCAATAAAGTTTCCTTTAAACGGGTGATGTGCTTTCACTTTTTCTTCTTCTTTTTTCTTTTTGTTTTGCTGTTCGGCATTCGCTGTATTATTACCTTCTTTGTTATCTGACACAGCATCTAAATTTTCTGTGTCATTAACTGTTTTTTGTTTTCGCTCTATTTCCTTTTTTAACGCTTCATTTGCGTGCATTTGTTGAAGTATGTTGTTTTGATGCTGCTGGTCAGCTATTTTTCCGGCATCGAACGTTTTAGGAATCGCAATTTGTAACTCTACACCTTTTAAGCTCATACTAATCCACTCCCTATGAATTAATTACTTCTGGCGATAAAAACTTGCGCAATTTAAACAATGCCTTTGAATGAATTTGTGATATGCGGGAAGTAGACAAATCAAGCATCTCGCCAATTTCTGTCAAGGTCATTTCCTCAGTATAAAATAAGCTTAATACAAGCTGCTCTTTGTCATTTAATTTTTCGATATTGCGCCCCAAATCCGCTAATAGCTCATTGTGCACGATTTCCTGTTCTGGCGTTCTCGTATCATCATCCCTTATAACAAAAACTTTTCCTTCCAACTCTTCTTGATCCTGTTGCTCATTAATTGATAAAACATTTGAAAAAAAATGTTCTTGAACGGTTTGATATATTTCTTCGATTGGTAGTTGCATATGTGCAGCTAACTCCTCTGGTGTAACATGACGCATTAGCTTTTGCTCAAGCTCCTCAATTTGAGCTTCAAGCTTTTTAGCTTTTTCTCGCGCTGAGCGTGGTAACCAATCTTCCTTGCGCAAACCATCTATAATTGCACCTCTTACACGAAATGATGCATAGGTGTCGAATTTTAAATCTCTCTTTATATCAAATTTATTTAAAGCATCAAATAACCCCATCATGCCTAAGCTATATAAATCATCTCTAGAAACATTTTTCGGTAATCCAGCCCCGATACGTTGCACATGATAAGATACAAGCGGCTTATATTTTTTTATTAACTGATTACCTGCATCTACATCTCGCTCCATCGTCCAGCTATGCCAAAGATTTTGCTCGTCATTTATAATTGGTTGTGTCACACGTATCCACCTCTCTTTAAAATCGATTATACCTCTCAAGTCCAGTTTTTCAGATGATATAAGAACTTCGCTGCTTCAAAATTTTTTATGCTATGTCAACAAATAGAGTGTCTCTCATGATAAAGCCCCCGACAGATGTCACAAATTTTGAAAGGAGGCCTGCACAACGCAGGTCTGTTAACCGTTGGCGCATGTATGACGCTTTTAGGTTAAAAATCCGGACGAGAGTTAGCCAAAATGTAATGGCTAACTAACTCTTTTCAAATCATCAGCTCTGTAAAAAATATTAGTAATTTTCTAGACAGCCCTTATTATTACAACTATTATAACAAATTCACACATATTTTTCATATGTACGCAGAATACTTTCTTATAAAAAAAAGAACTGTTCAGAAAGTTTTCATCTTTCTAAACAGCTCTCTATTTCATCAATTAAGGAAATTAGCTATTGACCATTTCATCCTCTTTATGCATCATTGTCCGTACAACCTGTGCAATATCCTCCGTGCTTTCATCAGCAAACTCAACTGTTGATGTAGCATTTTGTTGAATAAACGGTTGATTTTCTGATGATGTGGTATCCTCAGTTTCTACGGATTCTCCACTAAACGCAATTTCTTGTGGTGTATAAAAAATATAGCCTAAAAAATAACGTAGTGGAAATGCGATGATAAAGCCAATAAATGCAACACCTAGTGCCGTTAATAACGTTGGAAGTGGCATTACAAAAGGTTTTTGAATTGCATAGATGAAATAAGCAGTAAAGCTAATTAACGCAATCCAACAATTTATTAAAATCGAACCAAGCATTATATTTCACTCACCCCTCGGTTCACTGTACGAATATTTAACTTGTTCGTAACAGGACTAAATTCAATTGTTCGCCCACTATTTCCACCTGTATCCTCTGCAATAAGAGGAATTTTATATTTATTTAGTTCATTTTTTACAGCTTCTACATTGCGGGGACCAATTCGCATAGAACTTTTATCGGATGTAAATTGGAACATTTGTGCACCACCAGCGATTTTCGCCTTTAGTTTAAATGTTTGAACACCTTCTGCTTTTAACAAGTCTAATAGCGCTTTAATGCCTGTATCAGCAAATTTGGCTACATTTGTAGCATCTACTTTTCCTAAGCTCGAATCTGGAAGCATAACATGAATTAAACCAGCGATTTGTTTCGTTTCATCGTAAATGACAACACCTACACACGACCCTAAACCAGATGTACGAATCGTGTTAGGTGCCTTTACTACATCCATTTGTGCAATACCTACTTTAACAATTGTGTCAGATGTAAACATTTAGGATACACCTAACACTTTAAAAATTGTTGCGAATGAATCTGGGTCTGGTAACAAAAAGAAATGCCCATGAACAGCTTCAGAGATAGCGATATCTTCTTCAAAAATGGATGTATTAATAACGATAACATGATCGCTTACTTGAGATAATTCAATTAATCCTGTACTAATAATAGCGCCAAACATGTCAACACTTAACCCTGGCACAGTCGGATAAATTTTTAATTTAGTAAAATCTGATAGTGCAGATAGATAGGAGCCTGATAAAATATTGCCCATTTCCTGCATCGCAGATAGCGCAAGCTCCGACACGGGGGCTTTATAAAAATCAAACGTCTCATCATGAATTAAACGTTGAATAAAGCGGTTTGCTTGTTCAATCGGCAGAATGAAAAACATGCTGCCTTCAACATCTCCTTCAATTCTTAAGAAAACGCCCACAACAACTGTTTCAGAGCCCCCTGCTAGCTCCATCATATGGTCAAATGTCACCATTTCGACCTTAGGTACTTGCATATCAATTTTTTTGCTTAACAAATCCGACAGTGCAGTTGCTGCATGTGCAGCACCGATATTTCCAATTTCCTTTAATACATCTAAATGCAACGAAGTAATTTTTTGATTGAAATTCATTCATATCCCTACTTTAGTAGCCTCTAAATAGCAAAAGCTATTAGAGGCGTCATTTTAGCTTAACGGATTTAATACTTTGTCTAAATGCAATAAAATTAATAAACGATTGTCTAACTTAGCAACACCTGAAATAAACTCCTCTTCTAAAGAACCTACAACTTCTGGTTGTTGCTCAATAGAGCCTGCAGCGATATCTAATACGTCATTAGCAGAATCAACAACAAAGCCTACTTCCATATCTTCCAACGTAATAATAATGATACGTGCTGCATCCTCTTCACCTAAAATCGGTAAATTAAAACGTTCACGTAAATCAATAATTGGTGTAACAACGCCACGTAAATTAATAACTCCTTTTACATAGGCAGGCGTTTTAGGTACACGCGTAATATGCATTAATTTTTCAATTCCTTGCACATGTGATACTGGAATCGCATATTCTTTATCTGCTAATTGAAAAACAATTACTTTAATATATTCTTGTTCAACAGCATTTGTCATAGTTTACACCTCTTCTTATCCTTATCACTTCATTAGCGCATTACAATCAACAATTAATGCTACTTTTCCGTTTCCTAAAATTGTTGCACCTGAAATTGCAAAAATATTTGTTAAATAATTTCCTAAAGATTTCAATACGATTTCCTGCTGTCCGATAAAGGAATCAACAACTAAACCAGCAAGTTTTTCGCCTTTACGTACAATTACAACAGAATAGAATTCGTCATCCTGTGCTTCTGTACGTGGAACTTCGAAAATTTCATCTAAGAATACAAGCGGTACGACTTTACCACGGAAGTCAATTACTTTTTGATTATGTGCATTCAAAATGTCTGAATGACGGATAATAGATGTTTCAATAATTGACGATAAAGGTACTGCATAAATTTCTTTTTCGATTTCTACAAGCATTACAGAGATGATTGATAGTGTTAATGGCAGTTGAATAGAGAATGTTGAACCAACACCTTCAGTCGAGTCAATGGAAATATTTCCACCTAATGATTCGATTGTTGTTTTTACAACATCCAGCCCTACACCGCGACCTGAAATATCAGAAATAACATCTGCTGTTGAGAAACCGGAAGCTAAAATCAGCTCATTAATTTGTTTATCTGACAATGTTTTGGCTGTTTCTATCGTAACAATCCCTTTAGAAATAGCTTTTTCTAATACTTTGTCACGGTTAATGCCTGCACCATCATCTTCAATTTCAATAAATACATAGTTTCCACTATGGAAAGCACGTAGCTGTACAGTTCCTTCTTCAGGCTTCCCTTTGGCAATACGCACTTCAGGACTTTCAATACCGTGGTCAAGTGAGTTACGAATTAAATGCACAAGCGGATCACCGATTTCATCGATAACAGTACGATCTAACTCTGTTTCTGCCCCAATAATTTCTAAATTAATTTTCTTATTTAAGTCGCGTGATAATTGACGTACCATTTTCGGGAAACGATTAAATACTGTTTCAACTTGTACCATGCGCATTGTTAAGACGATATTTTGTAAATCTCCCATTACACGGCTCATACGTTCTACTGTTTCATTTAATTCTTGATGATTCACTTCTGCAGAAATCGATTGTAAACGACCACGGTCAATCACAAGCTCTTCAAACAGATTCATTAAAATATCAAGGCGCTCGATATTTACGCGAATCATTTTATTCGAAACATGACCACCAGACTTACTATTAGATGCTGGTGCCTTGGCATTTTTAGCTGGTACTTCCGCCACTGCTTTTACCGCTAATTCTGGCTGTGGCTCTGCTTCAACAACCTCTACTTTTTTCTCTGACTGTACATCTTTTTCTTCTAAAGGTACGACTTTTACTTCTTCTACTTCAGAAACCTTCATTAATTTCTTTTGTAAATCATCGGCAGGTTCTTTTGAAATATAGGCAATATGGAATACTTGGTCAAATTGTTCATCCTCTAAACGATCAACTGCTGGAACAGATTTAATGACATCTCCGTTTTTTTCTAAAATCTCGAATACCATGAAAACACGCGCTGCCTTTAATAAGCAATCTTCACGTAATGTCACCGTAATTTCATATGCTGAATGCCCTTGCTCGATAGATTGTGCTAACACTGTTTTTTCAAAATCATCATAATCTAAATGCGATTCTTGTTGAATTGCTGTTGCTGCTATTTCTTCTGCTGCGGCAGGCTGGCCTACTTCCTCACCTGCTTCAATGCGCTTTAACTTCTCCACTGTCGCCTGTACATCGCGCTTACCGTCGCCGCCCTCTGCAATGTTCATTACCATTTCCTCTAGATGATCAACAGACTCAAACACAACATCTAAAATTTCTGGCGTTACTTCAATTTTTTCATTGCGAATAGCATCTAAAACATTTTCCATTTTATGTGTCAAATCCGCTAAATCCTCAAAGCCCATCGTTGCAGACATACCTTTCAATGTATGAGCTGAACGGAAAATTTCATTAACAATTGATAAATCTTGTGGATTCTTTTCTAATTCTAATAAATGTTCACTACATGACTGTAAATGTTCTTTACTTTCTTCGATGAACATTTCTAAATATTGATTTACTTCCATATGAAGGCACCCCTTTAGTACATATATTTCATAATTGTTTGTGCGATATCCTCTACGTCTACCACTTCATCGACAAGCTGTGTTTCTACTGCTGCTTTTGGCATACCGTAAACGATACAAGTATCCGCAGATTCAGCAATTGCTCTTACATTACCTGATTTTTTTAATTCTTTTAAACCGTTTGCTCCATCTTGACCCATACCAGTCATAATCACTGCTACTTTATCCATATCAGGACAATTACTAACATCCTCAAACATCACGTCTACTGATGGACGGTGACCCGATCTTGGTGGCTCTGTCTGATCAAGCACAATCCCATAGGTCGTTCCAATTTTACGAAGCCTTAGATGATACCCGCCTGGTGCAATATAGGCAACGCCATCCTTTAAAATATCACCTTGTTCTGCTTCTTTTACATGAATATTACTTAATTGATCTAAACGATTTGCTAAAGATTTTGTAAAGCCTGCTGGCATATGTTGCACAATTAAAATTGGTGCACGAACGTTTTCAGGAATTTTCGTAATCACTTCTTGCAATGCACGGGGTCCTCCTGTGGATGTGCCAATTAAAATAATTTTTCTAGATGTCCTGCTCCACTCTTTCTTATTTGGGAGTGTTGTTAACTCTACCGGCTGCTGCTTTTTGATTGTCGGTGGCGGCGTATTCAATGATTTCTCTACTTTCACTACTTCTTTTCTGTGAATCGGTTTCATCGGTCTTTTCAACTTCGTAACAGAGATGTTCGCAGCAGCTTCTACTTTTTGAACTAATTCCTCTTTAATTTTATGTAAATCAAGAGAAATGGTACCGCTCGTTTTAGCAACAAAATCTACAGCGCCATACTCCATTGCTGCTAACGTATTTTCCGTGCCTTGCTTTGTTGTGCTTGATAGCATCACTACAGGCACAGGACATTGATTCATAATTTCTCTTAAGGCATCTAAGCCATTCATTTCAGGCATTTCTACATCCATTGTGACAACATTTGGTTGCAGTTGTTGTATTTTTTCAATTGCATCTTTCCCATTGCGCGCTGTTCCCACCACTTCAATATTTAAGTTCCCATCAAAAAAGTCGCCAACTAGCTTTCTCATAAAAGCCGAATCATCTACAATAAGCAACTTTTTCTTATTTGAAAATCTCAACTAATCACGCCCTTTCGAAAAAATACTTTTCAGTTTCGTTAAAAAATTATTCGAATGTTTCGGTGCATGTATTTCTTCTGTTGTTTCTTGTAAAAAACGTTGCACAATTTGTTGCATCGTTTTTGAAATTGGAGCATTCGGATATAAAATAGTAAAGGGTACTTGCTCTCTTACAGCCTTTCGTACGACAGGGTCCTCTGGCAATGAGCCTAGCGGTATAACTTCCTTCGCCATAAACTTTTGCATAGCTCCATTTAAACGACTGAGCGTCTCCTGTCCTTCTTCTTTAGACATAACGCGATTACATAATAGATAAAATGTTTTTTCGCTGTCTTTTAAATGAATAAACTTCATCATCGAATAAGCATCCATAATAGCGGTTGGCTCTGCTGTAGAAATAACGATAATTTCATCGATTGATGTTAATAAATCGAGCGACCAATTTGTTGCTCCAGCTCCCATATCAAATAAAATATAGTCAAATGATTGCTGTAGCTGTCTAAACGCCTCAATAAGTGCCGCAAACATAGAGTCAGACCATTCTACTAACGCCGACATTCCTGAGCCTCCTGAGATGTAGCGTACACCATTTGGTCCTTCAAACATCGCTTGCTCAAGTGTCACATTCCCTTGTAGATAATCTTTTAAACTATATTCTGTCGTTTTACCAAAAAGAATATGAATGTTGCCCATACCGATATCCATATCTAAAATAACAACATTCTTTCCTTCCTTCGCTAATAATGCCGCAAAATTCGTTGTAAAGTTACTTTTTCCTACACCGCCTTTACCGCTTACTATTGCTAATGATTTTCCAAGGGCACCTTGACTTTCTAGCATTTTCATTCGTAAAATTTCAGCCTGATCTCTCATGTAATTTCTCCTCGAAAGAACAACTCAAACATTTTTTCTAAACTTGGCTCCTCTATATCTTCCGGTACTTCTTGCCCATTTGTATAGTAAGCAAGTCCTTTCTTATATTTAATCATTAAATTGAACATTGTGCCAATAGAATTTGTCTCATCTAGCTTCGTAAAAATGAATTTTTCGACATGAATTTGCTCAAATTGCTTAATAATTACATCTAAATCTTGTTCTTTTGATGTTAAGGACAAGACTAAAAATGTTTGTACATTATCGCCAAATTTGATGAGCTGCTGCAAATCTGTGATATATTTAGCTTCTTTATAATTACGGCCAGCAGTATCAATAAATACTAAATCTAAATGCGCAAATTTTTCAATCGCCGCTTTATAATCTTCAGCACTATAAACGATTTCAATTGGCACTTGTAGTAAACCAGCGTATGTTTTAAGCTGCTCAATTGCCGCAATACGATATGTATCTGTTGTAATAAAGCCGACCTTCTTTTTCTTTTCTAGCACAGCTCTTGCAGCCATCTTCGCAATCGTAGTCGTTTTCCCCACACCAGTTGGACCAAGCACATTAATATATTTTTTGTCATACGACACGCCGCCAATTTCCACGTCGCGCAATTTGCGCTCCAATACGCGCTCTGTCGCTGCTTGGAATTTTTCAAAATCAATCGAATCTATCTCTTCAATATGAACAAAAAGCTCATCACTAATTTGTGTGATGAGCTCTTCATTCAGCTCTTGCTGTTTCAAATAATCGATAAAGTGCAAGAGTTCATCAGGGTATTTTGACTGAATGGATTGTCGATGTAATGATTGCATAATGGATTTTAAATCAGCAATTTCTTTTTTTAATTCATTTGTTATAGCTGAATCCTCTTCTAATGATGCTTTTTTCAAAACCTTTTGCTCAGTTTCTTTTACTGATGTCGATGCTGGTACTTGTACAATCGGCTTTAACAATTGCAAATCTTGTAAAGGTGGGAAAGCGGGCTTCGCTTCCACCTTATCAATACCTGCTACAACTTCAAAGCTCTTCTTTTTGACTAGACCAAAAAACTTTTTATCTACTACGACCTTGGAATTTAAAATTACTGCATCATCCCCTAGATCAGCACGAATTAGTTTCATTGCTTCTGCTATGGATGGTGCATTATATTTTTTCATCTTCATTCAACATTCACCACTCCAACACTTTGAATTTCCACAGCTGCATCAAGTTCGTTATAGCTTAAAATCGGAATTTGAGGGAAATAGCGTTCCGTTAATTGGCGTAAATACATACGCACACCTGGTGAACATAAAATTAACGGTGATTGTTCCATATAGGATACTCGTTCTACTTCCTTTGCGATTGTTTCCAACACCAACTGGGAGTCATGTGGGTCCATCGCCAAATAATTACCATGATCTGTTTGCTGAATGCTATCTGCAATTAATTTTTCGACTTTCGCTGAAACCGTAATTACTTTAAGTGCTGGCTGACCGTTGACATATTGTGTTGTAATTTGCCTTGCAAGTGCTTGTCTCACATATTCCGTTAATATATCTGTATCACTTGTTAGCTTTGAATAGTCCGCTAGCGTTTCAAAAATAATTGGCAAGTTACGAATCGATACATTTTCACGTAATAGCTTGCTAAGCACCTTTTGAATTTCTCCAATAGATAATGGTGTAGGCGTCAATTCCTCTACTAAAATAGCATGTGTTTCACGTAAATGATCAATTAATTGTTTCGTTTCTTGGCGTCCAAGCAATTCATATGCATTCGCTCGAATCATTTCTGTTAAATGTGTTGATACAACGCTTGGTGGATCAACAACTGTATAGCCGAGCATTTCTGCCTCTTCCTTCACTTGCTCTGTAATCCATTTGGCAGGCAAGCCAAAGGATGGTTCAATTGTATCGATACCTTCAATACTATCATCATCACCAGGACTCATCGCTAAATAGTGATCTAATAAAAGTTCGCCACGCGCCATTTCATTTCCTTTAATTTTAATGCGATATTCATTTGGTTGTAATTGTATATTGTCACGAATTCGCACAACCGGAATAACAATACCTAGTTCTAATGCTAGCTGGCGGCGAATCATGACAACCCGATCTAATAAATCTCCACCTTGTGAAGCATCTACGAGTGGAATTAAGCCGTAGCCAAATTCAAATTCAATTGGATCGACATTTAATAAATTAACAACATTCTCGGGACTTTTCATCGTATCTGTTGCAACTTCTTCCTCTAGTTCAAGCAGCTCTTCTGGGCTTTCCTCCTGTTTACGATCCATTAACCAAGCACCAATCGCTAATGCGCCAGAAATTGGAATCGTAATCCAAAATGGAATTGGCGTAAATAAGCCAAGTAAAAAAATAGTAGCCCCTGCTACGTAAAGCAATTTAGATTGTGCAAATAATTGCTTTGTAATATCCTCGCCTAAATTGCCATCTGATGCTGCACGTGTTACGACAATACCTGTTGCAGTTGAAATTAACAGTGCTGGAATTTGCGATACAAGACCATCCCCCACCGTTAATATGGAGAATTTATTTGCTGCTTCACCAAAGCTTAAACCTAAATTAAGTATTCCGATAATCATCCCAAATAATAGGTTGATAAATACCATAATAATCGAGGCGATCGCATCCCCTTTTACGAACTTTGTGGCACCATCCATCGCTCCGTAAAAGTCCGATTCGCCAGCCACTTTGTCACGTCGTTCACGTGCTTCCTTTTCAGAAATAATGCCAGCATTTAAATCAGCATCAATACTCATCTGCTTACCAGGCATCGCATCCAATGTGAAACGTGCTGCAACTTCAGCTACACGCTCTGCCCCTTTTGTAATAACAATAAATTGAATAATAACTAACAGCATGAAAATAACTAAACCGACTAAAATATTTCCACCTGTTACGAAATTACCGAAGGTTTCTACTACCTCACCGGCATCACCATTCGCTAAGATGGCACGTGTTGTAGAAACACTCAACCCTAAACGAAATAGCGTTAATAACAAGATAACGGATGGGAAAATAGAAAAATCTAAAGCTTCCTTCATATTCATAGCGGTTAATAGCACGAGTAGGGCAAGCGTTATATTAATAATAATAAGAAAGCTTAACAACCACGTTGGTAGAGGGATAATGAGCATCGCTACTACTAAAATAACCGCAGCTAAAACCCCTATATCGCGAATTTTCATTACTTTCCCTCCTGAATCGGTACTTAAATTTTGCGTTTAATACGGTATACGTATGCTAAAATTTCTGCTACTGCTTTAAAAAACTCTTCTGGTACGGCATCACCAATTTCTACTTGGTCATACATCGCACGTGCCAATGGTCGATTTTCCACCATAATGACATCATGCTCTTTTGCAATCATTTTAATTTTTTGTGCTACAAAATCAGTTCCTTTTGCAACAACCCTCGGTGCATCCATGCTATCTTCATCATATTTTAATGCGATAGCATAGTGCGTCGGGTTTGTAATGACGACATCCGCTGATGGTATTTCCTGCATCATACGACGCATCGCCATTTCGCGTTGTCGTTGCTTAATTTTCGATTTAATTAAAGGATCACCTTCACTATTTTTATGTTCATCTTTAATATCTTGCTTAGACATTTTTAACTGCTTTTCATATTCATATTTTTCGTACATATAATCAAGCAATGCGATAAAGACAAGCATTAACGCAGCCGCAAGACCCATAATCCCAGTTAAGTAAGCAACTGTCCCTAAACTTTCCCAAGGGCTCTTAAAAGCTAAAGATAATACTTTTTCTAAATTCATCCAAATTACAATTGTTGTAACAGCACCAATAAAAGACACTTTTAGTAACGATTTAATTAAATTGATAATCGCCCTTAAAGAAATAATTTTTTTTATCCCTTTAATTGGATCCATTTTTTTTAAATCTAATTTTAACGTTTCTGTTGTGAATAACAAGCCAAATTGGAAATAGTTAGCTCCAATACCTGCAACCATCGCAGCTAGCATGATTGGCAAAACAATTTTTGCCATTTCCTTTAAAGATTCGACAAACATCTCCATTGCCACATCTGCGGTTAGTGTATCAATTAATAAGTTACGCTCAAATGTTTGGTTTAAAAAATCGACTAAACCTTTAAACATAGATGGTGCAGCAACAAATAAAAAAATGAACATCAGAAGCAATAAAACTGCAGCTGTTACATCCTGACTTTTTAATACTTGTCCCTTTTTTCTCGCATCTTGCCGCTTTTTAGGGGTCGCTTTCTCCGTTTTTTCACCTGCAAAAAATTGAAGGTCCAACGTTATATAAAGTTTCATGTTAGCCACCACCTAAAAGAACCATTAAATCTCGTAAGTGCACAACCATCATCTCAATCAGCCTTTGCATAACGCCTACCATAACGCCCATCGTCACAATTAACACGATGAAGCCAACTGCAATTTTAATCGGGAAACCGACGACAAAAATATTCATTTGCGGTACAGTTTTTCCTGTTATACCAAGTGCTACTGTAACTAAAAATAATGTTGCAATTATTGGAGCTGACATTTGAAAGGCAATAGCAAATACAGCTGTAAATGTTTTTAAAATAAACTCCACCGTCGCCTCACTGCCGAAATTAGGGAAAAGCTGATCCATTGGTATAAACTGATAGCTATAAAAAATACCATCTAGCAATAGGTGATGCCCATTAATAGCTAACATCGTCAACAAGGCTAGGAAGTTAAAAAATTGACCCATTAATGGACTTTGGGTACCTGTTTGTGGATCAATAATATTGGCCATTGCAAAGCCCATTTGAAAATCGATAAATCCTCCCGCAATTTGGACTGCTGACATAATCATATAAGCGATTAAACCGAGCATTAATCCAATAATTGCTTCTTTTAATACAAGTAATATGTAAGTACCATCAAATGCAATTGCCTCATTTGGAAATGTATAATACATAATTAATGATAGCGCAAACGCTAAAGCAATCCTCATTTGAGGTGGTATTGTGCGATATGAAAATAACGGAATAGATACAAAAAAGGCAGAAACACGAACAAAAATTAACAGCAGGACAGTTATTTTAGGAACTAATTCTACCATCTTTTATCCTATAAAACGAACTAAATTATTTAAAATATCATGGAAATAATTCGTCATTTGTGAAATCATAAATGGTCCAAAAAAGATAAGTGCGACAAATACAGCAACGATTTTTGGTACAAAAGCTAATGTTTGCTCCTGAATCGATGTTGTTGCTTGGAAAATACTAACTAGCAACCCTGTCGCTAACGCAATTAATAATAGTGGTCCTGAAGTAATCAAGATAACAAACACTGCTCGCTCTGCAACTGAAATGACCATTTCTTGTGTCATTATGTATCATCCCCTAAAAACTTTGAAGTAATGATTTCATTACTAAATACCAGCCATCTACCAATACAAATAATAGAATTTTAAATGGCAATGAAACCATAACAGGCGGTAACATCATCATCCCCATCGACATCAAGGTACTTGCTACAACCATGTCGATTACTAAAAAAGGAATGAAAATCATAAAGCCCATTTGAAATGCTGTTTTTATTTCACTTAACGCAAAGGCGGGTACTAGCATTGTAAGTGGTATTTCCTCAATTGTTGCTGGCCGCTCTGCTTGATTATATGAAATAAATAATTCTAAATCCTTCTGCCTCGTATGCTCTGCCATAAACTCTTTAAAGGGCACTGCGGCACGATCGTATGCTTCCTCAAGCCCGATTTCCTCATTAAACAACGGCTGTAAAGCTTGATCATTCACTTCTTGGAAGGTAGGTGCCATAACAAAAAATGTTAAAAATAACGCTAACCCAATAATTACTTGGTTTGGGGGCATTTGCTGTGTAGCCAGTGCAGTTCTCGTAAAAGATAAAACGATGACGATACGTGTAAACGATGTCATCAAAATTAAAATACTAGGTGCTAAAGACAGTACAGTTAGTAAAAGAAGTAATTTGACGGACGTCGAGACATTTGCTGGATCAAAATCAGAGAATGCAGTAATTAATGACATCATTGCTTATCATACTCCTTTTCTTTCCATTGCTCTAGTCCATTACTACGTTCTTTTTTTATTTCTGATAGTTTGCTATCAAATATATTGCTAAAGCTTTGTGCTTGTTGCTCCGTTTTTTGCTTTTGTTCCGATTTCCCTTTAAACAACTCTACAATATAAGGCACTGTTGATATCGCTGTTTGTTTCTCATCATAGTGAGATAAAATTTGTTCAATCTCTTCTTCATCTGACACCTCTTTTAAGAGTTGCACATTTTCACCAACACCAACCATATAAAGGCGGTTGCCAACTTGAAGAATTTGAACAGATTTTTGTGCACCAACAGATATTCCACCAACATTCCGCACAACACTATTTTGTTGATATTTGACATTGCGCTTATTTAAAAATTTGAGCACAGCTATGAGTAGAGCTAATACGAAAATAAAGGCTAAAAATACTTTAATAAACCCCCATAAACTGAAAGATTCAGATGCCGGAGCAATTTCATTCGTATCGGCATCTGTTTCAGTATTATTTATATCCTTCTTCTCATCATTTATAGATGGGTAGTTGTCTTTAACAAATCCCTCTACAGCTGCATGTGCTTCAATCGGTATAAAAACGGCAATCAATACAAGCAGCATCACAAAAAAATACGCATGTAATGATTTGTTTTTTAGCATTCTATCAACCTAAAGCTTTTTGGATTGCTTCAATTACACGGTCAGCTTGGAATGGCTTTACGATGAAATCTTTCGCACCAGCTTGAATTGCATCAATTACCATTGCTTGTTGTCCCATTGCAGAGCACATAATAATAATAGCATTTGGGTGTGTTCCTTTAATTGCTTTTAGTGCCGCAATACCGTCCATTTCAGGCATTGTAATATCCATTGTTACTAAATCTGGACGTAATTCATTGTATTTCTCTACCGCTTGCGCACCATCCGCTGCTTCTCCTACTACTTCATAACCATTTTTCGTTAAAATATCTTTAATCATCATACGCATGAAAGCAGCATCATCAACAATTAAAATCTTTTTAGACATAATTAATTCCTCCAATTTAAACTATCGTAAGTTATTCAAGCGATCTGCTTGACTTAAAATATCTGTAATACGAACACCGAAATTCTCATCAATAACAACAACTTCACCTTTCGCAATTAAGCGACTATTTACTAAAATATCAACAGGTTCACCTGCTAATTTATCTAGCTCAATAATAGAACCACTTGAAAGCTCCAAGATCTCCTTAACGGAACGCTTCGTTCTTCCAAGCTCCACTGTTACTTGTAACGGAATGTCTAACAGCATATTTAAATTATGCGCCTCTTGCTGTGATAAATTTGCTTGCTCAAAGCTTGCAAATTGTGCTGGCTGTACATTTACCGGTGGCATTTGGTAAGCAGGTTGTTGATACATTGGCTGCTGCTGTTGTACCGGCTGCTCATACATAGGTTGCTGTTGCATCGGTTGCTGTTGCATCGGCTGCTGTTGTTGTACTGGTTGTTGCTGTACTGGTTGTTGTTGCTGTGCTGGTGTAGAAGCAGATGGTGGTGTGGACTGAGCTACAGCTTCCACTGCTGTCGATGCTTCTTCATCAGTTTCCCCCATTAATGACTTTACTATTTTCTTACTAAAATTTAAAGGCAATAATTGCATAATGTTTGAATCAATTAATTCACCAATGCGTAATCTAAAGGATACACGCACTAATAAATCATCATCAGGCAAATTATCCTTTCCTTCATTTTGAGAGATATTCATTAAATCAATTGTTGGTGGTGAAATATCTACTTTTTGATTAAAGATTGTTGACATGGATGTTGCCGCTGAGCCCATCATTTGATTCATCGCTTCTTGCACAGCACTTAATTGAATTTCACCAAGCTCTGGCTTCGGATTTAATCCATCGCCACCGAGCATCAAATCTGCAATAATTGCTGCATCTGATTGCTTAATAACAAGTAAGTTCATTCCGATTAGACCAATTGTATACTCTACTTGTATCGCTACATAAGGATGAGGAAATTCCTCCTCTAAACGGTTGCGATTAATCATTGAAATGCTAGGTGTTGTAATATCTACTTTTTGACCAAGCAATGCAGATAATGCAGTGGCTGAGCTCCCAAACGAAATATTTCCAATCTCACCTAAAGCATCCTGCTCTATCGGACTAAGATAATCCTCTATTTTAACTTCCTCTGATGCTGCAATGGCATCTTCTGATGTCTCGCTTTTATTTTCTAAAGTTTCACCTCTTAACAAGGCTTCAATCTCTTCTTGGGAGAGCATTTCATCACTCATCTTCGTCTCCTCCTTCCACAGGATCTATAATTTGAGCAGCCATCTTTTTCCCTAATTTACCAGGCTGTATCGTGAATTTCGGTATATCGCCGACCTTCAACATGAGAGGCTCATCAATTTTTTGTTCTAATGGTATAACATCCCCTAGCTGCATCGTTAAGAAATCCTCAACTGAAATCGTTGTGTTCCCAAGCTCCGCTATAACCGGTAATGTCGATTGCTTCACACGAGTTTGTATGAAATTTGTTTGTTCAGGCGAATTTTGCTTCGTATTTGCTTGCATCCAATAGCGTACTGATAAATTAGGTACGATTGGTTCAAGCACAACGTGAGGTAAACAAATATTAATCATCCCGGTCGTTTCACCAATTACAGTATTTAATGAAATAACAACAACCGTCTCATTTGGTGAGATCATTTGTAAAAATTGCGGGTTTACCTCTAATTCAACAAGCATTGGATCAATTTCTACAATGCTTTCCCATGCCTCACGCAAATTGTCAAATGAGCGCTCAAATAGGTTTGTCATAATTTTCGTTTCAATTTCAGTTAAGTTATCTACATTACTATGGCTTGAACCTGCTCCCCCCATTAAACGGTCTAACATCGAATAGGCGATGTTTGGATTAATCTCCATTAAAATATTACCATCTAATGGCGGTACTTCAAATACATTTATTAATGTCATATTCGGTATTGAACGAATAAACTCCTCAAAAGGTATTTGGTCAACAGATACAACTGTGATTTGAACATAGGTTCTTAGCTGTGCAGAAAACGATGTCGTTAATAATCTAGCAAAGTTTTCATGTATTCGGGTCAAACTTCGGATTTGATCTTTTGAAAAACGAAGTGCACGTTTAAAATCATAAACTTTTACTTTTTTCGTTTCATCTTCCTTTTTCATATCATCCGCTGACATTTCACCTGTTGATATCGCCGATAACAGCGCATCAATCTCTGATTGGGATAATACATCTCCTGCCATTTGCCCACCTCCATTTCAAAAGATGTTTCTTTAATTTATTGGCTGATGTAGGCAGTTAGATAAACTTTCGTAACCTCACCATCTTGCATCAATTCATTAACTTTAGTCTTCAATATGTTGCCAAATGCTTCTTTTCCTTGCGAGCCTTCTAAATCTTTTAGCTCCATATCAGATAATTCTTGAATCGCAATATTGTTTACTTGGAATAAACGCTTCTCTAATTCGGCAGCTGCTTCTTTACTATCTGTTGTAAGCTTCATTTGCATGATAACAACGTGCTTATCCTTTAAATTGGTTCTAATTTCTGGTACGTCAATAGATGCTTCCACAATTTCATCAATTGTCGGTCCCTTTTCTACAGAGTCTTTATTTGCATTCATATAAACAACAAATAATATTGCTCCTACCAAAATAATCGCTACTAAAATAATAATCATAATCATCAACAGCTTATTACTCTTCATCTTCTTCACCTCGCAGATGCGGATTGGATAATATTTGTATATGTTGATAAAAGGCTTTCACCTTTTGTCGCACTTGCTCTTCATTCTCTAAAACAATTAATTTACTACCAGTTGTTAAGGTAATCGTCGTATCTGGAAAAGATTCGACGGTTTCTATGTATAATGCATTTAATGTGAATCGTTTACCATTTAAACGAGTAAGTTCAATCATTGAATTAGGGCCGGACAAACGAAGTGCCGGCCCGACCCTCCCTTACAATGAATTCCCCCTACTACTTTTAGAAGTAGGTGATTATAAATAAATCAAATTAACGCTTCAAGTTTACTAGCTCTTGTAAAATCTCATCCGATGTCGTAATAATACGCGTATTCGCTTGGAAACCACGCTGTGCGACAATCATCTCTGTAAATTCTTCAGATAAGTCAACATTGGACATTTCTAAACCACCTGATACTGTTTTACCAATACCAAAGCTAGACCCGGCGCCAAACTGTGTTTCACCAGAGTTAGCTGACACTTGGAAATAGTTATTTCCCATCTTCGTTAATCCTTCAGCATTTGGAAATTTGGCAACCATTATTTGTCCAGCGAATGTTAAAATACCATCAGCACTTACATATGTTACTGTACCATCTTCCCCAATTGAAATTTCCTGTGCATCTGTAGGGATTAAAATACGTCCACCTGCAACATCTTCTCTTTGCAATGCATCTTCAGCCCATTTTAATTCGGAAATTTCAACTGCATCATCACCTTGTAAAGGAGAATGTGTAATAATTGCACCATCTGGATTTACCATTCCATCTGTAATACCATCTGGCAAATCGCCATCTTCTTGCATCCAACCAATTACATAATCGCCATTACTGTTTACAAGGAAACCCTCTCGGTCCATGTAGAAGTTACCTGCACGAGTATATGCTGTACCTGTAAATCCTTCAATTAAAGTTTCATCTACATCATCCCCTGCTAGTTTACCAACTACAAAGAACCCTTCACCTTCCATAGCTACATCAAGTACACGACCTGTATTTTGACGAGAACCCGTACCATGAATTGTATCGATTGTCGCCAGTGTTGAACCTAAACCTATTTGTTTTGCGTTCACACCACCAGCGCCCATTGAAGGACCTGAAGCACCTGCTTGTGTTTGAGACATTAAATCTTTAAAAATAACACGACCTTTTTTAAAGCCATGTGTATTTACGTTAGCGATGTTGTTACCGATAACATCCAATTTAGTTTGGAAGTTTCTTAAACCTGAAATACCCGAGTACATTGAACGTAACATATTGTTTTGTTCTCCCTTCGTCTTCTTAATTTCTCTACTTGCGGATGCCACTTCAATCGGTCAGTAGCATCGATAGGCCTCCTTTTAGGTCCAGCCTATAATATAATGGTGCCATCAATATTCGTGAAAATTTGCTTTTTTGCTTCTAAACGATCCATTGCTGTAATTACTGTGGCATTTTTAGCATTGACTATTAATGCTGCTTGTTCCATCAAAACTAATGGTTGGCGAACACCTTTGTCATGTGCCTCAAGTACGCTATCTGTCACTTGTTGCCATTCTTCATCAGAAATCATAATATTTCTTTCTTGTAAACGCTCTGTTGCATGTTTACTTATTTTTAAATGTTGCTTACCAACTGCGGCTTGCAATTGCTCGATAAAAGATGTCGATGTTGCTTGCTTAACTTGCTTTGTCGGCTGCAATGGTGGATGATATGGAATGCGCTGAATCGAATTCATCTGTTTCATCTACACACCACCTTATTTACCTTCATTTGTAGATTCTTCTTTATCTACTGACTCATCTTTTGATTCTTTCACTACTTCAAACTGATCTTTCGTTAATCGCGTCCCATTATTTAGCAAATAAACAATAGAGCCGTTTTTCATTGTAATCGCTTCAATTAAAGCTTCAATTGCTTGCCCATCAACTTCATAGCGAACAGTTTGTCCAATTAATTTACTCGCCTCTGCAAATGGATTACCTGTACCAGATAAAGAGCCATTTCCAGTAATCGAAGAAATATTCCCTGCTGAAATTGTTTTACCATCATCTAATATGAATTGTGGTTGACCATCAACAAATTTCAATTCAACAATCGTGCCAGCACCTTCAACAGCAATTGGCTTGCCCGTCTCATCTAATTTATCTGTTAACTCATGCCATTTTACCTCTTTACCAATAAAAGTAGTATAGGACATTAATTGTGTTTGTTGTTGTGATTCCACAAGGACCTCTATGGCTTTTGTCATATTCTGCATCTGTTCCAAAGATGAAAATTGAGCCATTTGAGCTATAAACTCGCGGTCATTCATTGGATTTGTTGGATCTTGGTTTTGCAATTGGGTAATTAGCAGCTTTAAAAAGGCATCTTTCCCCAATGCACTATTTCCAGTTTCTCTGACAGGTGCTTTATAGCTTGAGTAATAAAGATCGTCTGTAACTTTACTTGAAGCGGTATTTGTAGTTGGCGTTGTCGTCATTTTTACACCTCCTCATTTAAAAACTCACTAAATGACTTTTTATCATCATTTTCTTCATCTTTTTGAGCTTCTTGCTCCTGATTTTGCTGTTTAAAGAAGTTATTAAAGAAGCTTTGGTCACGCATATTACGTTCTGCATCTTGTAAAGCCTGTGATACATCAAGACGCTCTACTTGGATGTTTTGAGCAGCAAGCCCTGCTTTTAATTGCTGTAAGTTTGAATCAAGCAATTCTTTCCCTGCTGCAGTTGTTGCAAGTAATCGTGCTGTTAACATACCATCTTTTTGCATAATTTCGATACGGATAGAGCCCAAATTTTCTGGATAAAGCTTTAACATTAACTTCATAGTACCTTGTGTGCTAGACAGTTGACTACGATTAATTAAATTTTGTATTTCTTTTATCAATGCCTCTGATTGCGCTGGACGCTCAGCTGGTAACGTCACTGTTACAGTTTTTACAGCTGCTGATGATTGCTGTGATGTAATTGGTGCTGGCTGTGTCGCGTCTGTTTCCTGCTTATTTACTGGCACTTGCTGAAAGACTGCTGCTTTAGGTGCTTGTTGTTGCACTTGTACAGTTTGCTGAAGCTGTGTAGCAACTTGTTGGAATGCTTCTTTTACTTGTATTAACTGAACTTCCTGTGTATAAACAGTGTCTGTTTTAGTAGCAATAACTTCAGCTAATTTTAGTACAGCGATTACTTTTTCAGCTTGCTGTGGTGGCACTTGATGCTCACCTTGCAATGCGCTCATAATTTGTGCTAGTAAATTTGGGGCTTGCTCAAATAGAGCCCAAATATCCTCAATTGGCATTTCTTCTCCAAGTAGCTGCTCAATAAGTGTTACAAGCTCCTCTTTGTCCATGCTTAAGGCTGCTGCTAAATCCTCGAGATTCATCATGTCTTCAACAGCAATTGCATCACCTTCAACTTCAATAAATAACAATGCTGCATCATGAGGAATGCCCAGTATCTCCAATACTTCCTCTAACGAATCTGCTGAAACTAGCTCTCCTACTGCATTTAAATCTGTTGCAGCTGGGGCATTTTGCTGTGTCGCTGGTTGATTTGTTGTTGCTAAAATTTTGTTAAACACAGAGCCGAATTTTTCTTGACTTAGCTGTTCATTTTTAGCTGCTGGCACAGCCTGCTTTGGCACTTCCACTTTTGGTGCTAGTTGTTGCATCATTGCGATATTCATTTTTTCACCTCCTCTCAAATTACTGTTGTGCTAGCAATTCTGTATAACGTGCCGCATCCGCTGGTGGCATTTTTGAAAAAATAGCTGAAAGAATGTCAGGCTTTAAATTCGACATAATGCGAAGTGCCTCTTCATCATTCATTTCAATCAAAATAGGCGCTGCTACTTTTGCAGACATTTTCTCATAAGTAGATAAAATTTCTTGGAAATCTTTTTTTATGTCTTCTTGTTCACGTTGTAGTTTCTGGATTTCAAATTGTAATTTCTCTTGCTCTATAAGTAATTCATTATTTGCTTCTTTTGAGGCATCAATTTCAGCTTGTAATTGCTCAATCTTCGCTTCTTTTTCTTGAAGCTCCGCTTGTAATGTAACGATTCTTTCCCCTGTCATCGATGGGTTTTCTGAAGTTCCCTCTTCTTTTTTGTCAAGGAATGGGATTTTTTCTTTCATACTATCTGCAAATTGAAACACGTTTGTATTTGTAAAATAACTTACAATTAACACAAGTGTAACGATAAATAATAATGGGATAATAAACAGCATAAAGAATTTTTGAAAAAACCCCGGCTTCTTGTCATCAAGCTCTTCTGCATTTACATTTTCAACTTGTTTTTTCGCCATGACATCACCTGATTTCTCTTTTGTTATATGCAAGCGATGATAGTTCATCTAATTGCTTTGCTTCAATGCGATTTTGCTCTTCTCTAAAGGCATCGAAGTCTTTTTCACGCATTTTTTCAAACTTGCGAACCTCTAAGTTTTTTTCCAACAGCTTTTGTTCATGCCAATTCATTTTCGAACGGGCTTGTACAACCTTTTGTTGAACATCTGCAATTGTCTTTTCCATACTATCTATGAAATTAGCATAATGACTAATTTCATCAATAGAAGCACCTATAGATAAGCGCTCTTGTTGGTAGACTAGTAAATCTTCTTTCTTTTTTAATAAGTCATAGAGCTTTGTAGCAATTTCCTCAAAAACACGTACAGACTCTTTATAAGCGATTTCAGATTCATTTTTCTCTTGCTCACGCACAACTAATATTTTTTCAAACCGATATGTGTATTGCATTATGATGATACACCACCATTTGCTAGAGTAATTAATTCATTGACAGCTTGCTCGATAGATACGTAGTCTTTGTAGCCTTGCTTTAAATATGCTGTAATTAGCGGCTCATATTGAATCGCTTCATCAATTTCGCGCGATGTACCTCGCTTATATGCACCAATGTTAATCAAATCCTCAGATTTGTCATACGTATAATACAACTCTCGTAAGCGTTCTGCTGCTTTTACATGTTCAGGTGCTGCAATATGATTCATTAAACGACTGACACTTTTCAAGACGTTAATAGCTGGGTACTGCCCTTTATTCGCTAAAGTTCGATCTAAAACGATATGTCCATCTAAAATACCACGTACAGTATCTGCAATCGGCTCATTCATGTCATCCCCATCTACTAGCACCGTATAAAAGGCTGTGATAGACCCTTTTAAATTCGTTCCTGTACGTTCTAACAATGAAGGGAGAATGGCAAATACAGAAGGCGTATAGCCTCGCGTTGCTGGTGGTTCACCAACGGCTAAACCTACCTCCCGCTGTGCCATTGCAACACGTGTTACAGAATCCATCATTAACATGACATTCATTCCGCGATCTCGGAAATATTCCGCTATTGCTGTTGCAGTAAATGCGGCTTTAATACGCATTAAAGCCGGTTGATCACTCGTTGCTGCAACAACTATCGAACGACTTAAACCTTCTGGTCCTAAATCTCGTTCGATAAACTCTCGAACTTCTCGACCCCGCTCACCTACTAGTGCAATGACATTTAAATCAGCCTTTGTGTTACGAGCAATCATCCCAAGTAGCGTACTTTTTCCGACACCTGAACCAGCGAAAATACCAACCCTTTGTCCTGTACCAATTGTCAGCATCCCATCAATCGCCTTTACGCCAACTTCCATTTGTTCACTAATAGGTGGACGTGTCATCGGGTTAGGAGGTTGTCGCTCTGTTTGTACAGACACAAGACCTTTTGGTAATGTATAGCCATCATATGGATTGCCCATTGAATCGAGTATTTTTCCAATTAGCTCAGGACCAACCTTTACTTCTAGCGGCTTTCCAGTTCCTTCGACTAAACAGCCAATTGAAATTTCACGCAATGAGGAGAATGGCATCAAGACAACAATCTCATCTCTGAAGCCTACCACTTCAGCAAGTATTGTTTGCTGTCCATGCTGCACCGTTTGCACATGTATTTTACATACATCTCCTATTGAACTTTCAGGACCCCGTGACTCAATCATTAAGCCTACTACTCTCGTGACGCGTCCAAATTTCTTAAAAGTATTAAGGTTTGGTATTTGTTCAATTAATTGAGTCGCTTTCATCCGTATCAGTCCTTGCTTGTTAAAATTTCATTTAGCTTCAAACGTAGTTCATTGAGCTGTTCATCAATCGATACAACAATACGTCCATGATTCGTTTCAATATAGCTTTCTGTGCTATTTAAATCTTCATTTACAAAAAACAGTAAAGGCACATCTGGTGGGAACATCTCAGCTAGTTCATCATAGTTTTTGGTAATGAGTTGATAATAGACTGGTGCAACATATACTTTGATTTCTTTCATTTCTCGCGCTTCTTTTAAGCCACGTTTGACGATTTCAGTAAATAGTTCATTGTCTCGTTCAAGTGCTACACCAATAATTCGTTCAGCAGCAGTTAAAGCGAGCTCTAATACAACAAATTCTTGATCATCAATATACTTTTTCGCATTTTGCTGCGCCTGTGTGATTGTTTCATTGGCCATTGTAAGCGACTGTTCCATCGCAGCATTAGCTTTTTGTATCCCTTCCTCATAGCCAGCAGCAAAGCCCTCTTCATGCGCTTGTTGCTCAAGCATGAGCTTTTCCTCTTGCCAAATTTGCTTCAATTGCTCGATAGCTTGTAATTGCTCATCTCGATATTGCTCTAGCTGTTGACGCTCGAACTCAATTTGTTGTCTCGCCTCAGTTAAATACATTTCCCGCTCTGCCTGAATATTTTCTAATGTTAAATTTTCAAGTTCTCCTGCCTGAGCATCTGTTTGAAAAGCTGTTGGCTGAAAAAAATCTTTAATTTCGATTTTAACGCCTTGCTCTGCTTCAGTTGACTGTGCTTGTATAGAGCGAATAATTCTAGACAATGACGTCATCTCCTCCACCGCGAGCTATAATGATTTCTCCAGCATCTTCTAAGCGTCGAATAACCGCTACGATGCGAGACTGTGCGTCCTCTACATCTCGTAAGCGTACTGGCCCCATAATTTCCATCTCTTCTTTAAACGTTTCTGCCATACGCTGTGACATATTACGGAAAATAATATCTTTTACTTCATCAGAAGAAACTTTCATTGATAATAGTAAGTCTTCATTTTCGCAGTCGCGAATAACACGTTGGATTGAACGGTTATCAAGCGTAACGATATCTTCGAATACGAACATGCGCTTCTTGATTTCTTCTGCCAATTCTGGATCTTGAATTTCGAGTGCATCCAAAATTGTTTTTTCCGTTTGACGATCCACTCCGCTAAGTACTTCTACGACAGCGTCAACGCCACCAGTTTCAGTGTAATCTTGCGTTACAGTAGAAGATAGCTTACGCTCTAAAACAGATTCAATTTCACTAATTACTTCTGGTGATGTTGAATCCATCATTGCAATACGCTTTGCAATATCCGCTTGGACCTCTTGAGGTAATGAAGATAAAATAATTCCTGCTTGCCCTGCTTCTAAATAAGATAAAATTAAAGCGATTGTTTGTGGATGCTCATTTTGAATAAAGTTGAAAATTTGAGCTGGATCTGCTTTACGTGCAAAATCAAACGGTCTCACTTGAAGCGATGACGTTAAGCGATTTAAAATTGCTTGCGCTTGGTCACTGCCTAATGCTTTTTCTAAAACTGTTTTTGCATAGCCAATACCGCCTTGTGTAATGTAATCTTGCGCTAATGCAATATTGTGAAATTCCTCAATAATTTCTTCCTTCATATGTGACTCTACTTTTTTAACACTGGAAATTTCTAAAGTTAAGCGTTCAATTTCCTCTTCACTTAAATGTTTATATACTGAAGCTGACACTTCTGGTCCCAATGAAATTAAGAGTAGGGCAGCTTTTTGCTTCCCTGATAATTCCTTGTCTTTCTTAGACATAGCCACCCCTCCAATCAATTACGCCTCGGCGTAATTGCGTCCAGATTTTTCGAGTGAGCCGTCACACCCTGTGACAACGGTTAACTGGCCTGCTTAGTGCAGGCCTCTCTTCAAAATCTATGACATCCGCCGGAGGCTTTATTTTGATTCAGTGAGCCTTCGGATGCCCACTGAATTACATGCTACTTAAATATTCATATTGCTATCAATAGAAATTGACGTCTACCGAGTCAAAATTAATCCTCAGCAATCCAACTACGTAACAACTTGGCAAAATCATCTGGTTTTTCTTTTGCCATTTTTTCTAGCTGCTTACGACGCACTGTTGCTTCTGTTTCTTTTTCATCAGCAATATCATCAACAATAATTTGTTCTTGTTGTTCTTCAATCGCTGATAGTTCCGCCTCTTCTTTACGTTTGCGAGAACGTAAAATATAGAATACTAAAAGTACAATTGCAACTAATAATACGCCGCCAATTACCCAAACCCACCAAGGAATTGCTGTTGTTTCTGTATCTACTGCAACGTCTTTTCCATAGAATTGCTGTACTGTAACAACAACTTTACTTGCAACCTCTTCATCTGTTAAATCACCTACTGCATCTTTATTAAGCGATGTGCTAATAATAGATGCTAACATTTCTCGAATCGCCGCCACACTTTCATCTGGCAATGATGCTAAATCTTCTGGGTTTGGTGGCTCTACACCAACTTGAATACCAATATCACGAATTTTATAAGGTGACTCCTGAATATCTTTGCGAATACGATTTACATCGCTATTTACTTTTTCTTCGATTCGTTCATAATCACCATTTCCTGCAGCACCCTCTACATAATCTGTGAAATTATCTGTCTGTTGTCCTGCTTCTGGTGTACCAGTTGCCGTAGCTCCAGTTCCAGTATATGTTTCTGTAATAGTTTGGGCGCTAATCGCAATTCCTGACATATTTTCTTCATCAACAGGCTCTACAAGATCTTCTTGACGATTTTCCTTTTTAAAGTCAATATCCGTTGTCACAGATACAAACACTTTATCTTGTCCCATCAATGTACCTAACATATTTTGGACTTGGCGCTGTAAATCACGTTCAACCGTTTTCTTCAGCTGCATTTGTCCTTCTGGAGTCGCTACTGAACCACCAGACGTAGCTGATTCCAAATCATAATATTCCATATGCTGATTTGAAATTTCAATATTTTCTAATGGTAAATTAGGCACGCTTTTTGCTACTAAGCTGTATAATGTTTTAATTTGAGTTTCTGTAAATTGATGTCCAGGTGCTGTAGTTAACATTACAGCCGCTGTTGCTTCTCCTTGTCCATCCTGTAAAAAGACACCTTGCTTTGGCATTGTAATATTTACCCGGGCACCTTCTACCCCATCAACTTGTTTTAATAAATTTACAATAGCTGTTTGCATTGTCTCGTTTTTCAACACTTCGAATTCATTATCAGTCATCCCAAACCCTGCATTTTCAGCAAAAAATGATGTGTCAATTCCACCGGTTTTCGGAAATCCTTGATTTGCCAAAGATACTTTTAATGCATCTGCTTGCTTTGCTGGCACTAAAATATTTGTACCACCTGCTGTAATTTCGTATGTAACACCATCCGCCTCTAAAACATCTCTAATTTGCCCAACTTCAGCCTGTGATAAATTCGTATACATCGGGACCATTTCTGTGCGTGTTAAAAGATATGTAAGGATGCTTGCAAATGCAATAATTACTACCAGTGCACCGACCATCGCGCCTTTTTGCTTTTTTGTACGACTTGACCAAAAATTGGTCGAATCGGTTTTTACTTTTGTTAATCGTTCATTCATTATGGATCCTCCGGTAATAGTGAATGCTATAAACAATTACGCCTTTGCGAATATTTGTTCAATTTTTAACCTGTGCTTTTTATCAGGAACTTTAACTTGATTGAGCTAAATTTAAATGCCTGCTGAAATGCGCTAGTTTTGTCACTCTACAAGCTTAGGCTTTATGTACTTAACGCATCCATTTCGTCATAAAATCATGTGCTAAATCAAGACGAATTTTTTCGTCATAATTGTTTTTTGATTCAACAATGTATTTTGTACTGAAAGCATAGCAATAGGTACAGAAAGCTTTGACCTCGACAAATGACGAGATACATATTTCATTAGCATTTACTTCAGCAGATATTTAAACATTTGCTGAATCAAAATAAATCTTTTGGTGAATGTCACAAATTTTGAAAAGAACCTGTACGACGCAGACTACTTTCTGCGCCGTTAGCTCCAAAAATTTGAAAAATCATTAACCGAGGCGTAATTGATTATACACTCATTCGCATAATTTCTTGGTAAGCTTCAACCACTTTATTTCGAACTTCCATTGTGGCATTTAGTGTGATACTCGCTTTTTGTGAAGCTATCATTACCTCATGTAAATCCACATCGCCACCATTAATTAATTTATTCGTCAATGTGTCGGATTGAATTTGTTGCGCATTCACTTGTGCAATTGCGTCCTTTAATGTTGCCGCAAAATTTTGCTGCGCCTCGTAAGGTGTTGCTGTTAACTTATTAGCTTGCTGTACTCCTTGTGTTTGAGTAAACATTGATATGGAGTTAATCATCGCCATGTTTAATCACCGTTCCTTTCAAATTTGTTATTTGCCGATTTCTAAAGCTTTTGACAGCATCGATTTATTGGCATTGAACACCGTTACATTCGCTTCATAGGAGCGCGTTGCAGAAATTAAATCAACCATTTCTTTTAATGGGTCTACATTTGCCATTCTTACATAACCATTCTCATCTGCATCAATATGTGTTGGATCATAAACAAGCTTAAACGGTGTTTCATTATCTTCGTTAATGCGTGATACCTTCACGCCATTCCCGACACCATGTTTCACAGTTTTCCCCATTGCTACATTTAAAAAGTTTGAAAACTGACCTTCTTTTGCTGTTAAAGTGACTGTTTTACGACGGTACGGCTCCCACTCACCATTCACTTGCTTTGCTCTTGTCGTATCAATATTTGCCATATTTGAAGAAATTACATCCATACGTAAACGTTGTGCTGTTAAAGCGGAGGCAGTTGTATTCATACTATGAAAGATTGTCATACTTATTTCCCTCCTTTAATTACTGTATTTAGTGTATTTAATTTTCCATTTACACGGTCAATAAGCGCATTATAATAGATTGTATTTTCAGCCAGTTTAGCTTGCTCTGCATCCATATTTACACCATTTCCATTATGACGAGCTCTTAAATTTGCATAATCAAATACGCCTGATTTAAATTGCTCTGCATCGAAATCATAATGTCGAACATCGTTTTTATTTGCCGCAATTGATGTTTGTTTAGCACCTTCTAACATACTTCTAAAACTGACATCTTTCGCCTTATAGTTTGGCGTATCGACATTTGCAATATTGTTAGCAATTGTTTTATGTTTTAAAGTCGCATAAGAAAGGCCATTTTCTATATTGCGAATTGTTCCACCGAATAAATCCACACTATCCACCTCTTTTAATATATAGGGTATTCGTCACATTTCGATAATAGTTTTGTTAGTTTAATTGTAATTAAGTTAATCCATAGTGTCTATTGTCTTTTAGCTTTTTTAGATAGTCTATAAGAACTATTTTATTCCATTTCTTTCTCTTCATTATCGAAAAATCAAAATGGATTTTTATGTAAAATATCATTTTTTTACTTCGTTACGATAAATATTACCAAAAAATCTACATTAATCACTATGTTTCATTTAAAAAATAAATCAATAAGACTATTTTTAGCACCAGACTGTTAGGACTATGTAAAAAATAATTTATATTAAAATGTATAAAATCTTTTCTTCTTTTAATAGAACAATAAAAGTGGCTGTTTAAAAGTGATATCACTTTTAAACAGCCTATAACGAAAACGCTTTTTATTTCATTTTAATTTCAGCTAATGCAACTAAAAATTTATCGTTCAATACTTTAATATAAGTACCTTTCATCCCAAGTGAGCGCGACTCAATTACACCAGCAGACTCCAGCTTGCGTAATGCATTGACAATAACTGAACGAGTAATACCTACGCGGTCTGCAATTTTTGAAGCAACAAGTAGCCCTTCGTGACCATCTAACTCCTCGAAAATATGCTCAATCGCTTCAAGCTCAGAGTATGATAATGAATTAATCGCCATTTGCACAACAGCTTTTGAACGAGCCTCTTCTTCAATTTCCTCAGCTTTTTCACGTAAAATTTCCATGCCGACTACTGTTGCACCATACTCAGCTAAAATTAAATCATCATCGCTAAATTGATCGTTAATACGTGCAAGGATTAACGTCCCTAAACGCTCTCCACCACCAATAATTGGAACAATCGTTGTTAAACCAGATGCAAATAAATCTTTATTTTCAACAGGGAACGCTGTATGTTCATTATTTACATCTAAGTTTGGCGATGTTTCTGTAATATTAAATAAGTTTTGTGTATACTCCTCTGGGAATTGGCGCTCCGCAAACATTTTTTTAATACGCTCATTTTCGATTTGCTGGTGAATTGATAAACCTAAAAGCTTCCCTTTACGACTTACGATAAAGACGTTAGAGTCGATAATGTCACCTAACGTATCCGCCATTTCTTTAAAGTTTACTGGCTTACCAGCAGTCGCTTGAAGCATTGCGTTAATTTTTCTTGTTTTTGATAATAAATTCATTTTCTATAGTCCTCCTAAGGCTATTTCTGTATTTACGTAATATTCTAAAGGTTTTTATAATTTATAGCAATTATCTATGTTTTAAATATTGTAAAGACTTCTACATTTTTTCATGAAATAACATTTGCTATAAAATAAATTGTGATAAATCTTTATTTTTCACGATATTTCCTAGTTTTTGCTCAACATATGCAGGGGTAATTTCAATATGTGCTGGTGCAATTTCAGAAGCTTCAAATGATAGCTCCTCTAATAGGCGCTCTAAAATTGTATGCAAGCGTCTTGCACCAATGTTATCTGTTTCTTGATTAACTTCTGTTGCAATTTCAGCAATGCAATCAATCGCTTCATCTGAAAATTCAATTGTTACATTTTCCGTTTCTAGCAAGGCTTTATATTGCAAAATAAGCGATTGGTCTGGCTCTTGTAAAATGCGGACAAAATCTTCCTTCGTTAATTTTTCCAGTTCCACACGAATTGGGAAACGCCCTTGCAATTCCGGAATTAAATCACTCGGCTTTGACATATGAAAAGCACCTGCTGCAATAAATAGCATATAATCTGTTTTTACAGGACCATATTTCGTCGTTACAGTAGAACCTTCTACGATTGGCAAAATATCGCGCTGTACACCCTCGCGTGAAACATTTGCTGAAGAGCCGCTGTCTTTGCTTGCAATTTTATCAATTTCATCAATGAAGATGATACCTGTCTGTTCAGCGCGCTGAATCGCTTCTGCTGTTAGTTCATCTGTATCGATTAATTTGTTGGCCTCTTCCAACGTTAAAATACGACGTGCATCTTTTACTTGCACTTTGCGCTTCTTTGTTTTCTTTGGCATTAAATTCGCCAACATATCCTGCATGCCGCTCATTTGCATTTCCATTCCTGGCATATCCATTAATGGTGCTGCTTGCTCCATGACCTCGATTGTTACCCACTGGTTTTCAAGCTTACCTTGTGCTAAATCCGTTGCAATCTGACTGCGACGGGAGCTTATTTCTGCTTCTTCCGCCGGATTTTCCTGCTCAGCTTGCTCTTGCTTTTGTCCAAAAAGCATTTCAAATGGATTTTGCTGCATTTTCGCCTTCTTTTTTGAAGGTGCTAGCAATTTCACAATCGCTTGGTCTGCCAGCTTTTCTGCCTCTTCCTTTACAGTTGCTAACATTTCTTCTTTAACAAGGCGTAACGAAGCCTCTACCAAGTCCCGTACCATTGATTCTACATCGCGTCCAACATAGCCTACTTCTGTGAACTTTGTTGCTTCCACTTTAACAAATGGCGCTTTTGTCAGCTTCGCAATACGTCTTGCGATTTCCGTTTTTCCAACACCTGTTGGACCAATCATTAAGATGTTTTTCGGGATAATTTCACTTTTCATTTCATCGTTCAGTAAAGAACGGCGATAGCGATTACGCAGTGCAATTGCTACTGCACGCTTTGCCTCATTTTGCCCAACAATGTGACGATTTAAATGTTCCGTAATTTGTCTTGGCGTTAAGTTTGTCGTCATTATAGCGCCTCCACGATAATATTATGATTTGTAAATACACAAATATCAGCAGCTGTCGTTAAAGCTGCCTCTGCAATTTGCTGTGCCGTTAAATGCTCCCCTGCATGTTGCTTCAATGCGCGACCCGCAGATAATGCATAATTACCACCTGAGCCAATCGCTAAAATACCATCATCTGGCTCAATGACTTCTCCTGTCCCTGAAACAAGAAGCAAAGTAGATTTATCCATTACAAGCAACATTGCTTCTAATTGACGCAACATTTTATCACCGCGCCATTGCTTAGCTACCTCAACAGCTGCACGTTGTAAATTACCATTATACTCGTTTAACTTACCTTCAAACATTTCAAATAAAGTAAAAGCATCTGCTACTGACCCAGCAAAGCCTGCTAATACGTTGCCATTAAACAGACGTCTGACCTTTCTTGCTGTATGTTTCATCACAACTGCATTTCCTAACGTTACTTGACCATCACCAGCCATTGCACAACCACCTTTATGATGGATTGCAAAAATCGTCGTTGCATGTATTTGCCCCAAATAGATTCCTCCTTAAGCTCTTGGATGTGTATTCATATACGTTTTACGTAAATGCTCCTTCGTCACATGTGTATATACTTGTGTCGAGGAAAGATGTGCATGTCCTAATAGCTCTTGTACAGTACGCATATCTGCACCGTTATTTAATAAATGTGTAGCAAATGAATGTCTTAGCATATGCGGATAAAGCTTTGTATGCAAGCTAGCTTTATTTACCATCTCATTTAGTATATGACGTACACCTCGTGGCGTAAGTTCGCCACCTCGCATATTGACAAAAAGATAAGAATGCTCCGTCTTTTTCATTATATGTGGTCGCGCTTCCTCAATATAGGTTTGCAGCGCTGTACGTGCATATTCACCAAACGGTACAATGCGCTCCTTACGCCCTTTCCCCATAACGCGAAGTATCGAATAATGGAAATCGATATTAGATAGTTCCAATGCCGTACACTCGCTTACTCGAATACCTGTTGCATAAAGCAGCTCCAGCAAAGCGATATTGCGCAGCGATTGAAAATCTTGCCCTTGATTCGCTTCAAATAGTTGTGTCAGCTCTTCCTCATAAAAAAAGTTTGGAAGTCGCTCCTCTTTTTTCGGGTGATACAATGATCGAAAAGATGAATCGTCCAAATCAAATTCTCTATGCAAAAAGCGGAAGAAGGAGCGAATAGCAGATATTTTTCTTGAAATAGATGCTCTTGCTTTTTTCTCATCATAAAGCTTTGTCACATACAATCTTGCATGAATATATTCAACATCTTGTAAACTTTTAATACCTTCCGTTTGTAAAAACGTCAAAAAATGCTGAATATCAGTCTCATATTCCCGCACTGTATGTACAGAAAAGTTTTTTTCAATTTGCACATAGCGAATAAACTGATGCAGCCACTCATTTTGCTGATTTGACATAACATAGCCTCCTTAAGCGGAGCAAATTAATTACATACTGACACTATACCGTAACTCCAAAATTAGCAAGTAAAATATGCGTAAATTTTAAAAAATCAATGGATTTTGTCAATTGCATGACAAGCAGTCGTAAGACACCATAATTTTTTACATATCATCTAAATCAATTACGCCTCCGCGTAATTGCGTCCAAATTTTTTCAAGCTTGTTTGCAGTAGAAGTTCACCTAAAGCCGTCACTTCCTGTGACAACGGTGAACTGACCTGCATCGTGCAGGCCTCCTTTTCAAAATCTGTGGCCTCCACCGAAGGCTTTATCTCGGTGCAGTGGGTATCCAACCACCCACTGCACTAAGTAAACATATGGCATTCATCCCCTCTCTACTGAGGAAAGGGGTTTCTGCTGAACCAAGGTAAAAGCCCTTCAAATTATACAATTCAAAGGGCTTTTCTGCAATTAAATTGTTCTCGAATTCACAAAATTACGAATTGTTTCCAATGCTCGGTTCGCATGGCGCTCCGCACGCTCTGCTTTTGATTTAATACGCTCACCTAGCTCTGGGAACAGACCGAAATTGACATTCATCGGCTGGAAGTTTTTCGAAGCTGCTTCCGTAATATAGCGTGCCATTGAGCCAAGCGCTGTTTCTTCTGGGAAGTATAATAGCTCCTCACCTTTTGCTAAACGCGCTGCATTAATACCGGCAATTAAGCCGCTTCCTGCTGATTCAACATAGCCTTCAACACCTGTCATTTGACCTGCAAAGAAAATCGTTGGCTGTGCTTTTAATTGATATGTTTTTGCCAATACTTTCGGCGAGTTAATAAATGTATTACGATGCATCACACCATAACGTACGATTTCAACGTTTTCTAACCCTGGAATTAGCTGCAATACTTCCTTTTGTGGACCCCATTTTAAATGCGTTTGGAAGCCAACAATATTGTATAATGTGCCGGCCGCATCATCTTGGCGCAATTGCACAACCGCATATGGACGCTTACCTGTTTTCGGATCTTCCAATCCAACTGGCTTCATTGGTCCAAACAACATTGTTTTTTCACCGCGTGCTGCCATAACTTCAATCGGCATACAGCCTTCAAAATAAATTTCCTTTTCAAACTCTTTCAGTGGTACAACTTCTGCCTCAATTAATGCTTGACGGAAACGATCGAATTCTTCCTTTGTCATTGGGCAATTTAAATAAGCTGCTTCCCCTTTATCATAGCGTGATTTTAAATACACTTTGTCCATATCAATCGAATCTTTTTCGATGATAGGCGCTGCCGCATCATAAAAGTATAAATATTCCTCACCTGTTAATGCTTGAATTTTCTCTGCTAATGCCTTTGATGTTAAAGGACCTGTTGCAATAACAGTAATGCCTTCTGGAATTTCTGTTACTTCCTCATGAATGACCTCTACTAATGGATGGTTTTTCACCGCTTCCGTTACATAGCCTGCAAATTCATGACGGTCTACCGCTAACGCTCCACCTGCTGGCACTGAACAATTATCCGCCGCCTTCATAATGACGGAATCCAGCATCCGCATTTCTTCTTTAATGACGCCTACCGCATTTGTTAACGTATTCGCACGTAAAGAGTTAGAGCATACCAACTCCGCAAATTTATCTGTATGGTGCGCGGGCGTTTGCTTGACAGGTCGCATTTCATAAAGGCGTACCTTGATACCACGCTTTGCGATTTGCCATGCTGCTTCACTGCCAGCTAAGCCTGCCCCAATAACGTTTACTATTTTCTCTGACATTTACTTTACCAACTTTCTATTGTGATGGTGTTTCCTCGTAATCACAATCTGTATTTGTACATTGAATTTGTACACCTTTTTTCAATTTCTTTTCAACTAATAATGAGCTACATTTTGGACATGGACGGTTAATCGGCTTATCCCATGACACAAATTCACATTCTGGGTAGCGATTGCAGCCGTAGAACAGACGCTTCGTTTTACTTTTACGCTCAACAATTTCGCCTTCCTTACATGTAGGACATTGTACACCAATCGGCTTGACAATCGCCTTTGTATTGCGGCAGTCTGGGAAATTCGAACAAGCCATGAATTTGCCATAACGTCCAAGCTTGAATACCATTGGCGCGCCACATTTTTCGCAATCCTCGCCAGCAGGCTCATCTTTGATTTCGATTTTTTCCATCGCTTCATCCGCATATTCTACACGTTTTTCAAAATCTTTATAGAAGACATCGATAACTTGTACCCAATTGGTCATACCTTCTTCTACACCATCTAAATCCTGCTCCATTTTTGCTGTAAACTCAATGTTCAGTATTTCTGGGAAAAATTCAAGCACAAGCTGATGAACAATGCCGCCTAACTCAGTAGGAACAAAACGTTTCGCATCAAGCTGTACATAGCCACGTTTTTGGATTGTATCTAACGTAGGTGCATATGTGGAAGGTCGACCAATACCTAGCTCTTCCAAAGTTTTTACTAAGCGTGCCTCTGAGTAACGAGGAGGTGGCTGTGTAAAATGTTGCTTCGGCTCAATCGATACCGTTTTTACTTTATCGCCAATTTCCATCTCTGGTAGGAGCTTTGTCGTTTCTTCGGTTTGATCATCTGTACCTTCTATATAAAGCTTCATAAAGCCAGGAAACTTCACATGAGAACCGTTTGCTCGAAATTTTACATTTTCATTTAATAAATCGACAGAAACTGTGTCTAAAATAGCAGGTGCCATTTGGCTAGCAATAAATCGCTCCCAAATTAGTCGATATAAGCGCAGCTGGTCACGACTTAATACTGTCTTTAACTCATCTGGTGTACGCATTGCGCTCGTAGGACGAATTGCTTCATGCGCATCCTGTGCATTCGATTGTTTCTTCGCTTGCTTTGGCTCTGTCGCAATATAGTCTTTACCATATTTTGTATCGATATATTGCATTGCTTCGGCCTTTGCCGTTTCAGAAATACGTGTCGAATCTGTACGCATATACGTAATTAAACCGACCGTTCCTTCTTTTTTGCCGATATCAATACCTTCATATAGCTGCTGTGCAAGCATCATCGTTTTCTTCGCGCGGAAATTTAGCTTACGTGCTGCCTCTTGTTGTAGTGAGGAAGTTGTGAACGCTGGTGCTGCATTGCGTTTACGTTCCTTTTTCGTAACATCCGTTACAGTGAAGTGGTCGCCTTTAATATTTTTCAATATTGCCTTCACTTGCTCTTCGTTTGTTAGCTTAATTTTCTCTGCTCCATCACCATAATAAAGTGCATCAAATTGCTTTTTACTTTTTTCAAATAGCCCTTCAACTGTCCAATATTCCTCTGGCACAAAGTTCGTAATTTCATTTTCTCGATCGATGATTAAGCGTAGCGCAACAGATTGCACTCGCCCAGCAGATAAGCCTTTTTTTACTTTTTTCCATAAAATTGGGCTAATATTGTAGCCAACAAGGCGGTCTAAAATTCGTCTCGCTTGCTGTGCGTCTACTAAATCTAAATTAATTGGGCGCGGATGTTTAAATGATTCTAAAATTGCGTCCTTCGTAATTTCATTAAACACAACGCGACAATCTGATTCGATATCGATATTTAAAGCTGTTGCTAAATGCCATGCAATCGCTTCACCTTCGCGATCGGGATCGGCCGCTAGATAAATCTTTTTCACTTTTTTAGCAGCTGTTTTTAATTCTTGTAAAACAGGCCCTTTACCACGAATTGTAATATACTTAGGCTCATAATTATTTTCAGTATCAATGCCCATTTGACTACGCGGTAAATCACGTACATGTCCTATTGAAGCCTTTACTTTATATTTTTTACCTAAGTATCGCTCAATTGTTTTTGCCTTTGCAGGCGATTCCACTATTACTAAATAATCTGCCATTCATTTCTTCCCCCTTAGAGAGGTTACTTATTTTATATTTTAATACGCCACGGTATTTCCATTCCCTTTTAATTGGCGTTAAATTGCTTTGTGAAATAAAGCCTCCACGGATAATATAGGTGCTCAGGCGCAAACACCTAATTTGGTTTAACCAAAGCTTAATTGATTACACAATTTTTGTGAAATACAAAGCATACCTGTTGCAAAATGTATAACAGATTGACACAGAATGCAACTTTTTTTCAATATTTCATTTGAAACATTTGTAATTCGTCCACAATTTGCTGCCCGTTCCATATCGGAATTGCCCCTTCTTTTAATAAATTATTCGTTCCTTTTGACTGCTCTGAATCAATTGGTCCAGGGACAACAAAAATATCTTTTCCATGCTCTAGGGCATGGTCTGTTGTAATCAATGTACCACTTTTAGCTGCAGCTTCTGTCACAACTAATGCACAGCTTAAACCGCTAATAATTCGGTTACGCATTGGAAAATGCCATTTCTTCGGCCCCATGTATGGTGGGTATTCTGTCAATAATAAATGCTTATTGGCGATTTCTGTAGCAAGCTGTCGATTTCCCTTTGGATATATATATGAAAAACCATGCCCAATAACCGCAATTGTATGGCCTCCTAATTCTATTGTCATGCGATGAGCGAGTGTATCTGCGCCCTTTGCTAGACCACTTACAATGACACATCGCTCGGCAATTAAAGGTGGCAATATTGATTGTAAAGCTATAATTGAATAATTTGTCGCATTGCGTGAGCCAATACAGGCAATTTTTCTTGGATGTTGTAATAAATCAAGCTGCCCTTTCGCATAAATGACTGTAGGAGCGTCTCTAAGCTGTAATAAGCTTTTTGGGTAGTATTTACTCATAAAAGGTATTGCACGTATATGACATCGCTCATAATACGTCTGAAACGGTGTTTTAACTGCCTTTATATAATTTTGCTGTAATGTTTGAGCTGTTTGGAGTTGGACTTGAAGTGCTTGTGCAAGCTCTCTTGCTGAAATGGTTGGCAATTGTTGCAATGTGCCTATTTCACTTAATAAGCGCTGAAGTTTATTTAATGGTAGAGGGTAAACATAGTGTAACGCTAATAATTGCTGTATTTCATTTTGCATGTCATCTCTCCTTATTGAAAGTTAGTATGACCGCATAGCAAATTTTTTGCGACGAGTAACCGCAGGAGCACAATTTTTCTGCAACGAGCAACCACAGGAGTAAACGATAGCTTATAGGGATCGCTATATAGAAAAAAGTGTAGCATAAAATATGCTACACCTTCCACAACAATCGAAATTAATGTGTTTTACATTTGTCGTAAAGACCTTTTTCTTTGATGACACGAATTAATGTTTCGCCGATAACAGATGGTGTATCTGCTACTTCAATACCTGCTGCGTTCATCGCTTTGATTTTTTCAGCAGCTGTACCTTTACCGCCTGAAATAATCGCACCAGCATGTCCCATACGTTTACCTGGAGGTGCTGTTTGACCACCGATAAAGCCAACAACTGGTTTTGTCATGTTCGCTTTTACCCACTCAGCCGCTTCTTCTTCAGCTGTACCACCGATTTCACCAATCATAACTACCGCATATGTGTCTGGGTCGTCATTGAACGCTGATAATACATCGATAAAGTTTGTCCCGTTTACAGGGTCACCACCGATACCAACCGCTGTTGATTGACCGATACCTTCTTGTGATAATTGGTGTACTGCTTCATACGTTAATGTACCTGAGCGTGATACAACACCAACATGACCTTTTGTATGGATGTAGCCTGGCATAATACCAATTTTACATTCATCAGATGTAATAACACCTGGACAGTTTGGTCCTACTAAACGTGTTTTCTTGCCTTCCATATAACGTTTTACTTTCACCATATCAAGAACAGGGATATGCTCTGTAATACAGATTGCCATATCTAAGCCTGCATCTACTGCTTCCATAATTGCATCTGCTGCAAATGGTGCTGGTACGTAGATAACAGATACGTTAGCGCCTGTTGCATTTACTGCGTCTTGAACAGTATTGAATACTGGTACTCCTTCTACTTCTAAGCCGCCTTTACCCGGTGTAACACCAGCTACGATTTTTGTACCGTATTCAAGCATTTGCTTTGTATGGAAAAGTGCTGTTTCCCCAGTAATCCCTTGTACGATTACTTTCGTGTCTTTATTAATATAAACACTCATTAATTCTCCCTACCTTCCTTAGCCTACAAGTCCTACGATTTTTTGTGCGCCATCAGCCATAGAATCTGCTGCGACAATATTTAAACCAGATTCGTTTAATAATTTTTTACCAAGCTCTACGTTTGTACCTTCTAAACGCACTACTAATGGAATTGTTAACCCTACTTGCTTCGTTGCTTCAATAACACCCTCTGCAATAACGTCACACTTCATAATTCCACCGAAAATATTAACGAAAATACCTTTTACATTCACGTCAGATAGGATGATTTTAAATGCTTCTGTTACTTTTTCTGCTGTAGCGCCGCCCCCAACGTCAAGGAAGTTCGCCGGTTGACCGCCGTAATAGCTGATTGTATCCATTGTTGCCATTGCTAAACCAGCACCGTTAACCATACAGCCGATGTTACCATCTAAAGAGATGTAGCTTAAATCATATTTAGAAGCTTCGATTTCTTTTGCATCTTCCTCATCAAAGTCACGTAATTCAACGATGTCTTTATGACGGTATAATGCGTTTGCATCGAAGTTAAATTTCGCATCAAGTGCTACTACTTCATCGTCACCTGTTACAACTAATGGGTTGATTTCAACGATTGATGCATCTTTTTCAACGAATGCTTGGTATAAGCCTAGCATTAATTTAACTGCTTTGTTTACTAATTTCGCTGGAATATTCATATTGAATGCCATACGACGTGCTTGGAAGCCTGTTAAGCCTGTTACAGGATCAATCACTTCTTTGAAGATTTTTTCAGGCGTATTCTCTGCCACTTCTTCAATATCCATACCGCCTTCTTCAGAGCCCATTAAAGTGACACGAGAAGTCGCACGGTCAAGTACTAAACCTAAGTAGTATTCTTTACGAATATCTGATCCTTCTTCAATGTAAAGACGTTTTACTTCTTTACCTTCTGGACCAGTTTGGTGTGTTACTAATATTTTACCAAGTAGTTCTTTTGCGTAAGTACGTACCTCGTCAAGATTTTTGGCAATCTTAACACCGCCCGCCTTACCTCGACCACCTGCGTGGATTTGTGCTTTTACAACTGTTACGTTAGCGCCTAATTCTTTCGCTACTTTCACAGCTTCATCTGGAGAAAACGCTACTTTTCCTTTCGGTACAGCAACGCCATACTTTCTCAAGATTTCCTTCCCTTGATACTCATGGATATTCATAATCCATCCTCCTATCAGACAATTTGGATATTATTTTAATTACCATCATCTATTTTATACAAACAATCTGACAATGTCTATAATTGTCTTTTATGCGGAATTTTCAATCAATTATACTGTATTATTCTCGGAAAAATGTTGTTTTTTGTTATAAAACAGCAAAACGACGCTAATCGCGTCGTTTTAATTCATTATGCTGACGATCCAAATGATAAATAAAGGCGAATACTTCTGCTACTGCTTGATATAGCTGCTCTGGTATTGTTTCGTTTAAATCAAGCTGTCCTAACAATTCGACAAGATTCGAATCCTCATGAATCGGGACATTATGGAGCGATGCCTGTTCTAAAATATTTTCAGCGATTTTCCCTTTACCTTTTGCAACTACTTTTGGACCTGCATTTTCACCAGGGTTATAGGAAAGCGCAATCGCTTCTTTTCTGACATATCTTTTTTCACTCATACGCGAATATCCACCCCGCTATGCTCCTCTGCTTGTTCTGATATAGGGCGGTCGCTTTGTTGTTGTGCTGAGCTTTCAAATTGCTTAATAAAGACAGCTGATAATTGATAATCCTTGCTTAACAAGCCTTCCTTCAACGATTTTTTTAATGGCTCTGCTAATGGTGCTAATCCTTCATTATCATTAAAAAGCGTTACTGTAACAACACGATTTTGCACTTGCATATCGATAACTGTTTCTTGCAAAGACTCCATATGCAAATAGAAAAGAACTCGCGCATAGTTGGCATCAATTTTGCCATCTTCTTTCATGCGACCATTCCACTGCAAAGTGGCATCCATTTTTTTACCGAAAAATTCTAACGGTACTTGCATAACGAGCTGATGCTGATGTCCATTTTCTCCTGATAATAGCTGCATACCATTCATACGTGCCATCACCGTTTCAGCAGCGTCACGTAGTGCAGGTGGTGTTGTCATATCTTGAATCAGTGCTAATAACTGTGGCTTTAGCTGTCCTGCAACTGCCTGCATGTCTACTGCTTTATTTTGCAGCGTGGCCTCATAGCTTATCCCTAATCCTTTTAATACGGTTTTCATTGCTTGTTCCATTGCCTTGCTGTCCATGCTCGATTGAAGCTGTGCATCTGCCTGTGTTAGTTGTGATTGAATCGCAGGCTGTGGTATATTTTTAGCTTCTTGTACAATATTTTTCAGCAATGTGTCCTGTTGATGTGCCGTCAGCTCAGGCTTTAGCATAGATAAAATTTGTTCTTTTGCTGATAAGCCATGCTCATTCGTTGTAAATTGCTGTGTTGCTGTGTTATTGGCATAGGCTTTTAATAGTTCCGTTTGCAGTTGCTGCCCAAATGCTGTGAGTGTCTGCTTGCTTTGAGGTAGCTGTGAAAAGCGTTCAACAAGCTGCTGTAAGTGCTCCTTTTGTGTTGTCGTTAATAGATTATCATTTGCGATAAAGGCACGCGCTTGCTCTACAATAGCACTACTTTGCTCTGGTCTAGCTTGCAGTATTTGTGCGATAAGCTGTCCTGCGCTATTTGCGGGTGCTTGTCCTTGCGCTTGCTGCCCTTGCCAATTAGCTAATGTTGCATTTTGTGGTACTACTCCTGCCTGCTTTAGCAACTGCAATGCTTGTAACCGCTCACTAACATTCGATGCTGAATCACTTAGTAGCTGCACTGCTTTACCAAGCATCATTCCACCAAGCTCTGCATCAAACGGCTTAGCAAGCGATTGAAGCTGCCCTATAATAGAGGATTTTAATTGCTCATTGCCACCTACTGTAGCTGCTAATTGCTGCAATAAATTTTGCAGGGCTGTGGACATACCATCTGTTTTTGCTCCTTGTACTAACGCTTGAAATACTTGATTGGTAAAGGGCATTTTGTATTCCACCATGCGCTGTATTGCGAGGAGAGCATCTTGCTTCGAAATCCCTTCAGGCAAGCTTTTCATCCATTGCTCCGCCTGTATAAGCTGCTCTCTTGAAATGGGCATTTGCTGCTTCATAAAATGACCTAACACCTGTTGCATATCTGCTGTTTTTGGCAAATTCATCGCTTCTAAAAGCTGTGTCATTTGCTGTGCTGGTGTCAAGGTTGCCGACATTGGATTAGAGACGACCTTTAATTCAGCTTGTGCCCCTGCCGTATTCGTCACTTGAAAGAAATGTGCATCCCCAACCTTTAACGGCACCTCTAATTTTGCAACTAATTTATTATTACCAACTTGTATTTCTGCCATTTGATCTGGGTAAAGCTGCTTAATTGTGCCATGAAATATTTGTCCTTGCTTTAATGTAAGCGGCTGATTTGCTGTCATAACTTGCGCTTGAGCTTGCGTTGCAATTGGATTAAATGATGTAGATGTCATGCAATCACCCCTTCATCATAGATTTGATTGGCTCAAAGCTTGCTCGATGGTGCAACGTAGGCCCATATGCTGAAAGTGCCTCTAAATGCTGCTTCGTTCCATAACCTGCATGCTGTTCAAAGCCATATTGTGGGAACTGTTGTGCAAGCTCCTCCATATATTGATCACGTGCTGTTTTTGCTAAAATAGAGGCAGCTGCTATCGCTAAGCTTTTTGCATCGCCTTTTATGATAGACTGCTGTGGAATTTTAATCGGCAATGTCATTGCATCTACTATAACAAAATTGGGTTTGATTTTTAATGTTTCCACACTGGTCGCCATCGATTGCTTCGTCGCCTCGTATATATTAAGTTCATCAATTATTTTTGCACTTTGAAAATGAATGCTGTAGCTAAGTGCGTGCTTCTTCACAAGCGTACACATATACTCTCTCGCTTCCTTAGACAATTGCTTTGAATCATTTAAGCCTAGCAATGCTTGACAGTTTTCAGGTAAGATAACAGCCGCCGTCACAACAGGACCCGCTAATGGTCCGCGCCCTGCCTCATCAACACCTGCTACTAGCTGACCAAACTGTGCATCAAAAGCAATTTTAGCCTCATGCTCTTGCTGTAGCCTTTGCTTTTTGTCCATGCGTTTTAAAAATTGCTGCCATGCCTTTTGTACACCTGTGCGCTCATCTTGCTGGATTTCCTCCATCCAAGCTTCATATTGTGTTGCAGCTTTCAAAGCTGCTGCAATTTCTTTTATCGTTTGCATCTTATATAACCTCATCTCTATTACGTATATCGGCTTGTTTTGCGCCATTTTTATTTCCATTTATCAGAATTCGGCAGAAAATGCCCACTTCTACTGAAAGCATTTGGTGGATGTCAGAGCTTAATTGATAGAGAGTGATAAAATGAAGCTGTATCAATAGTTCATGCTTAAATAAATAGCTGTATAGACATAGCTTGTTAATCTATTGTCCATACAGCTTTATTTTTTTATTTTGTTAAGGCTTCTTTTTCTAATTCTTCAGCTACAAAATCAAATGTCAGCTTCCCTAAATACTGACTGCGAATATCACGTACGATAAGCTCCGCTACTTGATCATAGTCGATTTCTCCACCTTGCCCGAAAACACGGCGTAGTTTACCGATATGGTTGAATGTTTCCACTAAGTCATCATGGACAAAAGTTAATTTGTAACGCTCTTCCATTCGTGCTGGGTAGTGTAGTGATAAGAAACGTAAGCCGTATACAGCTAAGTCTTCCATATTCGTAATTGTATCTTTAATCGCACCTGTTAAAGCTAGCTTATAACCAATTTCTTGGTCCTCGAATTTCGGCCATAAAATGCCTGGTGTATCGAGTAATTCTAATTCTTTTGCCACTTTAATCCATTGCTGTGCCTTCGTAACACCTGGTGTATTACCTGTTTTTGCGATATTTTTTTTCGCTAAGCGATTAATTAATGTTGATTTCCCTACATTCGGAATGCCGACAATCATTGCACGAATAGCACGGGGTTTCATACCTTTTGCCTTCATACGTGCCCATTTATCTGCTAAAATCGCTTGTGCTGCCTTTGTGACAGCCTGTAGACCTTTGCCTTCAAGTGAATTAATCGCTACTGCTTTCTGCCCTTGCTCTTCAAAATAGTGCAGCCATTTGCGTGTTTCAGCTTCATCTGCCATATCTTGTTTATTTAAAATAAGCAGCCTTGGTTTTTGATGAATGACTTGGTCAATCATCGGGTTGCGTGATGATAGCGGAAGTCTTGCATCCACTAGCTCAAACACGATATCTACAAGCTTTAAATTTTCGGACACTTCTCGGCGTGCCTTCGCCATATGCCCTGGAAACCATTGAATTGTCACAACCAAATCCTCCTATTTAAAAGGGGGCGTCTTTGATTTTTTAGACGCCCCCTTAGCCTATTATTTCACTATCTTTATGTCACTTACTGGCCAAAAGATAAGATTTGTATTTCCGATAATTTCTTTTTGATCTACAAGACCGATATGACGGCTATCTTTGCTAAAGCGACGATTATCACCCATGACAAAAACATAACCTTCTGGAATTACATCTGTTTGTACAATGTCTTGTAGTTTAAAATTACCTGTTAAATTACCATCTACAATTTCTGCTTTATATTGGTCTAAGTAAGGCTCATCAATTGGTTCACCGTTAATATAGAGCTGATCATCCTTATATTCTACATGATCACCTGGCAATCCAATCACGCGTTTTATATAATCTTTTTGCTCTGGTGCATGGAATACAACAATATCAAAACGATCAGGGCTACCGATTTTATAACCTATCTTATTCACAATCATGCGATCGCCATTTTCAAGGGTTGGCATCATCGAATCTCCATCTACAACGATTGGTGTAAATAAAAAATAACGAATGATAGCTGCAACAGCAAATGCGATGAGTAACGCCTTCGCCCATTCAAAGAGCTCATTTTTTTCTTTTTTTGTTTGTTCCAAGCGAATATCCCCCTCGTTCTTTCATTACCATTGTATACGAAATTGTAGCGACAAGCAAAAGAACAACCTACTTCTTAAGACAAAGAAAAAGAGCTTGTCATCACAAGCCCCTTCCTTGAAATAAATATTAGCGACGTTCTTTAATACGAGCTTTTTTACCACGTAATTCACGTAGGTAGTAAAGTTTCGCACGACGTACTTTACCGCGACGAGAAACTTCTAATTTAGCGATTTTTGGTGTGTGTACTGGGAAAGTACGTTCAACACCTACACCGTAAGAAATTTTACGAACTGTGAAAGTTTCGCTAATTCCGCCACCACGACGTTTAATAACTACACCTTCGAATAACTGGATACGCTCACGTGTACCCTCAACAACTTTTACGTGTACCTTTACTGTGTCACCAGGACGGAATGAAGGTAAATCTGAACGAAGTTGTTCTTTTGTGATTTCTGTAATAATGTTTGACATTGTTTTCTCTCCTTGGACAGATGCTCATGCACGCTCATTTTAGGCCACAGCGGAACACCGTAATTCAGTGCTTACATAAAAGCACAGATTGAATATTATCATAAATAAAATAGAGTTGCAAGCTTTTTTACTTTACATTTCATTCTTTAATTTTTCGAGTACTTTTTGCTGCTTCGGTGTTAATTCCATAGCGTCTAATAAATCAGGACGGCGCAACAATGTGCGCTTTAAAGACTGCTCCTCACGCCATTCATCGATTTTTGCATGATTGCCTGACGTTAATACTTCAGGCACTTTCATTCCTCTAAAATCGGCTGGGCGCGTGTAGTGTGGATGCTCTAATAGGCCTGTTGAAAAGGAGTCCTGTATGTGAGAGTCCTCTTTACCTAACACACCTGGCAACAGACGCACAATGGCATCAATTACCGTCATTGCGGGTAACTCTCCACCTGTTAGCACAAAATCACCAATCGATATTTCATCCGTTACGAGATGTTCACGTATGCGTTCATCATAGCCTTCATAATGCCCACACAAAAATACAAGCTCTTCTTCCTGTGCTAGCTCCTCCGCCTTTTTTTGCGTGAAGCGCTCACCTTGAGGACACATTAAAATGACGCGAGGCTTGCGTCCTGCGGTGATGTTTTCAACCGCCTGAAACATCGGCTCTGGCTTCAATACCATACCTGCGCCACCGCCATATGGATAGTCGTCTACTTGTTTATGACGATTATCGCTAAAATTGCGAATATCCGATACAGCTAATGTAACAGCCTCTTTTTCCTGTGCCTTTTTCAAAATTGACGCGTTAAACACACCCTCAAACATTTCTGGAAACAGGCTTAACACATGGATATTCATCATAATAACCCTTCCATTATATGGATTGTAATTTTTTTATTATCTACATCAATTTCTTTGACAACGTCCTCGATATAAGGAATATAATGCATTTTTTTAGCACCCTTTACTTCCCATACATCATTAGCTCCTGTTTGCAAAATATCTGTAATAACGCCAATGCGCTCGCCTTCTTCTGAAAAGACTTCACAATCTTTAATTTCAAAGTAATAATATTCATTTTCTTCAAGTTCATCTTCTGCTAGCTGATCCATCGTCACTTTTAGTAATCCTTCTTTAAACGGTTCCACTAAATTAATATTGTGCATGCCTTCGAATGTTAATAAAATAAAGTTTTTATGGCGACGCATACTTTCGACTGTCACCCAAATTGGGCGCTTATCATCTTTTTTGAAAGCTGCTAGCTTGCTACCTATAGCAAAGCGCGCATCCTCAAAATCCGTCGTTGAAATGACGCGAACTTCACCGCGAATCCCATGCGTATTGACGATACGCCCTACATTAAACCATTCCATTTTTGTACACCTCTTATATCATCATCTTCATTTATCCCGTATTAACAGGCTGTAAGACCCCCACTTCAAAACATCAGATAAAATGGAGAGGTTTAAGTGGGGGATCAACAGCCTGTAAAAACCCGATTGGTGAAACTACCAATCAGTGGGGATGAGGAAACCCCCACTGATTGAAGGTTCACTTTATTATAACAAAAAATAGCTTGTTGAATACGAAAAAACGACTGTCGGAAAAGATAGGGTGCACCCTGCTTTTCTGACAGCCGTCTTTTAATCATCCAATATATCGACGTAAGTCTTTTTCTGACGATGACTGCTCGCCGCTGAATAAACAATTGTTCGAATCGCCTTTGCGACACGACCTTGCTTGCCTATGACTTTTCCTCGATCCTCTGGATGAACAAAAAGCTTATAAACAATTCGATTTGCATTTTCGTCCGTCTCAATACGAACGTCCTCTGGGTAATCGACTAACGGTTTAACGATTGTTTCAATCAGTTGCTGCATATAACGTCACCTCAGATTATTTACTGAATTTTTGGTTATGGAATTTCTCCATAATGCCTTGTTCTGAGAACAAGTTACGAACAGTATCAGATGGTTTTGCGCCATCAGCTAACCATTTAAGAGCTTTCTCTTCATCGATTGCTACTGTAGCTGGTGTTGTAAGTGGGTTGTAAGTACCTACTGTTTCAATTTGACGGCCGTCACGTGGTGAACGAGCGTCAGCTACTACGATACGATAGAAAGGAGATTTTTTAGCTCCCATACGTTTTAAGCGAATTTTAACTGCCATTTTCAAAGCACCTCCGAATAAGTTTCACACAAGATAGTATATTATCAATGATTGTGTTGTTTGTAAAGTGTTTTTTCTTAACACCTAAAAATTTTATTTAAATAATGAGTCTAAGCCAGGTAATTTCATCTTTTTCTTGCCTTTTCCAGAGCTCATACCAGTCATTTGCTTCATCATTTTTTTCATATCTTCAAATTGCTTTAACAAGCGATTGACTTCTTGAATAGACGTCCCTGACCCTTGTGCAATACGCTTTTTACGGCTTGAATTAATAATTTCAGGGTTGGTTTTTTCAGCTGGTGTCATCGAGTAAATAATTGCCTCAATGCGTCCCATTTGCTTCTCATCGACCTTTACATTATCCATGCCCTTCATTTTGTTCATACCAGGAATCATTTTCAATAATTCATCAAGCGGCCCCATTTTTTTCAATGCTTGAATTTGCTCAATGAAATCATCAAATGTAAAGCTTTGCGTTAAAAATTTCTCTTCAAGCTCCTTCGCCTTTTCCATATCAACATTTGCCTGTGCTTTTTCAATTAATGATAACACATCACCCATGCCTAAAATACGGCTTGCCATACGCTCTGGATGGAATGACTCTAATGCATCCATCTTTTCACCCATACCTACAAATTTGATTGGCTTTTGTGTGACAGCACGAATTGACAATGCCGCACCACCACGCGTGTCACCATCAAGCTTTGTTAAAACAACGCCAGTAATACCAACAGCCTCATTAAAGCTTTCTGCAACATTGACCGCATCTTGCCCTGTCATGGCATCCACAACTAAAAAGACTTCATCTGGCTCTTTTAATGCGCGAATATCCTTTAATTCCTGCATCAAGGCTTCATCGATATGTAGACGACCTGCTGTATCGATGATCACAACATCCAAGTGCTCTTCTTTAGCATGCGCTAATGCTTGACGCGCAATTTCCACAGGGGAAATATCTGTACCTAAAGAAAAGACAGGTAATGCCAGTTGCTTTCCTAATGTTTCAAGCTGTTGTACCGCTGCTGGACGATAAACGTCAGCCGCCACCAACAAAGGCTTACGGTTGTATTTTTTGCGTAAAACGTTGGCGAGCTTCCCTGTCGTTGTCGTTTTACCAGCACCTTGCAAGCCGACCATCATAATAACAGTTGGCGGTCTTGAATTAAATTTAATCGGGCTTTGCTCTCCGCCCATTAACTCTGTTAATTCATCTTGTACGATTTTAATAACTTGCTGACCTGGTGTTAAGCTTTTCATTACTTCTGAGCCAACTGCGCGCTCGCTGACTTTTTTCACAAATTCTTTTACAACTTTTAAGTTAACGTCCGCCTCAATTAATGCCATACGGACTTCGCGCATCATTTCTTTTACGTCTTGCTCCGTTACTTTCCCTTTACCTGTAATCTTTTGAATCGTTCCTTGGAGCCGTTCTGCTAATCCTTCAAATGCCATTCGCTGTTGCCCCCTACTCTACTTCTTTCAGTTGCTCAATAAGTGCTAATTGCTCTTCCAGCGCTGCACCTTGCTGTAGCGCTGCTGTTAGCTGCTCAAGCACTCGTTGACGTTGTTGGAACTTCTCCAACAACTGTAACTTATCCTCATATTCTTCAAGCATCGCTTCTGTGCGACGTATATTATCGTAAACCGCTTGACGTGATACTTCATAGGATTCTGCAATTTCTCCTAATGAATGGTCGTCTAAATAATATAGCTCCATATAGCTGCGCTGTTTATCCGTTAATAATGCTTGATAAAAGTCGAAGAGAAAATTCATGCGTGTCGTTTTTTCCAATAGCATTTTACTCTCTCCATTCATAATTTCTCTCTTGTATCATATGACGTTTCCTATAGTCCGTCAAGGGAAATCCCTTTATATCAGCCAATCTATCGCTACTTTTATTTGAGTTGGACAAATTTAATATTTAATGGGCGAATTTAGCGATTAGTTGGGCAAATCATTACTTTTGAACTAGCAAATTTAATTTTTTTCTTATAAATAATCACAAAAATTGTCGGGCAAAGCTTTGCCCGACAACCTCTTAATCTTCCACTCGTTCTAATTCTTTTTCTAAGCCTTCTGCAAATAGTCCATAAACATAGCGCTCTGCATCGAATGGCTGCAGGTCATCCATTTTCTCTCCTAAGCCGACAAGCTTCACAGGGATATGTAGCTTGTTACGGATAGCTAGAACGATACCACCCTTCGCTGTACCGTCTAGCTTCGTTAAAACGATACCTGTCACATTTGTTGCTTCTTTAAACATTTGCGCCTGAACAAGTGCGTTTTGACCTGTTGTAGCATCAAGTGCTAGTAACACTTCATGTGGTGCATCAGGAATTTCACGTGAAATCACACGATGTACTTTCTCTAATTCATTCATTAAGTTCACTTTGTTTTGTAGACGGCCTGCTGTATCACAAATTAATACATCCGCATTGCGGTTTTTCGCTGCGCGAATTGCATCATACATCACTGCTGCTGGGTCTGAGCCCTCTGCCTGTTTAATCACTTCACAGCCAACGCGATCGCCCCATACTTGTAGTTGGTCAATTGCACCCGCACGGAATGTATCACCTGCTGCTAGCACAACTGTTTTGCCTTCTGATTTTAGGCGATGTGCAAGCTTTCCAATTGTTGTTGTTTTCCCAACGCCGTTTACACCGACAAATAAAATAACTGTTAGCTCACCTTTTGGTTGAATATTAATTGTTGTTAAATTTTCTTCGCCTGCTTCATAAATTTCAACAAGCTTTTCTGAAATAATTGCTTGAATGCCATCTGTATCTTTAATATTTTTGCGCTGTACCTCAAAGCGTAGCTTATCCATCAGTTCCATTACCGTTTCAAAGCCAACATCCGCCTGCAACAGCACATCCTCTAATTCCTCAAAGAAATCTTCATCAACTTTGCGGTAGCGTGCAACTAAATCATTTACTTTAGAAGTAAATGATTTGCGCGTTTTTTCAAGACCCGCTTTAAATTTTTGAGTAATCGACCAAGCTGATGGCTTTTGCTCTTCAGCAGGTAATTCTTCTACAATCGCTACTTCTTGTGATTGCTCAATGACTTCCTCTTGCTGTTCTTCAATAATAGGCTCTACTACATCCATTGCAACAGGTTGCTCCTGTTGAATGGCAGTTTCCTCCAATACCTCAGGCTGCTGCTCTTCATCTACTATTTCAAGGTCAGCCTGCTCCTCCGCTTGTTGCTCTAATTGCTGTTGCTCTTCTTCTGTATTGCCCATTAATTTTTCTTTTAATCGTTTAAAAAAACTCATAATTACGCCTCGCTCCTTTGACCTACTAATTCAACTTCTTCCAGTTTCACCGACACAAGCTTAGAAACACCAGATTCTTGCATCGTAATACCATACAATACATCTGCCCCTTCCATCGTACCTTTACGATGTGTGATGACAATGAATTGCGTTTGCTCACTGAATTTTTTTAAATATTGACTATAGCGCATTACATTCGATTCATCAAGCGCTGCTTCTACTTCATCTAAAATACAAAACGGTACTGGACGTGTTTTTAAAATAGCAAATAGTAGTGCAATCGCTGTTAATGCACGTTCTCCGCCAGATAACAGGCTTAAAGTTTGCAGTTTTTTTCCTGGTGGCTGTGCAACAATGTCAATACCTGTTTCAAGTAAATTGTTTTCGTCAAATAATATTAAATCAGCTTGCCCTCCGCCAAATAGCTCACGGAAAACAATTTTAAATTGTGCACGAATCGCTGCAAATGAGCTTGCAAAACGCGTCTTCATTTCTTCATCCATTTCCTTAATCGCTTCCTGCAATGTTTCCTGTGCCTCCACTAAATCATTGCGCTGCTCTGTTAAAAATGAATGACGCTCCTGTACACGTTCATATTCTTCAATTGCTGTTATATTGACTGGTCCAAGCTCTTCAATAGACAGCTTTAATAAGCGAACTGTTCGACGTAACTGTTCAATATCATCAATTGCTATCGCTATTTCTGTCGCCTCTGTATAGCTTAGCTCGTATTGTTCCTCTAATTGCTGCTCTAAAGCTTCTAGCTCATATTGTGTGCGATTACGTTTCAACTCTAATGTACGCAATGCGTCCACAAAGCTTTTATGAATACGTGATAATTCTTGTATATTTTGCTCCAGTGTCGTTGATTGTTGTTGATATGTGGCCCTTGTCTCTCGCTCCACCTGAATAGCATTTGTCACATTTTGCTTTTGCATTGTCCAATCAACTAATGCTTTTTCAATTTCCTCTACAGTTGGACCTGAACCCTCTTCAGATTGCAGCCAATTTATTTCTTGGGAAATATTTTCACACTGTTGCTGCAATTTTGAGCGTTTTAATGTAATATCCGCAGCAGTTGCTTGTAGCTGTGTAAGCTGTTCACTCGCTACAGCTAACTGTGAACGCTTTTCAGCAGATTGTTCACGTAAAGCATCCTTTTGTGTATCACTATAAACTTTCGCCTCTGTTAACTGTTCTACTTGCTCATTAATCACCGTAAGCTCAGTTGTAATTTGCTTTAGGCGCTCCTGTGCTTGCTTCTGCTGAGTTATCAGCTGGTCTTTGCGAGAAGCAGCTGAGCTATGCTCTGAAGTAGATAATGCAACGGTTTGCTGTAAATTTTTCTCTTGCACTTCAAGTTCAACAATTTTCGTTTTATGCTCCTGTAGTATGCTTTGCAAAGTGTCTTGTGCAAGCTTCAAGCTTATCGCCTGCTCATTTAATGTTGTAGCTTGTGCTTTGAGCTTTGTCACATTTTGTTCAGCTACTACAATATTTTTATCAAGCTCTGCCAATTTTTCAATAAGTGTATCAAGCTCTAGCTTCCGAGAAAATACAGATGATTGCTGTTTCATTGCACCACCTGTTAAAGAGCCTCCTGCGTTGACAATATCACCATCTAATGTCACAACACGATATTTATAATTGCATAGCCGTGCAATTTGACTAGCGCCTTGCAAATGCTTCGCTACAATAACGTTACCCAACAAATTTTGGATAATGATTTGATTGGAATGCTCAAACTGTACTAATTCATCCGCAAACGCAATAAAAGCGGGATGCTCCACTGCTTGTGGTAGCTGCTGAGCATATATTTTGCGTGACTTCATCACTGTTTTAGGTAAAAATGTCGCACGTCCTGCTCTACGTTGCTTAAGCCAGCCAATTGCTTGCTGTGCATCCTGCTCATTTTCCGTCACAATATGCTGTGATGCTGCCCCTAAAGCCGTTTCAATTGCAGCCGTATACTGCCCTTCAATCTGTACTAATTCCGCAACAGCGCCAACAATTCCTGTTAATTGGCTGCGCTCACGTGCTAATAAAATTTCTTTAACACCTTGGAAAAAGCCTGAAAAATCAGCTTCAAGCTCAGCTAATGTTTCCTTGCGAGATTTTAATTGCTGCTGATGCTGATATGCTTTATAAAGTAAGGATTGCTTTTCGTCTAGCTGTGTCGTCGTTGTATGAATTTGAGCTTGCAATGCTTCAAGCTGTCTAGCTTGTTCATGATATGTTGTATTTAACTGTGTTAATTGTCCAACTTCACTTCTTTTTAATGCCTGTATTTGCTGAAGCTCTTTTTCTGCTTCTGCAGAGCGACCTGTCATGCGTAAAGCAGTTTCCTGATGCTGTGTTAGCTGCTGATCAAGATGCTTTAATTCATTTTTGACAGTCGCCTCTTCATTCAATAAATCAATATAATGGTTTTTGGCTTGCTCGATATCTGCTTCAATTTCGGCTACCGATTTTGTCAATGATTGCTCTAGCTGTTTAATCATTTGCTTTAGCTGCTGTACTTGCTGCTGCTTTAATGTAAATTGCTCTTTATTTTTCTCTTGCTGTTGCGCAAGCTGTTGTTGCTCTTCTGTCGCCTCTGTTAAAGCAAATTGCAATTGCTGCAAATGCTTCTCCGCATTTTGGCGCTTTTCATTGACAAGCGCTTTACGCCCTTCCCAGCGTTCAACTTCTGTACTCGCTTCAATTAATTTTTCTTGTGATTGATCTAGCGTTTCATCAATTTGCTTTAATTGTGCACGAATATCCCGTAGCAGTTTTTCTTTTTCAGCAATTTCACCTGCATGCTGCTGCTCCGTTTGTGATAACTTCTCATATTCTATATTCGTTGCTTGCAATGAAGCGTAGCTTGCTGTTAAGTCATGCGCAATTAATGCAATATCTGCATCCTTTAATTCAGCTGTCATACGCAAATAGTCTTTCGCTGCTGAGGCTTGTATTTGCAACGGCTCTAAACGGCTATTTAATTCATGTAAAATATCTAACACGCGATGCAAATTTTCATCTGTTTCAACAAGCTTATATTCTGCCTTCTTTTTGCGTTGCTTGTACTTCAACACACCTGCTGCTTCTTCAAAAATAAGGCGACGGTCTTCGGGACGACTATTTAAAATTTCATCCACTCGTCCTTGCGAAATAATGGAAAATGCTTCTTTTCCTAAACCTGAATCCATAAACAAGTCCGTAATATCCTTCAGGCGACATTGCTGTTTATTTAGCAAATACTCACTCTCACCTGAACGATACACACGTCTCGTTACACTAATTTCTGTGTAGGGGATGGCAATTCGTTCATCTTGATTATCTAAAATTAATGTTACTTCGGCAAAATTTAATGGCTTTCTTGAGTCGCTTCCTGAAAAAATGACATCTTCCATTTTTGCACCACGTAAAGACTTAGCAGATTGCTCTCCTAATACCCAGCGAATTGAATCTATAACATTGCTTTTTCCGCTTCCGTTTGGACCGACAACTGCTGTAACACCTGGTACAAAATCAATGCCTATACGCTCAGCAAAAGATTTAAAACCGATTACTTCTAGTCGCTTCAGAAACACGTTATGCCTCCTCCTGCTCTAGCTGCTTAAACGCATTCATTGCACTTTGAGCTGCTTGCTGCTCCGCCTCTTTTTTCGACTTTCCACAGCCAATTCCTAGTTCCTGATCATTCAATAGCACTCGAGAAACGAAAGTACGGTTATGGGCTGGTCCTTTTTCATCTATAATTTCATAATGAAGTGGTCCATTATTTGTTTGCTGAACCATTTCTTGAAGCTGGCTTTTAAAATCCATCACATGCGAAAAAGCACCGACTTCTATTTTCGGAAATACGACACGCTCTAAAAATGTGACAACATTGTCTAAACCTTGATCTAAATAAAGTGCACCTACAAATGATTCAAAAACATCTGCTAAAAGTGCAGGGCGCTCACGACCTCCCGTTAGCTCCTCTCCTTTGCCCAATAAGACGAACTGCCCGAATTGTAGCTCGTTGGCAAAAACAACAAGAGAAGGTTCACATACGATAGAGGCACGTAGCTTTGTCAGCTCCCCCTCGCTCATTTGTGGATATTTTTCAAATAAATATTTTGAGACGGAAAGCTCTAATACAGCATCTCCTAAAAATTCTAAGCGTTCGTTGTCCGTGTATAGCTTGCGTCGATGTTCATTCACATAGGATGAATGGGTAAATGCTTGGTACAATAATGCGGTATTTTGAAATGAAATGTTGAGCTCTTGCTGTAAAACTTGGAATTGATTTTTTATTTTCTCTGAAAATGTGCCTGCTTTATGCTGGCTTCCTTTTTTTCTTATCGTCATTCATAATCTGCCTTCCTAGTAGTTTCTACTCTTAAGTGTACAATGGAATAGCTGTTTTTTCAAAGGGGGGCTATAATTATTTTCCTTTCTTTACGAAAAGAAAAAGAGATATGTTTGCCTATGACAAACATATCTCCGTATTCGTTAGTTAACTTTGCTTTCAATATAGCTGATCGCATCACCAACTGTTCCGATTTTCTCCGCATCTTCATCAGAAATTTCCATATCGAACTCATCTTCTAATTCCATAACAAGCTCAACTACGTCTAATGAGTCAGCACCTAAATCATCACGGAAAGAGGCTTCTAATTTTACTTCGCTCTCTTCAACACCTAAACGATCAACTACTACTTTTGTTACACGCTCTAAAACTGTAGACACATTGGTCACCTCCCCTCAAAGTAAAGTGTAAAATAAGTCTTACATGACCATACCGCCATCTACATGTAGCGTTTGTCCTGTAATATAATTTGCTGCATCTGAAGCGAAAAATACAACCGTTTTCGCAATATCCTCAGGCTGCCCAAGCTTCGCTAAAGGAATTTGTGCAAGCATCGCCTGTTTTAATTCCTCAGATAGCTCATCCGTCATATCTGTTGTAATAAAGCCTGGTGCAATAGCATTCACTAAAATATTGCGACTTGCTAGCTCCTTCGCTGTCGTTTTCGTCAAGCCAATGACACCAGCTTTTGCTGCAACATAGTTTGCTTGTCCTGCGTTACCAGATACCCCTACGATAGATGAAATATTAATAATGCGTCCACTGCGTTGCTTCATCATTTGACGTGTCACAGCCTTCGTGCATAAAAAGACGCCCTTTAAGTTTGTGTTCATCACATCATCCCATTCGTCTTCCTTCATGCGCATTAATAAATTATCACGCGTAATACCTGCATTATTTACTAATATATCAATTGAGCCGAATGTTTCCAACGCTTTATTCATTAATTGTGCAACAGATTCTGCATCTGCTACGTTTGCCTGTACTGCAATTGCTTCGCCACCAGCTGCTTGAATTTGCTCTACAACTTGCTGTGCACGCGCCTCACTGCCGCTATAATTCACAACTACTTTTGCGCCCTGTTTAGCAAGCTCTAATGCAATAGCTTGACCAATACCACGTGATGCACCTGTTACAACAGCCGTTTTATTTTGTAATGTCATTATGCCCACTCCTTCGCAGCATCTACTAATGCTTGTAATGATTCTTCATCATAGACACAATACACTTGTGCTGTGCGGTCGATTTTTTTCACTAAGCCTGATAAGACTTTACCTGGTCCACATTCCACAAAAAAAGTAACACCTTGCTCTAATAGTGTACGCACATTTTGCTCCCATAGAACAGGGCTCACGACTTGCTCAACCATTTCACGACGAATTGCTGCCGCATCTGTCAGTAGTGTAGAAGTAACATTGCTGACAACAGGAATTGTTGGTGGCTGCACATTTAATTGTTCAACAGTTTCTGCTAATTTATCTGCTGCTGGTTGCATTAGGCTTGAATGGAAAGGTCCGCTTACAACTAATGGAATCGCACGTTTTGCGCCTGCTTCCTTCGCTGCTACACATGCTTTTTCAACGCCCTCTTTTGTACCAGAAATGACGATTTGCCCTGGACAGTTTAAATTCGCTAGTTGTACGGCGTCACCTTCTGCCGAAACCGTATCACAAATTGCTTTTAAAGGCTTTGCATCTAATCCTAAAATCGCTGCCATTGCTCCTTGCCCTGCTGGTACTGCCTCGTCCATATAAAGGCCGCGCTTATGCACTGTCGCTACCGCCTCGTCAAATGTTAACACACCAGAGGCAACAAATGCACTATATTCACCTAATGAGTGGCCTGCTGTAAAATCTGGGCGAATTCCTGCCTCGATAATTTTATTAGCAACCATTACACCTGTTGTCAGTAATGCAGGCTGTGCATGATATGTTAATGTTAGCTCCTCTTGCGGGCCGCTTAACATTAAATTTGATAGAGAAAAGCCTAACACTTCGTCTGCACGTTCATACAAGGCTTTGCTTGCTGTTGTTGTTTCGACAAATTGTGCGCCCATCCCTACTTGCTGTGAGCCTTGTCCAGGAAAAATAAAAGCGATTTTCGTCATTAGTCGTTCTCCTTTACTTGTTGCTGTTTTGCAATTGCTTCTTTAATCGTTGCACAAACATCATGCTCTACCATCATATGCGCTTGTTTAATGGCGCTATAAATCGCCTTTGCATTCGATGAACCATGTGCTTTAATAACAGGTGCCTGCAAGCCGAAAAGCGCTGCACCACCATATTCCGTATAATCCATTTTATCTTTTAACGATTTTAAATCATTTTTCACAAGCATTGCCGCAAATTTTGATTTTGTCGTTGCCATTAATGCACCTTTTAGCATCGAAAAAATTGTACCCGCCGTGCCTTCTAATGATTTTAATACCATATTGCCTGTAAAGCCATCCGTTACAACAACGTCAGCGACACCATTTAATAGCTCTCGTGCCTCAACATTGCCTTCAAAGCGAAGCTCTGTTTCTTTTAATAGAGTAAATGCGGCTTTTGTTAATTCATTGCCTTTATTATCTTCCGTTCCGATATTTAGTAGCCCAACGCGTGGTGCTTTTTGTGCACGTACTTTTTTGACATAAATATCACCCATAATGGCATATTGCTGTAAATGCTCTGGCTTTGCCTCCGCATTCGCTCCTAAATCAAGCATTAAAAAGCCTTGTCCATCAACTGTTGGCAATGTTGTTGCTAAAGCTGGTCGAGCAACACCTTCAATGCGTCCTACCTTGTATAAACCGCCAGCCATTAAAGCACCTGTATTGCCTGCTGATAAACAAGCATCTGCCTCATTTGCCACAACAGCATCTAAAATCTTTGCCATGGAAGAGTCCTTTTTACGACGTACAGCGCGTGCTGGATCATCGTCTCCACCTACCACTTCTGAGCAATCAATCACTGTCAAACGCGGATGCTCCTTTAAATAGGGAGCCATTTTTTCCTGCTGACCGTATAATTGAATTTCAATTGTCGGGAAATCATCTAAAGCTAATAATACCCCTTCAATAATCGATTGCGGTGCGTGGTCGCCACCCATACCATCTACTGCTAATCTCATGTTGCTTCACCTACACCTTTCGTACGGTACATTTCAAATTCACCTATAAATACTATCTCATTATCTACTGTTGATTGCACATCAACATATGTACGATTTTTTATTTTATCCTCAGCACGAACTGTTGCCTTTGTAACAACGCGATCACCTGCTTTTACAGGTTTAACAAACACAACGCTCGACTTAACCGTCAAAGCCAGTTCATCATTAATAACTGCAACAGCTAATGAGTTTGCCTGTGCAAACAAATGATGTCCACGCGCAATCCCATTACGCTGAAAGACATGCTCCTCCCTAACATCAAAAATGGAAAGAGCACGCTTATCTAATTCAATATCTATAATTTCACCAATTACTTCGTCTAAAGGTAAAGATTTCACTTCGTTTTCATAGTTTTTTGCTGCGACATCTTTAATGCGCTCACGCAGCTCTGGAATCGCCAGCTCCATGCGATCTAAGCGGATTGTTTGTACACTAACACTAAATTTAGCAGCTAACTGGTCATCTGTGACGAATGGGTTATCTGCGATTGTCTCTATTAGTAATTGTTGGCGTTCTTTTTTCGTTCTTTTCATCGTCACTTGTCACCTGCTTTTTAGTATTAGAACTTGGTACTAATACCAGTATACATTTTCAAAAATAAGAACGCAACCATTTTTAATCAATGCGCTCCCCTTGTAGTACACCTGATGCTTCAAGGCGATGACGAAGCGGTGCGTATGCCTCTTCCTTCCAAAATGACTCACTATGCACAAGACGCTCTGCATCGCGTCTTGCCACATCTAATGCACGATAATCATGCACAAGATCCGCCATTTTAAATTCAGGTAGGCCGCTTTGCTTTTTACCAAAGAAATCACCAGGACCACGTAGTTCTAAATCCTTTTCAGCCAATTTAAAACCGTCATTCGTTTCCGTCATCGACCGCATGCGCTCCTGCCCTTCATCCGATTTAGGGTCGGCAATTAATACACAATACGATTGATGTTCCCCACGTCCTACGCGTCCCCTTAGCTGATGGAGCTGTGCTAAACCGAAGCGCTCCGCATCATAGATCGTCATAAATGTTGCATTCGGTACGTTCACCCCAACCTCTACAACAGTCGTTGACACGAGCACATGTATCTCACCGTTACTGAATGCACGCATAATCTCATCTTTTTCGGTCGGATGCAGACGTCCATGCATGAGGCCGACTGTAAAGCTCCCTGCAAAATATGCTGTTAAATGATTATAGGCATCGACTGCATTTTGTACATCTAGCTTGTCAGATTCCTCAATCAATGGACAAATGACATATGCTTGTCTTCCTTTGGCAAGCTCTGTCTGCATTTTAGAAAGCACGGCACCAAGCTGCTCCTCCTTCATCCAGTGCGTTTCGATTTCCTTACGCCCTGCTGGTAGCTCATCAATAATTGATACATCCATTTCACCAAATGCGGTAATGGCTAACGTTCTAGGGATTGGTGTCGCTGTCATAAAGAGCACATCTGGATGCTCTCCTTTATCACGCAAAATGCGGCGCTGTTCTACGCCAAAGCGATGTTGCTCATCGGTAATAACAAAGCCGAGCTTATGAAATGCGACATCGGGCTGTATCAATGCATGTGTACCAATTAAAATATCAATCTCTCCCGCAGCTAATTGCTCCAATAAAAGGCGACGCTCTTTCGTTTTTGTTGAACCTGATAAAATCGCAACACGCACACCAATTGGCTCAAACCAGCCCTTCAATGACTCCGCATGCTGCTCTGCTAAAATTTCAGTTGGCGCCATCAATGCTCCTTGATAGCCTGCTGTGACTGCTGCATATAAGCCGATTGCCGCAACGACCGTTTTCCCTGAACCAACATCCCCCTGTAGAAGACGATTCATCCGCTGTGGCAATTTCAAGTCTTTACATATTTCATTAACGACACGCTTTTGCGCAGCTGTTAGCTCATATGGCAATGTTTGAATAAAGGCACGCAGTTTGTCAATATCATAAGCAATTTCAAGCCCTTGCTCCGCCTCCTTACGACTTTTGCGCAATGCTTGAATGCGCAATTGAAATTCAAGCAGCTCCTCGTAAACAAAGCGGCGACGAGCTTGCTTTGCATGCGTGGCATCCTTTGGAAAATGCACGCCCTCTAACGCTTCTTGAATATCAACTAGCTGATAGTCTAAACGTAATTGTGGTGGTAAAATATCCTCTACATCCCCCACTATATCAAGTGCCTGTCGCATATATTTACGGAAGCGCTTTTGTTGAATTAAGCCACGCAAACTATAAACTGGCTCAAAATCTACTTGCTCTGTTTTCGGACCAAATGTGACGGAGGACCCAACAATCACTTGACGCCCTCGGTCCCATTTTCCTGTTACTGTGACAAGCGTGCCTGGCAACAGCCGTTGTCGCAAATAGCCTTGATTAAAAAATACCGCTTTTACTAAATGGCGCCCTGCGCGCACAGCTACCGTTAAACGCTGTTTATTTTTCCCTAAAAAAATGACGGAGGGTATCGATTCAACCGTTGCCTCAATTGTAACGCGCTCATTATGTGGCGTTTCAGCTAAATCCTTCAATCGAAAATCCTCATGACGATAAGGAAATGTCCAAATTAAATCGCCAATTGTTTCAATATGTAATGATTGTAGATGCTCTGCTGTTTCCTTGCCAATTCCCTTCAATGTCGTTACAGGTTCTGTACAGCTTGTCATATTATATCCCTCCTTTTACACGTGTCGTTGTTATTCATCGTACATTGAATATTTTGATAGCTGCACATTTGTACTCGTTCTACAAGCTGTATTACTTTATAAAAAGTCCATACGATTGCGAATTTCAATAATATTCCCAAAGCCTTTAAATCGGCAAATATTATGTAATAGTCTTGTACAGAAATTTTCTCCCAAAAAATCTTATCCAATAAACACTGTTTCGTCTGGAAAAAGGTCCGCCCCTAACATACAATCTTCTATGCTATAGCATTCGCATCCACTAAATTGTCAAGCCATGTTTCATCAATCAAATCTACAAAAATAGTATATAAATGCTTGCCATAGCTATTCAGAATTTCAAAACGGACACCTTTCATACGTGTTCATCTTCTCTTCATGTATAATTATTATATTACATTGATAAAGGAGGAGATTCCAATGAACGACACTTTCCAACGAATTGTAGCAACCTTTTGGGGTATTGAGATTGCATCGTGCGACGTAATCCGTGATAGCGCTAAAAAGCTCGCTGTCATTACCGCAATGGATGGCACGCGCTATATGTTAAAAGGCGAGCAGTATAATAGCGATAAGATGCAGCAAATCTGCGCATTTGCAAATAAGCTTTCTGCAATTTTGCCTGTCACCACTTATTTAAAAATAGGTGATGGTGGCTATACAGTAACAGAGCAAAATATTGTCTATACGCTTGAACATATGGTTTCAGGTATCGCGATTAACTGTTTGACAAATATACATATTGAAGAAATCGGCACTGCATTAGGCAAAATGCATCGTTTCTCACTGGAACATACCATTTTATTAAATCAAGCAACTTCTTGGGCGATGTTTGGTGGCAATGAGAGCGATGCACTTGGTGATTATGATGAAAACGAGCTATGCTTTCGTGATTTTGCAACCGCATTTGCACAAGAGCCACATATGCAGGACATCGCTTCGCTTTATACAGGGTATCGTAAGCAATTAGAAGACGTGTGGAGAGAGCTACCAATAGCGGCAACACAAGGCGATTTTTGCTATTACAATATGCTTTTTGATGAGCAACAAATTAGTGGTATTTTTGATTTTAATTTAGCAGGTGATGAAGTTTTACTAAATGAATGTGTAGCAGTAGGTGTTTACTTATGCTGGCATGTAGATTATCAAGGCGAGCTGTCTTCTACGCAACGATTTCAACAATTTATGCAAGCATATGAAAAGCAAAGAACTTTGAATGTATTGGAGAAAAAGATGTTTCCTGCGTTATTCGCTATTATTCGTGCGTTCCGCTATGACCGTGTAGAGAATGGAATTAAAAATAGTGAAGCAAAAGGGGCATTTTTGAATGAGACATTGGAGATTTTACGTAATTGCTAGTAAAAAAATAAAGCTCTCGAGAAATTGGACTACTATCCACATTTCTCGAAAGCTTTTTTACTGCCCTTGTACAACTGCACCACCAAAGATTTTGGCAGCTAATGCCTTACCTGTTGGTGTTGCAGCTAGTCCACCACGTGCCGTTTCTTTTAAGTCTGGATTCATTGATTCACCAATGCGATACATAGCACCGATAACCTCATCACAAGGAATGCGGCTCGTTACTCCTGCTAACGCCATATCTGCTGCAACAATCGCATTTGCTGCGCCCATCGCATTACGTTTCACACATGGCACTTCTACTAAGCCTGCAACAGGGTCACAAACAAGCCCTAGCATATTTTTCAATGTAATCGCAAAGCCTTCTGCACATTGCTGTGGCGTACCCCCAGCCATTTCCACAATAGCCGCCGCCGCCATACCAGCCGCTGAGCCGACTTCCGCCTGACAGCCACCTGCCGCACCAGAAATTGATGCATTGTTCGCTACGACAAAACCAAAGGCACCTGATGTGAATAGGAAATTAATCATTTGCTCACGTGTTGGATTTAATTTATGTTGAATCGCAAACAGCGTCCCTGGTACAACGCCTGCTGAGCCTGCTGTTGGTGTTGCACAAATTGTGCCCATCGCTGCATTTACTTCGTTTGTTGCCACTGCTTTACTAACAGCATCCAACAATAAATCGCCAGCTAGCGACTTGCCTGAAGCAATATATTTTTGCAATAATACTGCATCGCCACCTGTTAAGCCAGTAACAGAATGTACACCCTTGATGCCGCGCTCTACCGCTTCCTCCATTACTGTTAAATTACGATCCATTTGCGCCATAATATCCTCACGCGAACGTCCCGTCATTTGCATTTCCTGCTCAATCATAATTTCAGAAATGAGCTTTCCTTCTTGCTCTGCACGCTCTACTAGTTCTCGTACATTTTGAAATAATACGTCCATTATGCTCACTCCTTAGTTGTTAATTTTCGATACTTTCGTAATATGTGGTATATAGGAAATTTGCTGTAACACACGTTCCTCTATATTTTGATCAACTTCAATAACCATTAATGCTGTTAACCCACGCTCAATACGCGACACTTCCATATGTCCAATATTGACATCGTGCATCGCCAAACAATTTGCTACATTCGCAATACAGCCTGCACGGTCATCATGCACAACTAAAATCGCTGGCATTCCACCTGTTAAGCGAAGTTTGAAACCGTTTACTTCACTAATTTCAATTTTCCCTCCACCAATTGAAACACCTTCAACGCTCATTTCACCTTCATCATCACCCATGACGATACGCGTTGTATTTGGATGCTCCTTATGCGCCTCTTCTGGAATAAACTCGAAAGATAAGCCTGCTTTTTCAGCATCCTCAAATGCTGTTTTAATGCGCTCATCATACGTATCATAATCTAATAAGCCGCCTACAATCGCCACATCTGTGCCATGTCCACGATATGTTTCTGCAAACGAGCCATATAAATGAATTTTTGCCCACTTCGGCTGACGACCAAATAAATCACGCGCTACACGTCCAATTCTTGCCGCACCTGCTGTATGTGAAGATGAAGGTCCAATCATTACAGGACCAATAATATCAAAAACGGAAGTAAACTTCATACCCGTTCCTCCTAAAAAAATCTCTTATTTACTACTTAGTGTATCAGAATTGTCGCTTGGACACAAAATTTACTTATATCAAAAGAATCATATGGAAAATAATTACTCATGTACATATAAAAAGCTGTAGAGAAACGACTTTCTCTACAGCCTCACCTTATTCCACTGATAAAATAAACGGATATAACGCTTGCTTTCCTTCAACAACTTCTACTTCTGCATCAGGATAATTTTCTTCGATAAATGCAGCTAGCTGTGTGGCTTCATCTGCTGTTGCATCTTCACCATAAATAACTGTGACAATTTCCGCATCTTCGTCAACAAGTGATGTAGCAACTGTTTGCGCCGCCTCCATCATCGTCGGTGTTGATAAAATAATTTTGCCCTCAGCTAATGCCATAAACTCGTCTTTACGGATTTCTACACCATCAATCGATGTATCGCGTACCGCAAATGTTACTTGCCCTGTTTTCACATGTGCAAAGCTATCTACCATGCTTGCTTGATTTTCCTCCACAGATACCTCTGGGTTGAATGCTAAAATCGCAGCCATCCCCTGTGGAATTGTTTTTGTTGGCACAACCGCTGCCTCAATATCTAATAATTCAACCGCTTGCTCAGCAGCCATAATGATGTTTTTGTTATTAGGTAAAATAACAACGCGCTCTGCACCGATTTCTTTTACGGCTTTCACGATATCCTCTGTTGAAGGATTCATCGTTTGTCCGCCTTCAATGACATATGAAGCACCGATTGAACGCAATAAATTCGCTACACCTTCACCCATTGCAATCGTCACAACCGCGTATGGATGCTTTTCCACTTTTGGTACTGTTGCTACAGGGGCTTCCCCAACAATTGCAGAATGCTGCTCACGCATATTATCTACTTTAATTTTGATTAAGCTACCATATTTTTGCCCTGCTGCAAGCACTGCTCCTGGTGTTTCTGAATGAATATGCACTTTAGCAATTTCATCATCCGAAATAACAAGCAAGGAATCACCCATCGGATTTAGCTCTTGGCGGAATTGTTCCTCGTCGAACGGCTCTTTATCTGACTCAAAGCGCACCATAATTTCTGTACAATAGCCAAATTCAATATCTTCCGTGTTCATAAAATCTTGCACACGATGATGCTCCGCATTGATTAAATCATCTAATGAAGATTCATTTTTTTGTGGCAGTGGCTCGCCTTTTAATGAGGCAAGGAAACCTTCGTATACAAATAATAAGCCTTGTCCACCGCTATCGACTACGCCTACTTCCTTTAAAACAGGAAGCTGCTCTGGTGTGCGTGCTAGTGAGGCTTTCGCTTCTGCTACAAGCGCCTCCATGACAACAATAATATCATCTTCATCTTGCGCTACTTCCACTGCCTTTGCAGCCGCTTCACGAGCTACTGTTAAAATTGTTCCTTCAACAGGCTTCATTACTGCCTTATATGCTGTGTCAACACCTGCTTGGAAAGCATCAGCAAAGCCGATTGCATCGATTTCTGCTTCCTTTTCAATCGCTTTTCCGAAACCACGGAATAATTGCGACAAAATAACACCCGAATTTCCACGTGCGCCCATTAATAGGCCTTTCGCTAATCCTTGTGCTGTTTTCCCGATATGCTCCTGTGCTTGTACCTCTGTTTCTTTTGCACCTGATGTCATCGACAAATTCATATTCGTTCCTGTATCACCATCTGGTACAGGGAATACATTTAATGAATCTACATAAGCCGCATTTTGATATAAATGGTGTGCCCCCATTTGTACCATTTCTGCGAATTTCATTCCGCCTAAAGACTTCATTAGATTTGCTTCCTCCTCATTACACATTCATCACACGAACGCCTTGCACGAAAATATTAACGGACTTCACGCTCATACCTAATGTTTTATTTACTGTATATTTTACTGTTGATTGTACTTGATAAGCAATTTCAGAAATTTTTGTACCATAGCTTACAATAATGTACATATCAATATGTAAGTCTTCGCCTTCTTGACGAACTAGCACACCTTTTGTAAAGTTCTCTTTACGTAAAATATCTGTTAATCCATCTCGAATTTGATGTTTGCTTGCCATTCCAACAATACCGTAGCACTCAACCGCTGCGCCACCTGCAATTTGTGCAATCACATCATTCGAAATATCGATTTGTCCGAATTCATTGTGGATTTCTATTGACATAAATACGCCCCCTAAGTACTTTTAAACTACTCTTTATTGTACTACATAAACAATAATTATAAAAGAAAACGCCATAATTCGTCTAGTGCCGCTTAAGATAAATTAAAAACAGACTGTCAATTTAACAGCATAACATGAATAAAACGCATGAAATCAAAGTGCAAAGCTTTAATCTCATGCGCTACTATTTAACATTTCTGTTATTTCAATATTATATATGAAATACGTCTAAATATCACTTTAGACCTACCTCAGATAAACTTTTAATAAGCTTCTCAATCATAACAGGCATTTCTACAAAGGCACTATCAACATGCAATCTTTCTGTTTTTTGATGCGGGTCTTTACCAAATGGTCCTACATTTAACACTGGACCTTGTAATGCTGCCATCATATCAAAAGGAATGCTATATGTTTCTCCCCAAACAGGTGTATTTTTCTCGAATGCTAACCAACCATTCTCACTATCTGAATAATTAACATAGCTTAAATCACATATGCCGTTAAAATAATGAATTTGTTCAACTTCATTATTAAATGTCTTCGCTACCTCTTTCAGCAATTCAATTGATTGTTCAACAATTGGATGGTTCGATGCGTTAATTGCTGGATAATATGGTGGTGTATAAAGTAACACTGTTGCAGGTGCTAGCTCCTGACAACGAATCATCAGCTGATCCACAATGCGAATGGATTTCTCTCGATCATCCCAGCTCTCATGATGAATAACTCGCTGTTTAATTGCCTCCACCTCTGCTTCTCCAAGTTTCTCTATAGCAAGCTCTAAAAGTGCCTCATAACGTATAACCTTTACAGCACCTACACCTTTGACACCCTCACGCTGGCAAATTTGCTGATAATGCGTATTACAAGCGTTCATAGCTTCCACTGCCACCTGTTCAAAAATATCCATCACCTCTGTCGCTGTGCGCTTCATTAAAAAGACATTATACAGCGCTGCAGCACGATAAGGTGTTTGTGTCGAATATTCCATCTTCAAATCCTTTAATTGCAGCGATACTGGAAGGGGTGTACTTTCACCTAAATCTTGCTCACGGAAAATAGGGTTCCATTCCATATGCTGTGTCATATAGGAAGCAATAAAATTAGCTGTCATGCCTTTTAAAGGTTCTCCTACATGTGTTTCTTTCCCATAAAATAAAGCGGCAGGCATAATTTTTCCAATAGTGCCAGAGTAAATATATTCTTTAATATCAGTAGGTTCTTGTGAGAAGGATGGCTCACTATTTAAAAATAATTTATATGTTAGATGATGCTGCTCACGTAACCGTACTAATTCTACAACTGCTGCTCGCATTCCAGCGGAGTTCACTTCTTCATCTGGAACAGCGGTTAATAGAAGGTTGATTGGCCATTGTTCAATGCTTGCCCTTTCAATTAGCTGCATATGCAATGCTAGTCCCATTTTCATATCCATTGTGCCGCGCCCAAATAAATACTTCCCCGACTCCAAATCAATTTTCACTTGTTCTGGTAAATCTTTAAAATACTTAGGCTCCATCAGCTTTTTTGTCAGCTCTTCTGGATAAAAGGCAAGCGGCTCTAACTCACCATACTCCTCTGTATGCACCGTATCAAAGTGACTGATTAGTACTACCGTTTCTGTTGCGGTTGGATGCTTATAAAGAGCCGTTACTGCATGTCGACCAAGTCCCGCATCATGCAATTCAACAAATTCAGGTTGTTGTTGAAAATATGACAATGTCTGCAATTTATCCTTTAATTTATAAGCAAATTCATTTTCACCTTGTGTTAATGTCCTGCTTTCCCAGCTGACAATTTCACATAATAATGCACGTAGCTTCTCTGGTGTATTCCAATTCATAAACAATTCTCCTCTATGTTATCCATGCTGTTGTTTACTTAATTTTACTTTATAAAAAATCATACATGCAATAAAGAAAGCAATTCCATATATTAAGCCAATTAATTGGGTTGGGTCAAATGCTAAAAATACAAGAATTAATACACAAAAGGCTATGCAAACTAGCGGAATTATTGGATAAAACGGTATTTTAAATTTTAAATCAGCAATATTGCCTCCCTCTTGAATAAAGCGACGTCGAAACATAAATTGCGATGCACAAATCCCCATCCAAGATATCGTCACAGAAATACCTGCTACTGACATTAAAATAACAAATACTGTATCCGCTTCCATAACGCTTGTTAATAATGATAACAATGAGAATAACATTGTAAATATGAGCGCATTTAATGGCACTTTATTTTTAGTTAAACGCCCAAACATTTTAGGCGCCATCCCTTCATTTGACATTGACCATAGTAAACGAGTTGAAGCAAATAGACATGAATTTCCTACCGATAAAATAGCAGTTAAAATAACAAAATTCATAATATCTGCCGCATATGGCACTCCCGCAATTTTCATTAAAGTAACGAACGGACTTTCTAACAAACCAAGCTCAGATGCTGGGAAGATGGCTGATAATACAATAATAGAAGCGATATAAAAGACAATGATTCTAAAAATAATTGTACGTATTGCCTTCGGTATATTTTTTTCTGGCTCCTCTGTTTCCCCAGCTGCAATTCCTACTAGCTCAGACCCCTGATAAGAAAAAATAACATTCATCATCGTCACAAAAATAATTGTAATACCTGCTGGAAACCATCCAGATGGAGCTAAATTTGTGAAGTGTGGCGTTGGGCGGTCTGCTAAAGGAATAATTCCCAAAATAGCTGCTGCTCCAATTACGATAAAGGCAATTACTGCGACCACTTTAATGCCTGCAAACCAAAACTCTGCCTCTGCAAATCCTCTTGTTGTCAAAGCATTCAAGCCAAATAACAGCGCCATAAACACAGCACACCATATCCAAATCGCTACATCTGGAAACCAATGCTGCATTAATATACCTGCAGCAGTAAATTCAACGCCCGCTGTAGCAGCAGAGCCAACAAAGTACATCCAGCCTAAGGAAAAGCCTGCCGCTGGACTAATAAAACGAGTTGCATATGTTTGAAAAGAACCTGTTACAGGCATATAAACTGCTAATTCTCCAAGGCAATTCATTACCATAAATAAAATTAAGCCACCAAATAAATAGCCAATTAATGCACCACCAGGTCCAGCTTGGTTAATTGTATAGCCAACATTTAAAAATAAACCTGTCCCAATAACACCACCAAGTGATAGCATTAATAAATGGCGGCTTTTCATGGAACGCTTTAATGTATTATCGTGCTGCTGTTGTCCATTGCTCACTGTTCTCTCCTTCTTTCCATACAGCATTGATTCTGACGTCTACTATTTTTAATGAAAAACCCTTTGGATTAACTCAATTAGCTAGCACATAATTACTATCATTAAAAACGCAATGATAAACAGCTTAAGCCACCATCATGCTTGCGAAATTCAGACATATTTAATTCAATTGTTTGATAGCCTAATTCTATTAATTTTCGATTTGTTTCTGGGTAGCCTGCTGGGATAATAACGTAATCATTTACTTGAATACAGTTTGCTGAGTATTCATCCTCTTTTGGAATAATAATTTTGTCATAAGAAGCAAAAGCAGGATGGTCAATAAACTCTCCAGCAAGCACCATGCGATTTTCCCCTACATAGGCAATTCCTGTTTTTAAATGGAAAAACTCTTTTAACGGAATAATCGTCGCTTCATAGCCTTCCTTTTCGACAATTTCTTTAAATTGACGTGCCCCTTCTTCATTTGTACGGTCAGAAATCCCTACATAAAACTTCTTCTCCGCTTGTAATACATCTCCACCATCAAGTGTACCGGGTGCTTTAATATAATAAATTTTGTCGTAAAATTGTTGAATTGCTGGCTCTATCGTTTCAATTTCGCGATTGCGTGCCTCTGCACCAGGATTTGAAATAATCGCAAACTCAGCTGTTAAAACAGCCGTATCTTCCACAAATGTGGAGTCTGGAAATGTCTCATCTGCCGCTAGCTGCGTCACTTCCACACCGCACTTTTTTAATGCCTCTACGTATTGTGCATGCTGCTCAAATAATTTTTCTAATATCGGTTTTCCTAAATCGCTCGTTGTTAAGCCATTTACAAAGCTATTTCCTGGATTTTTCACAATTACATTTTTAAACATCATTATTTTTCTCCTTTTTTCTAACAATAGTTATTTGTTTCGTATTAAACATATGATAGCGTGTAAAAAAAGCCTTACTTTATCCTCTAACTACTGGGCAAGTTAAACATGTTGGTCCACCTGTCCCTTTGACCGTAATTTCATCACCTTTATATTCATAAACAGTCGCACCTGCATCTATTAGTTGCTGCTTTGTAACTGGATTACCAGCAGGAATGACACAAACTCTTGGTGCTAGTGCTAACACATTGCAGCCTAGTGCATCGTATTCTTCCTTTGGTACTTCAATTAACTGAATCCCGCGTGCTAATAACAGCTGTCGGAAAAAGACCGGCATTAATCGTGAGTGTACAACAGCTAAATCTTTATCAACCATGCTAATAAAGGACATCAGATGTAGGCACTCTGCTTCACCCAAATCATGCGGGAGCTGGACAACGATAAATTCATCTACCATACCAGCCGTCATTTCCTTTAACTGACGAATAGCCTCATCATTCGTACGATAGCCTCGCCCTACTGCTAATGTGCGATCATCTAACCAAACAATATCGCCTCCATCCGATACAGCTTCACCTGTTAGCTCACCAATAATCGGTATATCCTTAGCCTGTAAAAATTCCTTATAAACCTTTGCCTCTGGCTGTCTCAATTCTTTGCCTGACTTTAAAATGATAGCCCCTTTTGGCGTGAATTTCACTGGATCATGTGCATAAAGCGAATCCAAGCCAACAGATTCAGATTTTGGTAAATAATCAATATGCTCAACATAATCTTCTAAAATAGCAATAAAATCAGCATATTCATTAATCGCTTCCGCGTAATTTGGTTCCGCCAAATAGTTAAAGGTTTGCCACTCTGCATGCAAATGATTTTGATTTTGAAAAGCATCTTTTGGATGTTTCACAATTACATGCTTCAATGGCGCATACATAGATGAACAATAATACATTACACCACTCCTTTTTCCGTTAAACGGAAATAAATTCCGTACAAAGGAAAGTTTATATAAAAAATATATGCTCTCTACACCCAGATGTCAATATATTCAGAAATTTTATTTTTTAGAGCACTCTATTTGTTGAAAACTGCTATTCTAAAACTAGACGCATCGTCAAAATCACAATAGAATAGACGAAGAAGAGGTGATATATTTATGCAATTATTAGAACGAGCAATGACTATCACAAAAATTTTAGCATCTAAAGCAAACGATGCTGGCATGTCCATTTCCGAGCTATCTACAAAATGCGATTTACCATTAAGTACATTACATAGAATTTTGCAGGCAATGATTAAACAAGGTATGGTTGTACAAGATAGCCAAACAAAGCATTATCATCTCGGAACAATATGGATGGAAATTGGCTTGCAAGTATATGATTCAATGGATTATATTAGCAAAATCAGAGTGGAATTAGAGCAATTAGCCCGATTAGTTGGAGAAAGCGTTTATTTGAATAAACCTGCAGATTTAGACACAATTATTATCGAAAGAATTGATAATCCTACCAATCCTATTCGCATTTATGATCAATTAGGTATTCGTGTCCCAATGCATATTGGTGCAGCTAATAAAGCGATTCTTGCTGCACTGCCACCACAGCGCGCTAAAGAAATTTTACAGCAGCTTGTGTCTAAAGAGGAAATGGAGCGAATTGAAACACAGCTAGAGCAAATTAAAGCTCAAGGCTTTGCTATCAGTCATGGTGAACGTACAGCTGGAACTTCCGCTATAGCTGTTGCTATTTTTAATGGCTTTGGTGACATTGTTGGTGCTATTAGTATTGGCTTTGTTAGCTTCAATATATCTACAGAAAGAATTGAACAATTAACACACCAACTAATCACCACAGGTCGCCAAGTTTCTATGAAGCTTGGTTACCGTGGATAATAACAAAATTGCTGTAAAGGTTTTTTTCTTGAAAGGTTGTTGAAAAATTGTTGCACTCACATGGAGACTGTGTTAAATTAATATGGTATGTGAAATATCGAACTGAAATATATTGCTTTCAGATTCAACTGTAGGGAGGGAATTTACATGCCAAAACAATGTGTTATCACTGGCCGTAAAGCTCGTACAGGCAACAACCGTTCACACGCAATGAACGCTAACAAACGTACTTGGGGTGCTAACCTTCAAAAGGTTCGTATCTTAGTTGACGGTAAGCCAAAGCGCGTATGGGTTTCTGCTCGTGCATTAAAATCAGGTAAAATTGAGCGCGTATAATCGCGATAAAAAACATCGACCATATAAATGGTCGATGTTTTTTGTTTATAAAGCATTGGATGTTAATGGACTAATAATTGTCTAAAGTTTGTCGTAAATTCTATCAAAAATATTCCTAGATACCTTAAAATAAAAATGCAAAATAGCTGTCGGAAAAGACTTGCCTAGGCAAGTTTTTCCGACAGCTATTTAACTCTTCTTCTCTTTCTTAAATAGCTTCAAACACGCACGTGTCATCGAACTAATAAACTTTGGTAATTGAAATGTGTACACCTTCACACTCGCTCCCCCTTAATCAGCACTTCTTATCATTAAACATATGCCAGATGTAAAGGTAATATGCGCTTGTTCCACAATCTCATTACTTGTAAAGCGCGATGACCATAAGCTAATTTCCTCGTTTGTCGTTTCATATTTCACACCGCGTAACGTCACATTTTGCACAGCTTCCCCATAAGCAAAGAAAGATAAATACGGATAATCTAAATTGTCGTAAATTGTGTGTGTGCCTGGCACTAAAAAGCGTAGCTGGTTATGGCGGTTGCAAATTTCAAAGACGATATCGCTATATTTTTGCTGCAAGCCACACACGGTCCGTAACACCGCCTCATAATGATCTAAGCGCCCTCCAGTTACACCTGTGAGCACAATTTTATTTGGCTGATAGGAAATCGCTTTTAGCAAGGCTAAATCGGTATCCGTTTCATCTTTTTCTGCAGCATATATATCAATAGGAATGCCTGTCTCTACTAATGCTTGACGTTCATGTGGTGTAATAGAATCCAAATCACCGACGATAACAGTGGGACGAATTCCCCGTTCTAATAGATGGTATGCTCCTCGGTCAGCGCCAATAAAAATAACATCTTCCTCATGAATAAAAGGCTCAAATGAACAAAGCTCTTCGCTTGGTCCACCTGAGCAAATTACGGCAATCATCGCACGTATGCCGCTTCACCAGCTGCTTTAATGGCTTGTAATGCAGCTGCGCGGTCTTCTTGATTGTAAATGGCAGAGCCTGCAACAAAAATATTGGCGCCCGCTTCTGCACATGGAACGATTGTTTCTGCTGTAATACCACCATCAATTTCAATATCAATAGTTAAACCACGCTCTTTAATGATTTTTGATAATGCAGCGACTTTCGGTACAACCGATGAAATAAACTTTTGTCCGCCAAAGCCTGGATTGACCGTCATAAACAATACCATATCAATATCCTCTAACACATGGTGAATCGTTTCAATCGGCGTATGTGGGTTTAACACCACACCTGGCTTCACACCATATGAACGAATTAATTGAATTGTGCGATGTAAATGGCGACAAGCCTCCACATGCACTGTAATATAATCCGCTCCAGCTTTTGCAAACTGCTCAATATATTGATCCGGATTTTCAATCATTAAATGCACATCAAGTGGCAATGACGTTAAAGGACGAATTGCATCTAAAACGATTGAGCCGAATGAAATATTCGGAACAAAATGTCCATCCATAACATCGATATGAATCAACTCTGCACCAGCAGCTTCTACTTCCTTTACTTCTTGTCCTAATTGCGCGAAATTCGCAGCTAAAATAGATGGTGCGATTTTAATCATCTTTTAATACCTCGGCTTTCGTTCCATAATTTCTTGTAAAAATTGTTCATAATGCTCATAGCGATATTGACGAACCTCTCCACTTGCTAATGCTTCTTTGACCGCACATTTTGGCTCCTTCGTATGTAAGCAGCCACGGAATTTACAATTTTCGCTCAAGCGTTGAAACTCTGGGAAACACGCTGTTAGCTCCTCTTTTTCAATCGTATCAAAATCAAAGGAGCTAAAGCCTGGTGTATCCGCCAGCAAGCCATTGCCTACTTCAATCAGCTCAACGTGACGTGTCGTATGCTTACCACGCCCTAAACTTTGCGAAATCGCTCCTGTTTTCAATTGTAAATCAGGTAATAATGTATTTAATAACGTAGACTTGCCGACACCAGACTGTCCTGCTAACACGCTAATTTTCTCTTCTAATAGCGGGTATAAACGCTCCATCAGCGTGCTATCATCTTGATAAGTTGTTAAAACCGTATAACCAATTGCCTCATAATCTACAATTTTCTCTTGTAGCCGCTGCTTTTCGTCTGCTGTTAGTAAATCCATTTTTGTTAAACAAATAACAGGCTGAACGAAAAATGATTCAAGTACAACTAAAAAGCGATCTAATAATAGCGTATTAAAATCAGGCTCCTTTACGGAAAAAACTAAAATTGCTTGGTCGATATTAGCAATAGGTGGTCGCACGAGCTCATTTTTACGAGGGTGAATTTTCATCACATAGCCATCTGAGTCACCCTCTTTTGTATAATCAACAATATCTCCAACGAGCGGAGATTCGCCGCGGTTGCGAAAAACACCACGCCCACGGCATTGAACAAGCTCCCCGTCCTGATATACATAATAATAACCACTTAATGCTTTACGAATTTGGCCTTGCGCCATCAAATGCCCCCTTACTCTGGATATGGAATTGTACCTTCAGCAATTTTGAAGGAGTCACGATCAATACGGTAGGCAGCCTCGCTACCTTCCTCAATTTCGAAATTCATACGATACTTCGTAGTTTCTGTAATTGTCAATGTATCATATATTTCATGCATTTTATTGTTTTTATCTTGAATATAAATATGGATTGTCTGTTCTCGATATTCCTCTTCGCCCTCTTCATTAAATATTGGCTCATACGGAATTTCAACTTCTATGCTTCTAAACCTGACTTGCTTAGCAGGTGGTCCTGCTGAAATAACGACTTCAATCGTTTGTCCTTCCTCAACCTCTTCTCCTGCACCAGGTTTATGGGAAATAACACTGCCTTTAGGAATCGTTTCAGATGTTTTTTCATCTACAGCACGCCATTTTAAATTATTTCGCTCTGTGTATTCGTCAAGTGCCGCATTAGAGAAATTAGCAAGGTCAATCAATTTCACCGTCTTTTTGCCTTCACTAACAACGAGTGTAACGACTGTATCCTTCACGATAATGTCCTCTCCAGCAGCTGGCTCTTGACGAATAATTGTGCCTTTTTCGGCATCGCTATTTTCGTATTCTATTTTGTGCTCTTTAAAATCGTCAAGTAGTGATGTTACTTGCTCAAGCTTTTGATCCACATAATTTGCCATTTTGGAAGTTTGTGCACCTTTACTTGCGATAAGCTTTATTTCGCTACCTTTTACTCTTAAAGTACCTGTTTTAGGGCTTGTTTCGATAATTTTACCTTCTTCGATTTCCTCATCAAACCGTTCCTCTGTTTCGCCAACTTTAAAGCCTAATGATTTTAGCTCCTCTGTTGCTTCCTCTATCGTCATCCCAACAATTTCTTTCGGAATTTCCACTTTTTTCGGCTTCAAAAAGTAAACGGTAGCTATTGCAATGATGATAAGTAGTACGATGCCCCCAACTACCATAGGCCATTTCTTCCTTTTTTGCGGTGCTGGTGGCTGTTGTTGAGGTGGTGCTTTTTTCACAGCCTCCATTTTTTTCGTTTCTGCTATATCATGCACTGGCATTTTATTATCTTTAATAATCGGTAAAATTTTCGTTGCATCATCATCAATAGGTAAGCTGAATTTCGCTTCATGAATACGCTCCGCTGATAAGCATGTTTCTAAATCGTGCTCCATTTCCTCTGCGCTGTTGTAGCGATGACTTGCATCCTTAGCAGTTGCCTTCAATACGATATTTTCAACGCTTTGTGGAATGGAACCATCAAATGCACGAACAGATGGCGTTTCTGTTTGTAAATGCTTTAAAGCAATCGCTACTGCTGATTCACCTGAAAATGGCAATTCTCCTGTTAATAGCTCATAAAAGACAATGCCTAATGCGTAAATATCTGATTTGCCTGTTGCGATACCACCACGTGCCTGCTCTGGTGATAAATAATGCACCGTTCCAATGACCGAATTCGTCTGCGTATAGCTCGTTGCACTTAATGTTGTCGCAATACCAAAATCCGTTACTTTTACATTGCCTTCTAAATCCATTAAAATATTTTGCGGTTTAATATCGCGGTGAATAATGCCATTTTCATGTGCATGAGCAAGTGCTGATGTAAGCTGCTTCATAATATGAACACTTCTTGCAGGCGATAAAGGAGAAAATTCCTGTATGTACTGCTTTAACGTTTTGCCTTTAATATATTCCATGACAATATAATGCATATCGCCATCTTCACCAACATCATAGACGCTGACGATATTAGGATGTGTAAGGCTCGTTGCCGAAAGTGCTTCACGTTGAAATCGGCGATGCAATTCTTCTTCATTCGTAAAATCGTAGCGTAAAATTTTAATCGCCACATCGCGGTTTAAAATCATATCATGCGCTAAATAAACATTGGACATGCCACCGCCGCCAATTAACTCAATTATTTTGTAACGGTCACTAATTCGTTTGCCGATCATCATTCCTTACACCTCCTTATCCTTCAGTGTCAATAAAATAAGGGAAATATTGTCCTCACCACCGAGTTCATTTGCTAGCTGTACGAGCTTTTTCCCCTTTTTCTGTAAAGCAAGCGGCAATGTAATCAAAGCCGCCATTTCATATAAGCTCAGTTTATCGCTTAAACCATCTGAGCAAATAAGCAAATAGGAATCCTCTTGCAGTTCCATACTGTAAAAATCAGCCTGAATCGTTAATTCAGTGCCTAATGCTCTTAAAATAAAATTCTTTTTTGGATGATGCTGTGCCTCTTCCTCGCTTATTTCACCATTATCAACTAGTACATTGACATAGGAATGATCGCGCGTAATAAGCCTTCCATCCTCTTCCGTAAAGTGGTAGACGCGGCTATCACCGATATGTGCAATTGTACAATTTGCCTGATCGATTATGACAGCGATTAGCGTCGTCCCCATGCCTTTACAGCCTTCATGTGATAATGAATAATGATAAATGTCTTCGTTTATTTGCGATATCACGGTTTCAAGCCATTGCTGTCGCTTTTCCTCCGTCAATAGTGCAGCAGCATCCACTTGCATGAATGCACGCTGCAACGCCGTAATCGCCATTTCACTTGCTACATCTCCCGCATTATGTCCGCCCATACCATCAGCTAATATCGCTAGCTTATAGTTATCTAACCGTTCACAAAAAGCTACTCGATCCTCATTTTCTGAACGCTTTAAGCCAACATCACTTTCAACTGTAAAGTTCATACTTTCCACCTACTTTGTTTCTTGTGCTCGCTCCTTTGCACGCAGCTGTCCACATGCTGCATCAATATCCGAGCCATGTTCGCGACGAATTGTCACATTAATGCCGTGCTTCTTTAACGTTTTTTCAAAATCAAAGATTTGATTGCGTGGTGTTCTCACATAGTTTCGCTCTGGCACATAGTTCACAGGAATTAAATTAACATGACACTTAATGCCTTTAATTAATTTTGCTAGCTCCTCTGCATGCTCAACAGAATCGTTTTCGCCACCAAATAAACCGTACTCAAAGCTCACGCGACGTCCCGTTTTCTGTGTATAATAACGAATCGATTCCATTAATCGTTCCAGCTTGTAAGCACGTGCGATTGGCATAAGCTTTTGGCGCAATTCTTGATTTGGTGCATGTAGCGATAGCGCAAAATTAATTTGTAGCTGCTCATTGGCAAAATCATAAATTTTTGGCACGATACCTGAAGTTGACACTGTAATATGGCGAGCGCCAATATTTAAGCCTTTTTCATCATTAATGACCTTTAAGAAATTCATCATCGCATCATAATTGTCGAATGGCTCCCCAATCCCCATAATAACGATATGGCTCACACGCTCCTCAACTTCATCCAAAGCTTGCTGAACTTTGACAACTTGCTCAACAATTTCACCAGCAAGTAAGTGGCGCTTTAAGCCGCCTAATGTAGAGGCGCAGAACGTACAGCCAATACGGCAGCCTACTTGTGTTGTTACACAAACAGAATTGCCATAATCATGGCGCATTAATACGGTTTCAATTGAATAACCATCTTGCAATTGGAATAAAAATTTAATTGTGCCATCCTTCGATTCCTGCTGAATAATTGTCGATAGTGTTGTTAATGCAAAGTTTGCACTTAATTTTTCACGCAAAGATTTTGATAGGTTTGACATTTCCTCAAATGTTTTGACGCGCTTATGATAAAGCCAATCAAAAATTTGTCCTGCACGGAATGCTTTTTCTCCATTTTCTACTAACCAATTTTGCAATTCATCAGGGCGCAATGAATAAATCGATTCCTTTAATTGCGGCTTTTCTTTTTTCTCACGGCGTACGGGCTTCTCTTCTGCTTCCTCGACTAAGTCTAAAATACGTTCATCGAATTTATTTTGTTCCATAAAGTTTAATTTGTCTCCTTTTTTACGAAGGCAGCAACGAAAAAGCCATCGCTGTCCATATGTTGTGGGAATACTTGAAGCATTCCGTTATGTTGCTCCTCAGCAAGCTGTTGTGGTAAATTTTCTAGCAAGATTGCTTCCATCATCGGATGTGCTGCCAAAAAGGCTTGTACCGTACCTTCATTTTCTTCTTTATCGATTGTACATGTGCTATAAACGAGGCGTCCATTCGGCTTTAATAGCTCCACTGCATTTGCTAAAATACCAAGCTGAATCACTTGTAAATTGGCGAAATCCTCTAGTCTTTTTGTGTATTTAATATCTGGCTTGCGACGCATTACACCAAGCCCTGAGCATGGTGCATCAATTAAAATCGCATCAAAGCTTTCCTTTTGTAATATGCTAGCTGCTTTGCGCCCATCTAATGGCGCTGTTTGTACAATCTCAATGTCTAAGCGCGCTGTGTTTTCATCGATTAGCTCAAGCTTATGTGGATGCAAGTCGAGCGCTAGCACTGAGCCTTGATTATGCATTTTTTCTGCTAAATGCGTCGTTTTCCCGCCTGGTGCTGCACACATATCGAGTACACGCATCCCTGGCTGTGGGTTTAAAACGTTTGCTGGTAACATCGAGCTTTCATCTTGAATCGTAATGAATCCTTTTTTGAATGCTTCTGTACGTGCTGCTTGTCCACCTGTCAATGTTAAGCATTCAGGTAGAAATTCGCTTTGTACCGCTGTAATCCCCTCTTGCTCAAGTAGTGCAATCGCTTCAGCTGGCGTCGCCTTTAATGTATTGACACGTACTGTTTGCTTGGCTGGCAAATTGTTACACGCAAGCATTGTTGCTGTTTGTTCAATGCCATATGTCTCGATATAGCGCTCCACTAGCCATTGTGGATGGCTTGTTGCAATCGCTAAACGCTCCATTTCATCCTGAATTTCATCTGTCGAACGCACACCTTGTCGTAAAATCGAACGCAAAATACCATTAACCATTGAGGCAATTCCTTGATGCCCACGTCGCTTTGCAATTTCCACTGCCTCATTCACTGCGGCATGTGGTGGGATGCGTGTTAAATAATGCATTTGGAATAATGAAAGGCGCAGTAACCATTGCACCCATGCTTCTACTTTCCCTCTTACAAATGGTGCTAAATAATAATCAAGCGTTAATTTGTGCTGCAATGTACCATACGTGATTTCCGTTAATAACGCACGGTCCTTTGCTTCTATTTTATATTTTTCAATTGTTTGATGTAGTAACAAGTTGCTATATGCTTGATTTTTATCAACTGCTAATAAAATGCTTAACGCCGCATCTCGTACATTACCATTCCAAATTTGCTGTTTTTTCTTTGTCATTCAAAGCGATCTCCAATCTGCAATTTTGCCCCTGTGCCACGCAAATATTCCTCTGCGCTCAGACGCTTTTTCCCCGCAGGCTGTAAATCATAAACAGCAAGCGCCCCGCCTTCACCTGTTGCAATTTCAAAATAATCTTTCGCAATATGCACAACCTCACCTGGTGTAGCTGTGTGCTTCGTACTACCAATTTGTGCCCACCAAATTTTCACATTGCTTTCTTCCAAAGTTGTGTAGGCAACAGGCCATGGATGCAAACCGCGTACTTGATTGTAAATCGTGCGTGCGTTTTGCTGCCAATCAATGCGTTCTTGCTCACGACTAATATTATGCGCATAAGTAACCAATGTTTCGTCTTGGACTGTACGATTATTTGTACCTGCTTCAATTGCAGGCAATGTTTGCTTTAATAAGTCACGTCCTACAATGCTTAGCTTGTCAAATAAACTGCCTGTATGATCCGTTTCTTCAATCGAAATCGCCTGTTGACTAATGATATCGCCAGCATCTAGCTTTTGTGCCATATACATAATCGTCACACCGGCTTCCTTTTGTCCATCTATAATTGCCTGATGAATCGGTGCGCCACCTCTATATGCAGGTAGCAATGAAGCATGAACGTTAATACAGCCTAAACGCGGTGCATCAAGCAACACTTTCGGTAAAATTTGACCAAATGCTGCTGTCACGACTAAATCTGCCTGCAATGCTAAAATTTGCTCTAATTCTACTGAGTCGCGTAGCTTTTCTGGTTGAATAACAGGTAAGCCTAAACGTACAGCTTCCTCCTTGACAGGTGGAGGCGTTAATACTTTTTTACGCCCAACAGGACGATCAGGCTGTGTTACCACTGCTAGCACATTGTAGCCCTCTTCATGTAGCATGCGTAAAATTGGTACAGAGAAGGCCGGTGTGCCCATAAAAACGATGGATAACATACTATTCCTCCTCTGCATACATTTCTTCGAGCTCTTCCTCTGTTAGCACATGCGTAATTTTTGAGTCAAATAAAACGCCATCTAGATGATCAATTTCATGTAAAATCGCACGTGCCTCAAAGTCCTCTGCCTCTAGCTCATAAATGCGTCCTTCACGGTCAGATGCTTCAATTTTCACATATGTTGGGCGCTTTACCATACCGAATAATTCAGGAAAGCTTAAGCAGCCTTCCACATCTTCCTCTTCCCCTTTTGTCTCTAATACAATCGGGTTAATCATTTCTAAAATATCCTCCCCTAATTCCACAATGGCTACACGTAGGCTTACATTAATTTGTGGTGCCGCAATGCCAACACCATCGTATTCCACCATCGTGTCATATAAATCATCTAACAGCTCAATAATTTCCTCATTGATAACCTCAACTTCCTTCGTCGCTGTTGTTAAAATTGCTGCTGGGTTTTTCACTACTTCTTTAATCGCCATTTTCTAAGTCCTTCTTTCTAAATAACAGATGGGTCAAGGTCTACGATGAGCTGAATGCCCTTCTTACTCCAATCTGTGCGGTATATTTTAATCAATTGTAATAATGTTTCGATCAAATTCGGTTCTACTTTGTATTTTATCAAACATTGATAGCGATATCTATTGTTGAGACGACTAATGCTAGCAGTCGTCGGACCAATAATAGCAACATTGAATGAGAGCTTTTCACGTAAATAATCAGCTACGCGACCCGCATATTCTGCCGCCATAATAACATCCTCATGCGATACTTGGACGAGCGCTAAATAATAATACGGTGGGTAACCCGCTTGATGACGTGAATACATTTCTCTTGTATAAAATGGTTCATATTGCTGTGCTTGCGCTAGCTCAATCGCATAATGCTCTGGCGTATACGTTTGAATAATTACCTCACCTAATAAATCATGGCGTCCTGCACGACCACTTACTTGTGTTAGTAGCTGGAATGTTCGTTCACTTGATCTATAATCAGGTAAATGTAATGATGTATCCGCACTTAACACACCAACTAACGTAATATTCGGGAAGTCAAGCCCTTTAGCAATCATTTGCGTGCCAAGTAAAATATCAGCTTGTCCGCTGCCGAATATATCTAAAAGCTGTTCGTGTGCACCTTTTTGTGACGTCGTATCAACATCCATACGCACGATTCTTGCCTCTGGAAACAGCTTATAAATTTCCTCTTCAACCTTTTGTGTACCTGTGCCGAAAAAGCGAATATGCTCACTTTGACATTGTGGACAGCTTTGCGGTACATATTCATCGTAGCCACAGTAATGACATTTTAATTTTTCGTTGTAGCGATGATAGGTTAAAGAAATATCGCAGTTAGGACATTGCACAACCGTTCCACAATCACGGCATAACACAAAGCTCGAATAACCTCGTCGATTTAAAAACAAGACGATTTGCTCTTTGCGCACTAATCGCTCACGCATTGCCTCGATTAAGCTCGTTGAAAACATCGAGCGATTGCCGAGCTTTAGTTCTTCACGCATATCTACAATTTCCACAGTTGGTAATGCTTGCTGCTTGGCACGCTCTTTTAATGTTAGCAATGTATAAACATTTTTTTTCGCTCGTGCAAACGATTCAAGCGCTGGTGTTGCACTGCCTAGAATCACAGGGCATTGATGAAACTTACTGCGCCATATTGCCACATCACGTGCATGATAGCGAGGAGCATCCTCCTGCTTATATGTCGATTCATGCTCTTCATCTAAAATAATAAGCCCAACATGCTGAAACGGGGCAAAAATTGCCGAGCGCGCACCAACAACAACCTTTACTTTGCCTTGCTGAATTTTGCGCCATTCATCATATTTTTCACCAACAGATAAGCCACTATGCATTACAGCGACCATCTCGCCAAAGCGTGAGCGAAAACGCTCTGTCATTTGTGGTGTCAAGGAGATTTCAGGCACAAGCATAATCGCCTCTTTGCCGTCCTGTAAAGCCTGCTGAATCGCTTGCAAATACACTTCGGTTTTGCCGCTTCCTGTAATACCATGCAATAGAAATGTTTCATTATGTTGTTTTTTCATTGCCGCTGTGATGTAGCTCAATGCCTGCTCTTGCTCAGCTGTTAAATTTAGTGCTGTCGTTTGCGCTACATCCTTTGTAAATGGGTCGCGATATACTTCCTCTTGAATAAATTTCGCTGCACCCATTTCAATCAGTGCCTGCAAAACTGTTGCAGTGACGCCTGCTTGCTCGTATATTTCCTCTGGCGAGAAAATTTCACCACAATGTGCTTTCATCCACTGCACTAAGTGAATTTGCTTTTTTGCTCGCTTCGATATTTGCTGCTCAATTTCCGCTATATAGCTTGCCTCCGCATGAATTTGCACTTTACGGACTTCCTTAATTTTACCTTGCTGCTTTACTTCGTTTTCAATGCGAACATGCCCTTTGTTAACTGCTTGCTTTAATTCTTTTAACAATGATTCCTTTTCAAATTGCTTGAAATTTGCCTTTGCGGATTTTTTGAAAAAGGCTGCAAGAATAGGGTCTAGCTGTTCTAGCGCTACTTGTAAGTGCACTATTTTTTCATATTTCGCACGCAATGCCGATGGCAACATGACCTGTAATGCATCAATTTCATAACAAATCGTTTGTGTTTTTAGCCATTTTGCCAAGCTGAGCATTTCCTCTGTTAATACAGGCTCAATATCTAGCACTTGGGTAATCGGCTTGATTTTATCGAGTGGCACGTCGGTTTCGCTTGCAAGCTCGACAACGAAGCCAAGCACATTGCGCGGTCCGAATGGTACTTTAACGCGACAGCCACATTCAATTAGATCATGCCAATCTGCTGGTACGAGATAGTCGAATGGGCGATCAACTGGGTATGCCGCCACATCAACAATCACTTTGGCAATACGTGTCATTGCTGTCCGCCTTCTTTAAAATGCGACAATACTAATGCCGTTATTTTCTCTGGCTCCTCTAAGCGTCCTTTGCCAATGTAACCACATGCTAAAAATCCTTCAGAGGGCTCAATAAAATGACAGCCATCCTCATGTAGCTGTTGAATATTGCGCTTTACTGCTGGGTGGTCATACATATGCACATTCATTGCAGGTGCAATCCATACAGGTGCTGTTGTTGCGAGTAGTGTTGTCGTCACCATATCATCCGCAATACCGTTTGCTAGCTTCCCGATTACGTTGGCTGTCGCTGGCGCCACAATGACTAAATCTGCCCAATCAGCTAAATCAATATGGGCAATGACACTTGAATCCTTTTCATCAAATGTATCAAAAAAAACATCATTTTTAGACATGACTTGGAAGCTAAGTGGCGTGACAAATTGTCTTGCAGATGCAGTCATCATAACCTTTACATTCATTCCTGCCTGTGATAGCTTGCTGACGAGTGCTACCGCCTTATAAACTGCAATGCCACCTGTCACACATAATAAAATATTTTTTTTGCTCATCGATTTCCCACCCTTTCAAACGATAAGCTCCCAAAGAACGTTTCCTCGGGAGCTACATCATCAGTCTTTAAATCGCTTAAATTTCGTCCTCGTAAACAGTTGAAGCATCTTCTGCCTCTCTGCGTAAAACACCTGCCGCTACTTCCTCTAGCGCACGACCTACTGGCTTATAAGATACGTACTTGTTTAGCTTTTCGCCACCTTGCTCCTGCATTTGGCGTGCACGCTTAGAAGCTAGGCTCACAAGTGAATATTTTGAATCAATTTCCTTTTTTAAGGCATCTACTGATGGGTATAACATGAATTATTCTCCTTTCAACATTGACAAATATATTTTTTCGACGCGCTCACGTCGGCAATGCTCTGCTTTAATAATAGCATTAATTTTATCGCATGCGTTTTGCACTTCATCATTTTCTACAACATAATCATAAAGACTCATCATTTCAAGCTCTTCACGCGCTGTTGCAATACGCTTTGCAATAATATCTTCCGTTTCTGTTCCTCTTCCAACCAAACGATCCTTTAACTCTGAAAGGCTTGGTGGCGCTAAAAAGATAAATAGCGCATCAGGTGCTTTCGCACGAATTTGGGCAGCTCCTTGCACTTCAATTTCTAAAAAAACATCTCGCCCTGCTTCTAGCGTATCATTTACATAAGCAAGTGGCGTACCGTAATAATTGCCAACAAACTCTGCATGCTCTAATAAACCGCCTTGCTCAATTAACCCTTCAAATTCCTCACGCGTTTTAAAGAAATAGTCTACACCATCAACCTCTCCTTCGCGAGGTAGACGTGTTGTCATGGAAATCGAATATTCATAATTTGTATTCGCTTGTGAAAATAGCTCTTTTCGAACCGTTCCTTTTCCAACACCAGATGGACCGGATAATACGATTAATAAGCCACGTTGTTTTCTCATTGATTATTAAATCTCCCTTTAGCTATTCGATATTTTGAACTTGCTCTCGCATTTTCTCTAAAATGGCTTTTGCTTGTACGACCGCTACTGAGCTTTCAGAGGATTGATTTTTGGAGCCAATCGTATTAATTTCCCGATGCATCTCCTGCATTAAGAAATCAAGCTTACGCCCAATTGCACCATGCTCCTGCAATATTTCCTCTAGCTGACCAAAATGACTATCAAGACGGTCTAGCTCCTCCGTAATATCTACTCGTTCTGCGAATAATGCCACTTCCATTAACAAACGTTCCTCCAACAGCTGCCCACTCGCAATTTCTTCGATACGCGCTTTTAAACGCTCTCGATATTTCATTACAGCATCTGGTGACGTTGCACGGATCTGTGCAATTTGCTGTTGTAATTGTTCTTTATATTGTAACATAACTAGCTTCAACTCTTGTCCTTCACGCTCACGCATTTGCACTAAATTTTCAATTGCTTCCTGCATCGCTCGCTCTACCGCAATTAAAAAGTCTTCTTGCATCGCCTCTTGCTTTTCAACAACTAACACTTGATCAAGCATAGCAATTTCCTGCATTGACCATTTTTCCTGCATCGCAATTTTTTGTGACAATGCTTCCTTTGCTTTTATGTACGCTTCAAGTAAAGCCCAATTAATTGTTACGTGCTGTTCTTCTACTTGCAGCTCCTTCACCGCAATGAGTACATCTAGCTTTCCGCGTGAAACAGCTGTTGAAAGCATTTTTTTCGCTAACACTTCCGATTCCATCCACTCTTTCGGAAATTTTGTGCTTATTTCTAAAAAGCGATGATTCACAGCACGAACTTCAATCGTTAATTGATACGATTTTGTCGTTGTGACACCCCTGCCAAAGCCTGTCATACTACGCACCAAGGTCCGTCACACCTTCCTTTAAAATACTGCACACCATTATAACATACTCTGAACTGTTTTTTCGTACATTTTGCAAGAAAAACATCTAACTAGAGCATGACATAAGAAAAATGCTATGATAGAAGAATCAAGTACTGAACGAAAGAGGAATCAATTATGGCTTTTGATGGATTATTTACACGCGCAATGGCGCTAGAGCTACAACAATTAGTAACAGGACGCATTACGAAAATTCACCAGCCGAATGCAATGGAAGTAATGCTTCATATTCGAGCAAATGGGGCAAATCATAAACTGATTATTTCTATCCATCCATCCTATGCACGCATACATGTAACAGAACAAACGATTGATAACCCTGCTGAGCCTCCGATGTTTTGCATGCTTTTGCGCAAACATTTAGAGGGAGGCTTTATTCATTCAATCACACAGGATGGAACCGAGCGTATTTTACATATTACAGTTGAAAGTAAAAATGAAATTGGCGACCCAATTATGCGCAAGCTCATTATCGAAATTATGGGCAGACATAGCAACTGTATATTAGTCGATGCAGATAACGATAAAATACTCGATAGCTTAAAGCATTTACCACCTTCATTAAACAGCTACCGTACCGTTTTACCAGGGCAAACATATATCGCACCACCTGCACAGCATAAGGTAAATCCGTATGAATCGACAGAGGAGCATTTTTTTGCTGAGCCGAAAAATGCCAAGGAGGTCGTTGCGCATTTTGCAGGCTTCTCGCCTCTACATGCGGAGGAACTACTAGCTCGCTTATCACGTGACTCCTCAGCTTTTCAACCATTTTTACAGGAGTTAATGATTGCCGCGAATCCTACTTATGTTGAAACTGGTGGAAAAGCTGCATTCTCACCAACTAATTTGACACATTTACAAGGGCATGTCACGACATATCCAACACTCGGTGCTTTGTTAGATCGCGTCTTTTTCGCAAGAGCAGAACGAGACCGTGTCAAACAGCAGGCCGGTGATTTAGAACGCTGGCTAAGCAATGAAGTTGATAAGCTAAAGCTCAAAACAAAAAAGCTTGAAAAGGATTACGAGCAGGCTTCAAAGCTCGACCAATTGCAGCTATATGGTGAGCTGTTGATGGCCAATATTTATCAGTTTGAAAAAGGGCAAGACAGCGTAACGGTGGAAAACTATTATAATGGTGAAACAGTAATGATTGCGATTAACCCTCGCAAAACACCAATTGATAACGCACAGCATTACTTCCAACGCTACAACAAGGCAAAAAACGCACTTGTCATGATTGAGGAACAGCTAGCAAAAACACGTACAGATATTGATTATTTTGAAATGCTCGCACAGCAAGTTGCCCAAGCAGCGCCGAGCGATATCGAGGAAATTCGTGAGGAATTAGCAGAACAAGGCTTTTTACGTTTACGTGCCTCAAAGAAAAAGAAAAAACCAACAAAGCCAATGCCTGAACAATTTGTATCTTCAACAGGTATGACGATTTCTGTTGGTAAGAATAATAAGCAAAATGATTTTTTAACATTTAAATTAGCGAAGAAAAATGACATTTGGCTGCATACAAAGGATATTCCTGGCTCACATGTCGTCATTCATAACGAATCACCTGATGAAACGACATTGCGTGAAGCCGCTATGCTTAGCGCTTATTTCAGCAAAGCGCGAGAATCTGCCTCTGTCCCTGTTGACTACACAGAAATTCGCCAAGTGAAAAAGCCAAATGGTTCAAAGCCCGGCTTCGTCATTTATTTCGAGCAAAAAACATTGTATGTGACACCTGATGAGGAATTAGTGTTGAAATTGAAGAAAAAATAAACGAAAGGGGTTTATCTGAAGTGGATAAACTCCTTTTTTAAGCTTGGTTGAGTGAGTTGCTACTTTTGAGATAATAAATTGCTGTCTAAACTTTTAATTTACCTATTCCAAAAACATTCTGAATATTGTATAATTAAGAAATATTCTATCTGGAGGTGTTGCATATGCCATATCAAGCATATTTAGAGCAAGTACAAAGCAAGTATCCGTACACATACGAGGAAACTTGTGACCACAATAATAATTCTTATTTACATGAAGAGCGTTGCGAAGATACATTTGATTACTTCGGTGATAACGACTTCTAACAGAGGGGTATAGGCTATGACAATTGAAGACATCTAGAAAATGTATGGTGGATGATGCCATGCATTTTTTGTTGTTTTAACTGAGTTATGTTAAAATTTGTATCCACTATTTTTTTATAAAGGAGCATAAATATATGACATTACTGAATCCAACTACTTTCTCGAACTGGTTAATACCTCACTCACTCGAGTGGTATGCACAATTAGGTGAACTACAGCAACGCTATGAATATCCATGGGCTTCCTCTCTTGCAGAGCCGAATGGCGAGTCGATGTTTGATGAAATTGTAGCTCAAACAATTGTCGGAAAGAAAGTATTAGATGTCGGTTGTGGACACGGTGAGTTTACATTAAAGTGCAGCTTATTAGCGAGGGAAATCACTGGCTTTGATGTAACCAATCATTTTATTCAAAATAGACTTAACACTGCAAGATCAAATGCCTCCTTTGTTGTTGGAAATACAAAAAACGGGTTACCTTTTCAAACAAATGAATTCGATTGTGCCTACATAAGAAAAGGCCCTACCTCTGCTTACCCTTCTCTTAAAAATGTTGTGAAAAAAGGCGGTGCAATTATTGGATTACATCCTGGAGATGCACTAGGGAAAGAGTTACCTATTTTATTTCCTAATCTTTTTGAATCAACAATTGGGACACCTATTTTAAATAAGATTAAAGAAAACCTTGCAAATAGTGATTTTTCAGAATCAACAATTGAAACAGTCAATAGTACCGAATATTTCCAGTCTCCAGAAGACATATTGAAGCTTCGTTGCTTCGGTCAGCATCCATCTATTTATGAAACATTGACAGTTGAAAACTTAGATGAAATCGCCTCTACTTTTAAGCAACATGCAACAGCAAATGGGTTGCCTATTACATATTCACGCTATATTGTAAAAGCAACAATCTAATAGAATTGGGTGATACAATGAATTATCAGATGACATCTGCATGCCTTGTCCTGAATGAGCAAAAGGAAATCCTTTTAAAAAAAGACCCAAAGCGTGGCTGGGAGCTACCTGGTGGCATGGTCGAATTGAATGAAACTTTTAAAGAAGCTGCTATACGAGAAGATTGAGCGATTTTGTGGTATCTCACAAGAATTAAGTAAGCAATTATGAAATATTTGGTGGGTAGGTAAACCTGTAGGTGGGAGTCTAACAACCAGTAATGAAAGCTTAGAAGTCAGGTTTTATAGTCTAGAACAGGCTTTGCAATTAATGAAGAACGAAGATTTTAAAGCGGAGCTGCTAGCCTGTTTTAATGAGTCCACTCAGCCGTTCACTCTGTTCTTTGATTAACTATTTATTCCACGTTTTTGCGGATTTATTCCACGTTTTCAAACATTTATTCCACGTTTTTCGAGTTTTATTCCACGTTTTCGGAAGTTTATTCTACGTTCTGAAAAATAGCCTGTGAAATTGAAAGAAAGTTTGGCTATTCGCCAAACCTTCTCTCTTTTGTGCTCCTGCGGTGGCTGCGCCATCCTCGTCGCATGCAAAACTTAAAGCTCTCCGGCTTTAAGCGGCGAAGATTCAGCCATTGCTGAATCTTCTATCCCCTGTGCTCCTGCGGTGGCTATGCCATCCTCGTCGCATGCAAAACTTAAAGCTCTCCGGCTTTAAGTTTTGCATGCCACTCCTTCAAGAACGGAATGTGCTCTTCTGCAACGTTGCCTGATTCAGAGGCTGCTTCTACTAAGTAATCAAAGTTTGTTAAAGAAACATATTTTACGCCGATTTCATCGAATGCTTTTTCTGCTTTTGGTAGGTTGTATGTGTAGACACATACGACACCTAGCACTTCACAGCCCGCTGCGCGCAGTGCTTCTACCGCTGTGATGGATGAGCCGCCTGTTGAGACGATGTCTTCTACTACGACCACTTTTTGACCCGCAGCATATTTACCTTCAATTTGTTTACCACGACCATGTTCTTTTGCTTTTGAGCGCACATAAACCATTGGTAATTGTAAAATATCTGATACCCATGCAGCATGTGGTATGCCTGCTGTTGCTGTGCCTGCTACCACTTCTACTTCTGGGAAAAATTCCTTAATGTTTGCTGCTAAGCCGTTTGCGATTTGCTTACGGATGGCTGGGTCTGAGATTGTTAGACGTGTGTCACAGTAAATTGGTGATTGGATGCCTGATGCCCATGTGAACAAGTCTGTTGGATTTAGTTCTACTGCGCCTACTTGTAGCATTCCGGCAGCAATTTCTTTTTGTAATGTCATGTTATTTTGCCTCCCATAATTGACGAACTTCTTTGTATGCTTCAACTGGATTTGCTGCGCCTGTAATTGCGCGCCCTACAACGATTAATGAAGAACCGTCACGTTTTGCGCCATCCGGTGTTGCGATGCGCTTTTGGTCATGAGCATCGCCACCTAGCATGCGGATGCCTGGTGTTACGCGTAAAAAGTCTTCGCCACAAGCATCTGCGATTGCTTTTGCCTCATGTACCGAACATACGACGCCATCTAAGCCTGCTTCTTTTGTTAGCTTCGCATAATGCAATACCGACTCTTGTAAAGATAAAGCGATTTTTTGCTCATCTCGCATTTGCTCTTCTGTTGTTGATGTTAATTGTGTCACAGCGATTAATGCTGGGCGCTTGTTGCTCGCTGCTGTACCAGCTTCTAAGCCTTCTAAAGCGCCTTCCATCATTGATTTGCCACCCGCTGCATGGACATTGATTAAATCAATGCCTAAACGCGCTAAACCTTTCATTGCAGATTGCACTGTGTTTGGAATATCATGAAGCTTTAAGTCTAAAAAGATAGCGTGTCCTTGCTCCTTGATTTTGCTCACAATGCTTGGACCTTCCTGCATATAAAGTTCCATGCCGACTTTCACGAACAATGGCTCATTAAATTGCTGTAAAAAGCTAAACACTTCTTTCTCACTTGGAAAGTCGAGTGCAATAATTGGTTTGTTATTCATTAGCGGTGACTCCTTCCAATAATCTCTGAAATATGGCTTACACCTAGCTCATCTAGCTTCGCTGGCAATGCATCGATAATATTTGGGCAAACGAAGTGGTCGACGAAGTTCGCTGTGCCAACTGCTACAGCCGATGCACCTGCCGACATAAAGTCGATGACGTCCTGTGCATTCGTAATGCCGCCCATGCCGATAATCGGAATTTCGACTGCTTTGTAGACATCGTAGACCATGCGAATCGCAACTGGCTTTACGGCTGGACCAGATAAACCGCCAGTACCGTTTGCGATAACGGGCTTTCCTGTTTTTTCGTGTAAACGCATGCCAACTAATGTGTTAATCATCGTAATACCATCTGCCCCGCCTGCTTCTACTGCCTTTGCAATATCTACAACATTCGTTACGTTTGGTGATAGTTTCACATAGACAGGAACGCTCGATACGGCCTTAACAGCGGCTGTTAATTCCTGTGCTGTCGCTGGGTCTGTACCGAATTGAATACCACCACATTTAACATTTGGACAGGAAATATTTAATTCAAGTGCTTTGACATTTGGTGCAGTAGAAATTTGACGTGCTACCTCTACATAATCAGACACTTCTGTTCCTGCTACATTGGCGATAATTGGCACATCGTAGCCTTCTAAAAATTTTAATTCTTCGTTCATTACTTTTTCAAGACCAGGATTTTGCAAGCCGATTGCGTTTAACATCCCTGCCGCGGTTTCTGCTACACGTGGTGTTGGATTACCTGCGCGTGTTTCAAGCGTCGTCGCCTTAATCATGATTGCGCCTAGCTTTGACAAATCATAAAGCTGTGCATATTCGCGACCAAAGCCAAAGCAGCCTGATGCTGGCATAATCGGGTTTTTCAACGATAGTCCTGGTAATTCTAAGTTAATGCGGCTCATAGTTGGACAACTCCTTTCGGGAATACTGGCCCATCTGAGCACACTTTTACGTAATCTTTCTCCACTTGATCTGTCGTTTGACAAACGCAAGCGAAGCAAGCGCCGATACCACAGCCCATACGCTCTTCAAATGATAAATAACCTTCCTTTTCTGGGTAGGCATTTTCCATCGCCTTTAGCATTGGTAGCGGTCCACAACAGTAAAATGCATCAAATTCTGGCTTTAACTCATCCAGCAATGTTGTGACAAAGCCTTTTGTCCCTTTTGTCCCATCTACCGTTACATAATACGTATCGCCTAGTTTGCTAAATTCTTCCTCATAAAATGTTACATTTTCCGATTGGAAGCCAAGTACATGAATTGTGCGTACACCACGCGCATTCAACTGCTTCGATAGCTCATGCAGCGGTGGTACACCGATTCCTCCGCCTACTAATAGCGCTGTGCCGCCCGTTGGCACAGCTTCAACTGGGAAGCCGTGACCAAGTGGACCTAACACATCTACCTTTTGACCTGTAGCTGCTAATGATAGCACCTCTGTTCCACGACCCTCTGCACGATAAATCATCGTAAACTGGCTATCTTGCTTGTTGACATCCGCAATACTAATTGGTCGGCGCAATAGTGGCTCCAATGTATCCGATACTTTGACATGGACGAACTGCCCAGGCGTCATATCCTGGACTAGTTCTCCTTGTAATACAAGCTCGAAAATATTATGAGCAATTTTTGCTTGGCGAACGACTGTCATACGTTCACTTTGAATCATGAATGTTTAACCTCCGCCTTTGGCATTTCTTCTGCTGTAAATGTCATGGATTCAATGACACGCAGCATTGCCTCTGCTGTATCTAATGATGTTAAACATGGCACACCATTTTCGACTGACTCACGGCGAATACGGAAGCCATCACGCGCTGGCTGTTTGCCTTTTGTTAATGTATTAACAACTAATTGTGCCTCGCCATTTTGAATAACATCAATTAATGTTTTACCTTTTGCACCGATTTTTTCAACAACATCTGTGCGTACGCCCGCTGCCTCGAAGCTACGTGCTGTACCTTCTGTTGCCATAATACGGTAGCCTACTTTTGAGAAGCGCTTTGCAATGGCGATTGCTTCTTCTTTATCTTTATCCGATACCGTAAATAATACTGTACCGTATGTTTTAATTTCTGTACCAGCTGCTACTAAGCCTTTATAAAGCGCTTTTTCTAATGTTGCATCTTTCCCCATTACTTCACCTGTTGATTTCATTTCAGGTCCTAATGTAATGTCTACGCGACGTAATTTCGCAAATGAGAATACCGGTACTTTAACGAATACGCCTGGTTGCTCTGGTGCTAAGCCTGTTGGGTAGCCTTGTGCTGGAATTGATTGACCTAAAATTGCTTTTGTTGCGATATTGGCCATCGGGATGTTCGTAATTTTACTTAAGAACGGTACTGTACGTGATGAGCGTGGATTTACTTCGATTACGTAAATTTCGCCTTCGCTCATAACATATTGAATATTCATTAAACCAACGATGCCTAAGCCTTTAGCTAAGCGTGTTGTGTAATCTACTAACGTTTCTTGCTGTGCAGCTGTTAATTTTTGCGGTGGGTAAACAGAAATCGAGTCACCTGAGTGAACGCCTGCGCGCTCAATATGCTCCATAATACCTGGAATTAAAACATTTTCACCGTCACAAATTGCGTCAACCTCGATTTCTTGACCTGTTAAATAGCGGTCAACTAATACTGGGTGGTCTGGAGAAGCTTCTACTGCATGCTCCATATAATGCGCTAATTCTTCCATGTTATAAACAATTTCCATTGCGCGACCACCAAGTACATATGATGGACGTACTAACACTGGGAAGCCAAGCTTTTCAGCAATCGCCATTGCCCCTTCTGCTGAAGTTGCTGTATCACCAGGAGGCTGTGGAATATCCAATTGTTGTAACGCTTGCTCGAATTTATCGCGGTTTTCCGCGCGGTCGATATCTTCCAATGTCGTACCTAAAATTTTCACACCGTTTGCTTCTAATTTATCTGCTAGATTAATTGCTGTTTGTCCACCGAATTGCACCACTACACCGATTGGTTGCTCTAAATCGATGATGTGCATAACATCTTCAATTGTTAATGGCTCAAAGTACAGCTTATCTGAAATCGAGAAATCTGTTGAGACAGTTTCAGGGTTTGAGTTAATAATAATCGCCTCATAGCCTGCCTCTTGAATAGCCCATACAGAATGCACTGTTGCATAGTCGAACTCTACACCTTGACCGATACGAATTGGACCCGAGCCTAGTACGACAACAGATGGCTTATCAGAGCGCACTGATTCGTTTTCCTCTTCGTATGTCCCATAGAAGTACGGTGTTTGTGATTCGAATTCTGCCGCACATGTGTCTACCATTTTATAAACAGGGATAATGCCGTTTTCTTTACGGAATGCGTAAATTGCTGCTTCTGTTGTTTCCCAAAGCTCTGCAATCTTTTTATCTGCAAAGCCTAAGCGTTTTGCTGTGCGCAAGATGTCTTTGTCATTTTTATTGGCAGCTATTGTGCTTTCCATTGTCACAATTTTTTCCATTTTTTTCAAGAACCATAAGTCAATTGCTGACCATTCGTGAATTTGCTCGATTGTCACACCGCGACGCAATGCTTCACCGATGAAGAATAAGCGCTCATCACCTGCTTTGCGAATACGTTTTTCAATCCATGTGTCTGTTAATTCTTCCGCATGCTTCATTTCGATATGGACATGACCTGTTTCAAGTGAGCGTACTGCTTTTAACAATGCCTCTTCAAATGTACGACCAAGTGCCATGACTTCGCCTGTTGCCTTCATTTGTGTTCCTAAATTACGCTTCGCTGATTCGAATTTATCAAATGGCCAGCGTGGAATTTTTGCAACGATATAGTCAAGTGCTGGCTCAAAGCAAGCATATGTTGAGCCTGTTACAGGGTTTTTAATTTCATCCAATGTTAAACCTACTGCGATTTTCGCTGCTAGCTTGGCAATTGGGTAGCCCGTTGCTTTTGAAGCTAATGCAGATGAGCGAGAAACACGTGGGTTTACTTCGATTACATAGTATTGGAAGCTATTTGGGTCTAACGCTAATTGGACGTTACAGCCACCTTCGATTTTTAGTGCGCGGATAATATCTAAAGAGATATTGCGCAGCATTTGATATTCGCGGTCAGATAATGTTTGAGATGGTGCAACAACGATAGAATCACCTGTGTGAATACCAACAGGGTCAAAGTTTTCCATGTTACATACAACGATGGCATTGTCTGCTGCATCACGCATTACTTCATATTCAATCTCCTTAAAGCCTGCGATTGACTTTTCAAGTAAGCATTGTGTCACTGGTGAATATTTTAAGCCTGATGTTACGATTTCCTCTAGCTCTTGGTCATTGTGACAAATACCACCGCCTGTACCGCCTAAAGTGAAGGCTGGACGTACGATTACTGGGTAGCCAATTTTGGCAACAAAGCGCTTCGCTTCATCTAAGTTATGAATAATATCTGATTCAGGTACTGGTGCGCCTAGCTCATACATTAAATTACGGAATAAATCGCGGTCTTCCGCCTTATGAATGGCATCAAGCTTTGTTCCTAAAATTTCAATGCCTAGCTCCTCTAAAATACCCGATTCATCTAACTCAATCGCCATATTTAAGCCTGTTTGCCCACCAAGCGTTGGTAAAATTGCATCTGGGCGCTCTTTACGTAAAATACGTGAAACGAATTCTAATGAAATTGGCTCGATATATACTTTATCTGCAATTTCTGTATCTGTCATAATTGTCGCAGGATTTGAGTTAATTAAAATAACACGGTAGCCTTCTTCTTTTAATGATAAACAAGCTTGTGTACCAGCATAGTCAAATTCTGCTGCTTGACCGATGACGATTGGACCTGAGCCGATTACTAAAATTGTGTTGATATCTGTACGTTTAGGCATGTTTTTTCTCCTTTTCTGCTTCCATCATGTCAATGAATTCATCGAATAAATGATTTGAGTCTTCTGGGCCTGGTGAAGCTTCAGGGTGATATTGCACTGTGAATACTGGATGTGTTTTATGACGTAAGCCTTCAACTGTCCCATCATTTAATGCAATATGTGTAATTTCTAAATCTGTATTCGCTAATGATTCTACATCAATCGCGTAACCATGATTTTGTGATGTCAATTCTGTGCGACCTGTGCGTAAGTCTTTTACAGGGTGGTTCGCTCCGCGGTGTCCAAATGGTAATTTAAAGCTTGTTCCACCGCTCGCTAATGCGAATAGCTGGTGACCTAAGCAAATTCCAAATATCGGCACTTGACCGATTAATTTTTTAATTGTTTCAACACCCTCTGTTACATCCGCAGGGTCTCCAGGGCCATTTGACAGCATGACACCATCTGGATGCCACGCTAAAATTTGCTCTGCTGGTGTGTTGTAAGGTACTACTAAAACATCACAATCGCGTTTATTTAACTCGCGTAAAATACCGTGTTTCATACCAAAGTCCATTACCACAACGCGCTGACCGCGACCTGGAGATGGGTATGCTGCTTTTGGTGATACTTCTTTTACATGATGTGTAATCAATGGTGTTGCTTGTAATTGTGCAACGATTTCATCTACATTTACTTCTTCATCTGCCGCTGTTAAAATGGCACGTACCGCACCTTTTGAGCGAATAATGCGGGTTAATTTGCGCGTATCAATGCCTTCAATCCCCGGGATATCTTGGCTAGTTAAATAGTCGTTTAATGTTGTATCAGAGCGGAAATTTGATGGATGCTCCTCTAGCTCACGCACAACAAAGCCGCGAATCGCTGGTGTAATGCTTTCAAAGTCGTCACGATTAATACCGTAGTTTCCGATTAAAGGATATGTCAATGTAACAATCTGTCCATAGAAAGAAGGATCTGATAATGTTTCTTGATAGCCTACCATACCTGTTGTAAAGACAACCTCACCTTGTGATGCTTTGTCGCTACCAAATGCAGTACCGCTAAATACTGTACCATCCTCTAAAATTAATAAACGCTTCTTCATACTTATTGTGCCTCCTCGAATGCGATTTTACCTTCTACCATCGTTAATACTGGCCAGCCTTTTGCTACCCAACCGTTAAATGGCGTGTTGCGACCTTTTGAAACAAATCCTTCTGCATCAACTGTTTGCTCTTTGTTTAAGTCAATGATTGTTAAGTCTGCTGACGCACCTACTGTTAATGTACCGTATGGTAAATCAAAAATTTGAGCAGGCTTCACTGTCATCCAATCAATTAATTGCTTTAATGTCCATTTTCCTGTTTCTACAAAGCTTGTATATAAAAGTGGGAATGCTGTTTCAAAGCCAACGATACCGAATGGCGCGCCTACCATACCACAGCATTTTTCCTCTACTGTATGTGGTGCATGGTCTGTTGCAATACAATCAATCGTGCCGTCTAACAATGCCGCATGTAAGGAATCTTTATCTTCTATCGCACGTAATGGTGGGTTCATTTTCCAGTTCGCATCATCTGAAGGGATGTCCATTTCCTCAAGCAGTAAATGGTGTGGACAAACCTCTGCTGTCACGCAAATACCTGCCGCTTTTGCATCGCGTACTGCACGTACAGATTCCTTTGTCGATACGTGACAAACGTGATAGCGAGCGCCTGCCGCTTCCGCTAATAATACGTCACGTGCGATTTGTACCGATTCACAAATTGACGGAATTCCTGGCAAGCCAAGCTCTTTATTGCGTTTACCCTCATGCATCACGCCGTCATAAATTAGTGAGTTATCCTCACAGTGTGCAACTACAACCGCATCAATGCGAGCCGCTTCCTTCATTTGTTCATACATTGTTGCTGCTAGTTGAATGCCGACACCGTCATCTGAAAAGGCCACTGCGCCCTGTGCTTTTAGCTCTTCCATATTTGTACGTACTTCACCTGAAATATCTTTTGTTAATGAGCCGTATGGCAATACGCGAATAACAGCACTCTCTTTAATTAAGCCATTAATCAATTGCATGTTTTCAATTGAGTCAGGCACTGGCTTCGTATTTGGCATGGCGCAAATTGTCGTAAAACCACCTTTGGCTGCAGATGCCGTACCTGTTGCAATCGTTTCTTTATGCTCAAAGCCTGGCTCACGTAAATGTGTATGTACATCAACGAAGCCTGGTGCCACTAAATTGCCTTGCCCATCAATCACTTGTGCATCTGCTGGCTGTTCGCCACCGATTGCTGTAATTTTGCCTTCTTCAATCGTAATACTTGTCGTTATTAGCTCGCTTGCTTCGTTCACCATTTTGATGTTGTAGATAAATGTTGTCATATTATTCTCTCCCCTTCAAAATTGTTTCTAAAATTGCCATACGTGCAAAAACGCCGTTACGTACTTGCTGGAAAATACGCGAACGCTCACATTCCACTAGCTCATCTGCGATTTCCACATCGCGATTCACCGGCGCAGGGTGCATAATGATTGCTCCATCCTTCATTTGCTTCTCACGCGCTACTGTTAAGCCATATTGCTCATGATAGCTTTCTTTTGAGAAGCTTCTGCTTACTGAATGACGTTCATGCTGAATGCGCAATAGCATAATCACATCGCTATCATGGATTAGCTCGTCCCATGAATGATGCGCCTCAAATTGCCCTGCCCATTCTTCTGGACACAGAAAGCGAACGTTCGCTCCTAGCTTTACTAACGCAGCTGCATTCGATTTTGCTACACGACTATGAGAAATATCTCCAACAATCGTAATATTTAAGTTTTCGAATGTGCCAAATTCCTTCTGAATTGTGTATAAATCAAGCAAGCTTTGCGATGGATGCTGTCCTGCACCATCTCCTGCATTAATCACAGCGCAATGAATGCCTTCTAGCAGCTCATTGTAATATTCATCTTCCTTTGCACGAATTACGACTGCATCTAACCCAATCATTTCAAGCGTCTTTACTGTATCGTACATCGTTTCACCCTTTAATGCACTTGAAAATTCCGCATCAAACGGAATGACTGTACAGCCTATGCGCCGCTCCGCCATTTCGAAGCTTGTTTTCGTTCTTGTGCTTGGCTCAAAAAATAAATTAGCGACATTGTAGGAGCGTGCTAACTGTGGCTCTTCACCATTTTCAAAAGCTTTCGCTCGCTCTAATATGTGTAAAATTTCTTCATTTGTTAAATGCTCCATGGATAATAAATTTTTCATTTGAATGCCTCCATTTACAATGTGCTTTTTACTCTTCGTCTAAATTTGCAACCTCTTTTTCGCGCTCTGGTAATAGTAGATTTAATAAAACCCCAACAATTGCTGCTAATGCCATTCCTTCTACTTTAAAGGCATCTGTAAAGTGAAATGCTGCGCCACCGATACCGATGACTAAAATAACAGATGAAATGACTAGGTTGCGGTTGTTGCCAAAATCAATATTATTTTCAACAAGCATGCGCAAGCCGCTTGATGCAATAATCCCAAATAATAAAATCGAAATGCCACCTAATACCGCTGTTGGAATCGTTTCAATCAATGCCATCGCTTTGCCTACGAAAGAGAATACGATCGCTATAATCGCTGCTCCTAAAATGACATACACTGAGTAGACCCGTGTAATCGCAAGAACTCCGATATTTTCACCGTACGTTGTTTTCGGTGGTCCACCGATTAAAGCACTCAAAAATGTGCCTATCCCGTCCCCTAGTATCGAACGATGTAAACCAGGGTCTTTAACATAATTGCGATTGACTACTTTCCCTAACACAAGCTGATGCCCGATATGCTCTGACAATGTTACGATAACGATTGGCACCATCGCCCAAAAGATTGTCGAGGTAATCGTAAATTCATAATGGACACCTGGTATTAAAAAGTCTGGCAGTGTAAACCATTTTGCCTCACCTACCGCAGTAAAATCGACAAGTCCAAGAATCACCGCGTATAGATAGCCGATAATGATGCCGAGTAAAACAGGCATTGCACTTAAAATATTTTTGAAGTAGACCGTGAAAATAATTGCAGAAAATAATGTCACTAGCGCTACTGTGAAATGCTTAAAGCTGTAAACCGTTTCTTTCACCATTTCACCTGTCGCTGTATCAAGCGTTTCCACCGTAATGTTCATCGCCATATCGACAGCCGTTGCAGCTAACCCTAAACCGATAACCATAATGACTGGTGCTACCACGATTGGTGGTAAAATATTCATCAGCCACTTATAGCCTGTCTTCCATATGACTAATGAAACTATCCCATATGTAATTCCGACGAGCATTGCTCCTATCATCGCATTTCCAGGGCTGACACTCTCACCATTTTTTAATCCGCCTGCCGCAATCAATATTGGTGCGATAAAAGCAAACGAAGAGCCTAAATAAGCAGGTACTTTAAACTGTGTAATTAATAGAAAGACGATTGTAGCAATTCCGCTTGTTAATAAGGCGATTGCTGGGCTTAAACCAACTAGCTTTGGCACTAAAATCGTTGAGCCAAACATCGCAAACATATGCTGGAAGCTCAATGTCACTAACTGAATGCCCGATGGCTTTTCATGAATATCTAATAGCGGCTTCGACATATCGCTCCTCCTAATTTTTATGAATACTTACTTGATCTAGCCCATCCACTTCTGTCAAGCTAACAACAATGCGTTCTTGTCCGGATGTCGGGATATTTTTTCCGACATAGTCAGCACGAATTGGGAGCTCTCGGTGTCCTCGATCTACTAAAACCGCTAGCTGAATTTGTGCGGGTCTTCCTAAATCCATAACCGCATCAAGTGCCGCACGCACTGTACGTCCTGTGTACAGCACATCATCCACTAGCACGATTTTTTGCTCGCTTACTTGGTAATCAATTGCAACTTGCTGTACTCTTGCCTCATCCTGCTTTGTTGTTAAATCATCTCGATATAATGTGATATCAAGCTCCCCTGTACGAATTGGCTTGCCTTCGATTTTTTCAATGCGCTCTGCTAATCGTTTTGCTAAAAAAGCACCGCGCGTTTTAATCCCTACTAAAATACATTGGTCAATCCCTTTGTTGTGCTCAATGATTTCATGTGCAATGCGTGTTAAAGCACGATTCATTGAAGCACTATCAAGTAAAACATTAATGTTTGACATTTGTGATCCCCTTTCTCAGTATGCAAAAAACCTCCCAAGCAGCTGCTTGAGAGGTTTGAAAATTCCATGTTGAAATAGCATGTAGTAAGAATTTTGCGCACAAAAATCCCCTACACTTCACAAGTTACCTTCTCAGCCTCTCTGGACTGCCATTAAAGGTGCAATATTTATTTTTACTGCTGTTTATTATAATACTATGCTTGTTTACTGTCAATAGCTATTGACGTAACTCTGTAAGCAGCTGCTCAAAGTCCTCTGGTAATGGCGTCGAAAACTCTAAATATTCACCTGTGACAGGGTGAATAAAGCCTAAAATACCTGCGTGTAACACTTGTCCACCAAAATCCAGCGTTTTTTTCGGTCCATATTTAGGATCACCTACTAATGGAAAACCGATGTACTGCATATGCACACGAATTTGATGTGTACGTCCTGTTTCTAAGCGACATTCTACTAATGTATAATCACCGAAGCGTTCAATAACTTGGAAATGCGTTACAGCATGTTTACCATTATCAACAACAGCTTGCTTTTGACGATCTTTCGTATCGCGCCCAATCGGTGCATCAATCGTTCCTTTATCATGCGCTATATGTCCATGCACTAAAGCCGTATATTTACGTGTTACTGATTTTTCTACAAGCTGATTCACTAACGATTCATGTGCAACATCATTTTTCGCAACCATTAATAAGCCTGATGTATCTTTATCAATGCGATGGACGATACCTGGACGTAATATGCCATTAATGCCCGATAAATCTTTGCAATGATGCATTAAGCCATTTACTAATGTACCTGTCGTATGACCTGGTGCTGGATGAACAACCATTCCCTTTGGCTTGTTCACAACGACAACATCCGCATCCTCATAAATGATATTTAAATCTAGCTCTTCCGCAATTACCTCTAACGTTTCTGGCTCAGGCACGTCCACTTCGATGACATCGCCCTCTTTTACTTTGTATTTCGCCTTCACTGCTGCACCATTTACTTTTATAATGCCATCCGTTACCCAGTTATTAATTTGCGAGCGTGACCATTCTTCTTGTAAGCTTGCTAACGCTTTATCAATACGCTCGCCTACTTGTTCTACTTCAATTGTATATGTGACTACTGTCATTGTTTCACCTTTTTCTTTTGTTGTCGTTCGTCTAAAATTACTGCAAGCAATAGCATAACAACTGCAATCGACAATGCAGCATCCGCTACGTTAAAAATCGGAAATTCATAATTGATGATAGGAATAAGCACATCGACAAAATCAACGACTTCTCCTCTAAATAAGCGGTCGATAAAATTCCCTACAGCTCCACCAAATAGTAGCATTAAGCTTGCTTGTAGCAACGGCTTGCCTTTTGCCTCTGTATAGAAAAAATAAAGAATTGCTACAATCACACCAATTGTTACAATCGTGAATAACCACATTTGTCCCTGTAGCATCCCCCATGCTGCTCCACGATTGCGATGTGATAATAAGCCGAGCCACGGATCCCAAATCGCAATACGCTCACCAAGTTCCATATTTTTAACAATCATCCATTTTGTAATTTGATCCAATAAAATAGCAATTATAGCTATTCCATAATACTTCTTCACAAACGCCGCCTCCGTTTACACAGTATGCTATACATTTTACCACAGACTGTGTAAGACGAATAATATTATCTTTTATAACGGTTAGGCATGTTGTCCGCTCCATGTTGCATACATTACATCATACTTGAATTGGAGGGAAAATTTACATGCCTAAAATTTGTTCAATTAGTACATATAAAATGGCACATACATTGACACAGCAGCATGCACAACAATTAACAAAGGACCTTTTTCACAAACAGATGCCTCGACTTGAAAGGCTATTGCAAGTTTTTGATAACGGCGGCATTGAAACTCGGCAGCTTTGCGTTCCTGCTGAATGGCATCGCATTCCACACACATTTGCAGAGCGCAATCAATTGTATGTGGAGCTAGCAACCCAGTACAGTGTTGAAGTTATTCAACAATGTCTAACAAATACCGATTTCCTTGCTTCACCTATTGATCCAATTGATATTGATGCCATCATTTTTGTCAGCACAACTGGGCTAGCTACACCAAGCATTGATGCACATGTTATGAATATATTGCCTTTTTCTGATCGAGTAAAGCGTACCCCTCTCTGGGGGCTTGGCTGTGCAGGTGGGGCCGCAGGAATTAGTCGAGCATTCGATTTTTGTCAAGCATATCCTACAGCGAAAGTGCTTGTCGTTTGCGTAGAGCTTTGTAGCTTAACCTTCCAAACAGAGGATGTACGTAAAAGCAATATTGTTGGCGCATCGCTATTTGCAGATGGGGCCGCAGCTGTCCTTATATGCGGAGACCGAGCAAATGTGGAATTACAGGGCGCTGTGCCACATATTCTTCATAGTGCTTCAAAACTATTACCTAATTCTGAAAATGTAATGGGATGGGATATACAAAATAGTGGCTTACACGTAATTTTTCAAAAAAGCATTCCAGCAATTATCGATAGCTGGCTTCATCCATTTATTACAGCGTTTTTAGAGGAGCAATATTTAACCGCAAGGGATATTTCTTATTTTATTGCCCATCCAGGTGGAAAAAAAGTGCTGGAGGCTTATGAAAAAGCACTAACATTAACAGTCGAGCACACCGCTATTGCTCGCACTATTTTGCAGCAATATGGCAATATGTCATCACCTACTGTGCTGTACGTTCTTGAACAATTTATGCTACAAAATAGGACGTCTGATGCATTCGGCTTACTCGTTGCCTTAGGTCCTGGCTTTTGTGGGGAAGCTGTCTTAGTGAAATGGGGGGCATAAAGGTGTCTTATTTATTTATAGGAATTATTATTTTACAACGCTTAGCAGAGCTGTTTATTGCCCAGCGCAATGAGCGTTGGCTTCGTGCACAAGGAGCCTATGAGGTTGGGACATCACATTATCCATCTATGCTTGCATTGCATAGCAGCTTTTTTATTGTTCTGCTGCTAGAAATAACGTTCAAAAAAACGTCGCTATCTTCCTTTTTCCCGATATTGCTATTGCTGTTTCTGCTCGTGCAAGCTGTACGTATATGGTGTATCCATTCCTTAGGTCGCTTTTGGAATACTAAAATTTTGATTTTGCCAAATGCTAACGTTGTTCGCAAAGGGCCTTATCGCTTTTTGCGTCATCCTAATTATCTTGTTGTTAGCCTAGAGCTTTTCCTGCTGCCTTTCATGTTCCAAGCTTACTTCACTGCATTTCTTTTTACTATATTAAATATAGTCATGCTCTTTGTTCGTATTCCAATTGAGGAACGAGCATTACGACAAGCTACTAATTATAATGAAACGTTTAAATAACGCGAGGGTTTTTGCACGCCCTTATATCGATAAAGAAACTACATTGAAAAGTGCATAATGCTTTCAATGTAGTTTCTTTTTATAATAATTTATCAGCCCAAGTCGATGCTTCACTATACAATTCATCCATTTCATAAGCATCCAAACCCAAAGGCGCTCCCATTTCCTCAAGCTTATCCCACTCTAGCTTACTTAGTGTAATACTAAATTGTAAATAAGGCGTTATATCTGTTGGATCGCCTAAAAGCGTATGAATGACATTGTTTGATAAAGGAAGTTTTTCTATAATATCTTCTAAATTGCTCTTCAATAATGTATCAATTAATGAAAACATACCTGTTAAAAAATATTCTGATGAATTTTTCTTATTATTACGCTTTGCCAGCATTTCACAAACTTTTGCTCTAAATAAAGATGAACGCATAATCTCCTTGTAAAAATCTCCATTGTCTCCAAAATGCTGCTCACTCATTGCTATAAAATAAATCCATTTTCTTAAGTTTGGAATACCAATCATCATAATTGCTTGTCTAACCGAGTGAATTTTTGATTTGGATTGTGCAGTTGTAATATTGATTGTTTGTAAAAGTTTATATGTTAACGATAAATCATTTTCTATACTTTCAGCTACTAATTGAACATTCGGCTCTTCGTCATTTAACAATACTAATGTATTTAAATATTGAATTGTATTTGACGGAATACTCGCGCCAGTCAAAGTCTGCGGCTTTTCGAAAAAATAACCTTGGAATAGTGTATATCCTGAATTTTTAGCAATATGAAAATCATCATATGTTTCTACTTTTTCTGCAAGTAACTGAATATGTGGGAAATGCATCTTTACTTTTTTCTCGACTTTATAACGCTCTTCTATAGGGGACAATAAAAAATCGATTTTAATATAATCGATAAATTGAAATAGTTCGTCGTATTCTTCTATTTGCTCATTTAAAATAAAATCATCTAGTGCAATTTGAAAGCCTTTTGCTTTTATCTCTCGTGCTCGTTCAGTCAGCTTTTTTGTAATCGCAATATCTTCCAATATCTCGATTACTATTTGAGTAGGATCTAACCAATCGAAAATAGAGCTATATAATAAATTCTCAGTAAAATTCACAAAAACCGGCTTGTCCTTCATCACTTTTTCTGCACCAAAAAGGAGGAGCGTATTCACTAGCACTTTTGCTGTAGCAGTATCAGAATCAATATTAGGAAATTCATTTAAATCTTTACTTCTATATAATAATTCATAAGCAATAACTTCTTTTTTAGCATTAAGAATTGGCTGTCTACCAACAAAAATCTCCATTCCATTCCCCTTCTTTTTATATAATTTTATGGGCAATTATTCCATTTTATTTATAAAAAAATAAAAATTTAAGTATTAAGTCATAAATAATTCTTAAATACAATCAATTTATGAAAAGATTAGTTATATAGCATTATATATAATATATAAAAAAAACAAACTTTAATTGCCTGCTTTAGTATAGATAAATGAGTAATAGCCAAAATTCATTTCATACAAAATTGCTATGATTATTTATTGCTGCCTCTTCCTTCTTAAAAAGCTCTAAAAAACCCTGAACTACTCCATTTCATAAAATAGTTCAGGGTATTTAGCTAAAATTATTTATCAATTATGCCTCAGTGTAATTGTGTCAGTGGCTTGATTTGAATCAGCAATAAACATTGCTGAATTAAGTTAAATATAATATTTTTCTACAACATCCGCACAGCGAGCACATAATGTCGTATGCTTAGCATTTGTGCCAACAGTTGGTGTAATTGTCCAGCAGCGCTCACATTTTTCACCTTCTGCTTTTTCGACAACAATTGCTGTTTTATCTAAAACTAAAGCATTTGCTGGTGCATCTGCTTTCACGCCAGCTACTTCAAATGCTGAAACGATAGATAATTGTGCAAAGTTGATATTAGCGTCCTGTAGTAATGTTGCTACTTCTTCATCTGCATAAACCGTTAATTTTGCCTCTAACGATTTACCGATTGTTTTCGCATTACGCGCTTCCTCTAATGCTTTTAACACTTCATCACGTACCGCAATAATCTTTGTCCATTTTACGCGTAGCTCTTCGAAGTTTGCTTGCTCATCAACTTCTGGGAAGTCTGTTAATTGTACAGACGCTTCCTCTTGACCTAAGTAAGACCACATTTCATCTGTTGTATGCGGTAAAATTGGCGTCAATACTTTTAACAATGTCATTAACGTATCATACATCACTGTTTGCATTGCACGACGATCTTTTTGATCTGCACCTTCAATATAGACAACGTCTTTAGCGATATCTAAATAGAAGGAAGATAACTCTATTGCTACGAAATTGTTGACAACTGTATAAACTGTTGAAAACTCGTAGCGGTCATAAGCCGCACGTACTGTTTTTAATACGTCTTGCAGGCGCATATACATATATTGATCCATCTCACGTAGCTCACTATAAGCAACGCGGTCTGTCGCTGGATTGAAGTCTGCTACGTTACCATGTAAGAAACGCAATGTGTTACGGATTTTACGATATACTTCCGATACTTGCTTTAACATATCCATTGAAATACGCACATCACCTGTGTAGTCAACAGACGCCACCCATAAACGCAAAATATCTGCACCATATTGATCCATTACCTTTTGCGGGATGATAACATTGCCTAACGACTTACTCATTTTGCGTCCTTCGCCATCTAATACGAAGCCATGTGTTAATAAGCCTTTATATGGTGCATGACCATTAATTGCAACAGATGTAATTAACGATGAATTGAACCAGCCGCGGTGTTGGTCAGAGCCTTCTAAATAAAGGTCTGCCGGATACTGCATACCACGCTCTACTAGTACGCCTTGATGTGACGAGCCTGAATCGAACCAAACGTCCATAATATCGTTTTCTTTCGTAAACTCACCGTTCGGGCTACCTGGATGTGTAAAGCCTTCTGGTAATAGTTCCTTCGCTTCTTTTTGGAACCAAATATTTGAGCCGTGCTCACGGAACAATGCTGCAATATGTGCAATCGTTTCTGGTGTAATAATCGGCTCACCATTTTCCGCATAGAAAATTGGAATCGGCACGCCCCATGCACGCTGACGGGAAATTACCCAATCTCCACGGTCACGAATCATATTATATAAACGTGTTTCACCCCATGCTGGTGTGAATTCTGTTGCTTTGACAGCATCTAGTAATTCACTACGGAACATTTCAACAGATGCAAACCATTGTGGCGTTGCACGATAAATAACAGGTTTTTTTGTACGCCAGTCATGTGGGTATGAGTGTGTGAAGAAGTTAAGCTTTTCTAATGCACCAACTTCCTTTAATTTTTCCGTAATCACTTTGTTCGCATCATCGTAGAAAAGACCTTCAAAGCCCGGTGCTTCGCTCGTATAACAGCCACGATTATCAACAGGTGATAACACCTCTAAGCCATATAACTTCCCGACATTAAAGTCGTCTTCCCCGTGTCCTGGTGCAGTATGAACGCAGCCTGTACCAGCATCTGCTGTAACGTGGTCGCCAAGCATCACAAGTGAATCACGGTCGTAGAATGGATGTGCTGCTACAACACGGTCTAATGCTTCACCTTGTAGCTCCTGCACAATTTCATAGCTTTCCCATGCTAATTCTTGTGCGATTGTTTCAAGTAAATCTTTTGCGATAATAAATTTATTGTCAGCTACTGCGACAACAACGTATGTTAATTCTGGGTTTACTGTAATACCAAGGTTTGCTGGTAATGTCCAAGGCGTTGTTGTCCAAATAATAAATTTCGCATCTGCTGGCACAACACCTTTTGCATCTTTAATCGCAAAGCTTACATAAATCGATGCAGATTTGACATCTTTATATTCGATTTCTGCTTCCGCTAATGCTGATTCAGATGATGGTGACCAATAAACTGGCTTTAAGCCTTTATAAATATAGCCTTTTTCCGCCATTTTACCGAACACTTCAATTTGACGTGCTTCAAATTCAGGCTTTAATGTGATATATGGATTTTCCCAATCGCCACGCACACCTAAACGTTTAAATTGTTCACGTTGATTAGCGATTTGCTCATAGGCATATTCCTCACAAAGCTGGCGGAATTCTGCTACTGACATTTCTTTGCGCTTAACGCCTTTGTTTGTTAATGCTTGCTCAATCGGTAAGCCATGCGTATCCCAACCTGGCACGTATGGTGCATGATAGCCTGTCATTGAACGATGACGTACGATCATATCCTTTAACACTTTATTTAACGCATGACCAATATGGATGTCGCCGTTCGCATATGGAGGTCCATCATGCAGTACATAATGTGGGCGATCCTTCGTGCGCTCAGTAACAAGCTGATAAATATTTTGTTCATTCCATTTTTCTTGCATTTTCGGCTCATTTGCTGGCAAATTTCCACGCATTGGGAAATCTGTTTTCGGCATTAATAACGTGTCTTTATACTCTACCATTTGTTTAAAACCCTCCTTAGATAAATAAAAAAAAGCTTCTCATCCCTCAAAAAGGGACGAGAAGCTATAACTCGTGGTACCACCCTAATTTACACAAAAGTTTGTGTCTCTTAGAACGCTGTAACGTTGCGTCAAACGAAATTACTTACTCATTTTTGTTTTCAGTAATTTAGCTTAGAAGTGATGTTCTGCTCTAATTGTTTCGTCTGAGCTCCCACTATCCCCAGATCGCTAGTCAGCAATTAAAACATACTGTCTTCCTTAAGTGCCATTGTGCATATATAACTCAGTATATGAAAAACAGAAAAAAACGTCAAGCGCTATAGCAACGCTCAAATTATTTTTCGATGTCCTCTACAACCTTCACCTGCTCTTGAATATCTGTTAAATCAACATCGTATTCAAGTAAATGCTCCCAATCATCGGTATTCAGCAAATCAAGCTGTGCTTCTACAAGCATTTTGAAACGGTTGCGGAACACCTTTGATTGCTTTTTTAGTTCGTCAATTTCAATCGTAATTTTTCTTGCCTTTGTTAAAGCATCGTTCACGATACGGTCAGCATTTTTTTCTGCTTCCTTGACGATTAGCTTCGCTTCCTTTTGTGAATTGCGACGAAGCTCTTCAGCAGCATCTTGTGCTACAACGATTGATTTTTGTAAAGTATTCTCTAATGTATTGAAATGACTAATTTGCTCTGACATCATTTTCACTTTTTCTTCAAGCTCTTTTTTATCGCGCAAAATAATTTCATAGTCTTTAATAATTTGATTTAAAAATTCATTTACTTCATCTTCCACATAGCCGCGAAAGCCTCTCGTAAACTCCTTATTATGTATATCAAGCGGTGATAACGGCATTACATGACACTCCTTTATCCATATCATCTTTTCATCTATTATAAAGCTTTTATGCCATTATGAACACGAAAATTCATAAAAAACAGCGATATTTATGATTTTTGCTCTAAACGTCCTATTTGTAATCGGATTTTATCCTTTTTTGTTCGTCCTTCAGTCATCAGTATTTTGAAGCGTCCGAAGCCTCTGACAGATACGATATCGCCTTCCTGCAATTCAAAGCTTACATGCTCACGCTCTGTCCAATTGACCTTCACTCTTCCTGATGTTACTAAGCTTTGTGATTTTTGACGTGACATATTTAAGACAGTAGCAAGTACAACATCCAGCCTCATCGATGAAATAAGCACAAGCTGCTCTCCCCATTCTTCCTCTGTTTGAATTAAAGGAGCTTGTTCATCTAATTCCTCGACATGAATCTTTACTTTGCCAATCGATGTTAAATTCGCCCTCACATAATCAGCTACTTCTGTCGCGACGGCAAACTGGGCTGTACTGTCTGCTACGCGAATATCACCAAATTTACTGCGATCTATGCCGAGTGACAATAAAGCCCCAAGCACATCTGGATGCTTTAATTGGACAAATTTAGCCGGATAATTGACACGAAATATCGTAATTTGGAAATCTTCTGCTACTGCCTCAAAATAGCTTGGCGCAATCATCATGCGCTCACGCTCAGCAGTATCAAACACGCCTGCTGATTTCACTTGCAACTCATCCACTTGTCCAACAACTGACATCACAATAAAGCGTTGACGCGGATCTAAAAAATCCGTCAATTTTGGTGCATAGCGATCCTCTACCTCTCGTTGCCAGCCAACAACTTGTTCAATAAAAGGCTGCTCATCTTTGCGAAAATGCTGAATTAAATGTTCCATCTTTTCTCTCCATTTGTCAGTAAATATAATAAAAGCCCCCTAAAAGGAGGCAAATGTTTAAAATACGATATAGCTTGCGACAGTAATAACTCCTTGCTGAATAAAACGCAATGCAAACAATGCAACGATTGGGGAAATATCAATCATCCCTAGTGGTGGAATGAATTTTCTAAAAATCCCCAAATAAGGTTCTACTAATGTTGCTAAAAAACGACCTACTGCTGAATCCTGTGCTGCTGGTATCCAAGACATTAAAATATAACCAATAATCATAAATGTGTATATTGTAAAAACTTGGTTAATAATTTGAAAAATCATCATATAAATTATATCCTCACTAATTTTAAATATCTTCTAAATAGCTTGAAATCTCTCCTGAAACCTCAACATTATCCGGTGTACATAAGAAAATATCTACACCTACTCGTTGAATATCGCCACCTAACGCATATACTGTACCGCTTAAAAAATCAATAATGCGTCTACCTTGATCAATATCGATACGTTGTAAATTGACAATCGTTGCACGCTTATTTTTCAAATGCTCTGCAATATCCTGTGCTTCTGCGTAGACACGTGGCTCAATCAATATCACCTTCGAGCCTTTTGATGACACTGCTGCCTGTAAGCTTACGACATTATTCACAGCATGCACTTGTGCGGGCTCTTCATGCACTTGAATTTTACGTTCTTTTTTCACGCGATTATTAACGACTGGTTTGGGCTGTTCTTGTTGCTTCGGCGGCTCATATGAAGTTTTGGGCGTTGATTGCTGCGCTACTTCCATTTCTTCTTCCTCGTCTAAATAAAAGAAATTTTTTATTTTATTTTTCATGCTCATATTTTATCCCTTCCTTCTAGCCAACAAGAGCTGTGCCGATTCTTACAAATGTCGCACCTTCCTCAACGGCAATTTCGTAATCGTTGGACATCCCCATTGAAAGTTCTGTACAAGGCGCATATGGTAGTTTTAATGCCACAACTTCCTGCTGTAATTTTTTCAAATTGCGAAATACTGACCGTATCAGCTCTTTATTATCTGAATATGGAGCCATTGTCATTAAACCAACAACTTCAATTTTTGTCATATTTGCTAAGCTATGCAGAAAATCAATTGTTTCTTCAGCAGTTAACCCATGCTTTGATTCTTCGCCTGACACATTTACTTGCACAAAGCATTTCACAACATGCTGTGCTCGCTTTTCAATTTCCTCAGCTAGGCTTAAGCGGTCTAGTGAATGTAAATAATCAATTTCATTAATTACTTGCTTTACTTTACGCGTTTGCAATGAGCCGATGTAATGCCAATTAGCAAATTGCTGTATCGCTTCTCTTTTCACTAATAATCCTTCTGGACGGTTTTCACCTAAATGTAACAAGCCTGCATCAATCGCTTCTGCTGTACGTGCTACATCTACTTCCTTTGTAACAGCAATAATCTGGACTGGCTGCCCGTAATTACTTCGTTCTTTCGCCTGGTCTATATTCACTTGAATTTGTGCTAAGTTTTCAATAATTTTTGCCAATGCTTTCCCAACTTTACATTCAAAATTTATTCACTTTAATTGTATTATATATGAACAAATGCTCACGATAAATCAAAAATTCTATGAGCTGTTGTTTATTACTAACGTAGTATTAGTCTTTCAAGTATTTTTACTTTGTTTCATTGTAACAAGCCTACTATAATTTATCAATGAATAGCTTAAGTTATTATCATTCTTTCCCTCTATGCCAAAACACCTTTTACTAAAATAACATCCTTACCAATTGTCAAAATATCATTTATAGAAATTTTTCGTGTTACTTCTTCCCCCTGAAAAATATGCAATATTTTTTTCGGCTCTGCTACAAGAAACCCTGTAATCATACCGCTCTTTTCGCAAATTTCAGCATCAACAATATAGCCGATAAAGCGGCCACTTCCTGCCTCAATAATTTCCTTTTGCTGCGCCACTGAAAAACGCATCATATCCACTCCTCGAATTGTGTCTAAATTGTAGGTGTGCCTGGCACTCTAAAATAAAAAAATCCACTTACAACGAGTGCGTCTAAGTGGATTTTCATTATTATATCGTCTGAAAGTGGCACGTTAGACCGCTTTCTTCTTGAAATATTCACCATTAAGAAAATGGTTACTTTTATGGACTTCAAAGTCTTTTTTTTTAATTTTAAAACAGATAAGTGCAAGTAGTGCACTAGCAACGCTCACCTATTACTGCAAATAATCGGCCTGCATCATTTCGATTGCGCTTTTTTCTAAGCGTGAAATTTGTGCCTGTGAAATGCCCAATGATTTAGCAATCTCCGTCTGCGTTTCACCATAGTAAAAGCGTTTCGCTACAATAAGCTGCTGTCTTTCATCTAATTTTTGCAGACTTTCCTTCACTGACACATAATCAACCCATTGATCCTCAGACACATCGCCCTTTAGCTGATCCATTAAATACATCGCATCACCGCCATCGGAATAAATTGGCTCCTGCAATGAAACAGGATCTTGAATGGCATCGAGTGCAAATAGCACATCCTCTGGCTTCATTTCAATCGCCGCTGCTAATTGTTCAATCGTTGGCTCATATAAATTTTCCGTGATAAATCGCTCTTTTGCCTGCATCGCTTTGTAAGCAATGTCTCGCAATGAGCGTGATACACGCAGCGCATGATGGTCACGCAAATGTCTGCGAATCTCTCCGATAATCATCGGTACAGCATATGTCGAAAAACGTACATTATGCTTTAAATCAAAATGATCGATTGCTTTTAATAAACCGATACAGCCCACTTGGAATAAATCATCAGCCTGCTCACCACGATATGAAAAGCGTCCTACAATACTTAATACTAAACGTAAATTACAAATAACAAGCTCCTCACGTACAGCGATATTTCCCGCTTGTAATTGAACGAATAACTCACGCATTTCCTCATGTTTTAACACTGGGAGCTTTGCTGTGTCTACACCACATAGCTCTACTTTTGTTCGCATCAACTATTCCCCTCCGAACGATTATCTTTCGTTCAGTTTGTCCCGGGATAAAGTAGGCTATGCGTAAAAATGGACGGCAAATTCATCCAAGTTATGCAATTGGCGCATTTAAATATTCGCGCAATTCCAATATTATTTTTTTCTCTAAGCGTGAAATGTATGATTGCGAAATTCCTAAATGATCAGCTACTTCCTTTTGTGTCATTTCTTCTTTACCATTTAAACCAAAACGACATTCCATAATGTATTTTTCTCGTGGGTTTAGGCAATTAATTGCACTAAACATATGTTGACGCTCGATTTTGCGCTCCACATCATTCGTTATAATATGCACCTCTGTACCTAAAATATCCGATAGCAATAACTCATTGCCATCCGCATCAGAATTCAGTGGCTCATCAAATGATACTTCACCTTTCATACGGCTTGTTTTTCGTAAATGCATTAAAATTTCATTTTCAATACAGCGTGAAGCATATGTTGCGAGCTTTATATTTTTTTCTTTATTAAATGTTTCAATCGCTTTAATTAAGCCAATCGAACCAATACTAATTAAATCCTCAATCGGTGTACCTGTATTATCAAAGCGTCTTGCGATATAAACAACGAGACGCAAATTTCGTTCAATCAATGTATCTCTTGCGGATAAATCCCCATTCATAAAGGCTTCAACGACAGTTAATTCTTCTTCTCTAGTCAATGGTACTGGCAATGAATCATGTCCTCCTATATAGTATGTTCCTTTGCGAAAGAACTTACTCCAAATATTTTGCAAATACGCTACTAGTTTTTGAATCAATCATTCTCCTCCTTTATTGTTGACTGGAAAGCGCTAAAACATGAAGCATCATATCAGCTTGCTGCGGAAAATTGGCATCATTTTTCGTTAGTACGACATAATGTCCCGTCACCTTTTGTTCATTAATCGTCCATTCTGTTAAACGAAATGCAGGTACAATCGCCTTACTTTGCACAGTGGTCAATGGTATTAGACGAATAGATGTTAACCACTCACGTGGAAACATCGACAAATTATAAGGTGATGCCGCATCCCATAAAGTGATTGCCTCATTGATAGCATCAGGTAGCTTATCCTTAATCATCTGATAGGAAATAAAATGTACAGGTTGTTGACTAATAGGCTCTGTACACATATTTCCCGTATCGATAAAGCCCCGTAGCTCCAATTTTGTATCACCTAAATGCAATTTACATGTTACTACATAGCTTGCCTGTATTTTTTGTTGCCAAAAGTTGCGCCATTTTATTTCTGCCCCTTTTGAGCTAAAAATGGCAAGCAGGCTACAAAGTACAATATAAAAAAGCAATGAACGACCTGCTAAAAAAGGTTGTACTGCTGTTAATAAGCCTCCTAGAAATATCGTTGCCACAACAAGTACTGCTGTTTGTTTCAGTAAAATACGATATTGGAATGAAAAGGCTATGCCAGCTAATAAAAGGGCACTTATAACAGCAACCATAAATGATTGTGTGAAAATTGCACTAATTGCACCACTTATAAAAGCAGCAAATAAAGCTCGCCTTTTCGTCACATAGACATTAGTTATTTTGCTTATAAACAAGACGAGTAAATAATTAAATAGTGTATTTATTAATACAAGCCATTCGCCAACCATGTATCGCTTCCTCCTAGTTAGAAGCTTACCATTAACACTATGTTAGAAATTGTCACTTCATTGTATTCATTTCATAAAAAATTTAGACAAGAAAACGCAAAAAAATTGGGAAATTGACAAAATAGGCAGGGAACGATAGAAAAAATGAGAGTAATACAGCACTCTTTCTGTAGCTATTCGTATTTTCTTTAGAAATATTGACTAGTAAAAAAAGTAAAATAGAGAGGCCTTGTTGTGAGGTCATTATAGAAGTGAATCTCTTTATCGGCTATTTTCATGAGCAAAACAAAAATGAGGATGTTAGGAAAAGCTTTTGCCTTTCCTAACATCCTCATCATTTGCTACCCACGATTTCTACGGTTACGTAAAAATGTTGGAATATCTAGTGTATCTTCTTGTTGATAGTTTTGTGTTTGACGTGGTGCTTCCTGCTGTACAGGCTCTTGACGAGACGTTTGCTGCTGTGCAGGAGCTTGTTGCTGTCTCGCCCCCATACTCGGGCGCACGTTTTGACGTTGTGTTAATATATCATCTGAGAAGCCTGTCGCAATAACTGTTACGATAATTTCATCATCTAAGTTATCATTAATAACAGAACCAAAAATCATATTTACTTCTTCATCTGATGCAGAAGCCACAATATCTGCTGCTTCTTGTACTTCGAATAAGCTTAAGTTTGTGCCACCTGTAATATTCATGATAACACCTTTTGCACCATCGATTGATGTTTCAAGCAGAGGGCTTGAAATTGCTTTTTTAGCAGCCTCTGTCGCGCGGTTTTCACCAGCAGCGATACCAATTCCCATCAAGGCTGAGCCTTTATCAGACATAATTGTTTTCACATCGGCAAAGTCTAAGTTGATTAAACCAGGTGTTGCAATTAAATCTGAAATACCTTGTACCCCTTGACGCAATACATTATCTGCCTCACGGAATGCTTCTAGCATAGGCGTTGATTTATCAACAATTTGTAATAGCTTATCATTTGGGATAACAATTAATGTGTCGACAGCTTCTTTCATTGCACCGATGCCACCTACAGCTTGTGTTTGACGCTTACGGCCTTCAAATGAAAATGGTCGTGTCACAACCCCTACTGTTAATGCACCTAAATCGCGTGCAATTTGAGCGATTACTGGAGCTGCACCAGTACCAGTACCACCGCCCATACCTGCAGTAACGAATACCATATCAGCGCCACGTAACACTTCTTCAATTTGCTCACGGCTTTCTTCAGCCGCCTTTTTCCCTACTTCCGGGTTTGCACCTGCTCCTAAACCTCTAGTAAGCTTTCCGCCAATCTGTAATTTATGTTCGGCTTTTGATAAATTTAAAGCTTGAGCATCAGTATTTACAGCGATAAAGTCTACACCTTGTACACCATGTTCAATCATACGATTTACAGCATTATTACCGCCGCCACCTACACCTATTACTTTAATGACAGCAAGCTGATCACTACTTGTATCAAATTCTAACATTCATTTATCCTCCCACTTCACTCGACTTTTCGTAAGCCTACTATTCAAAGAACTTATTAAAGATATTTTTTGCTTTATCAATAACGCTCACTTTATTACTATTATCTGTGTATTCTACTTGCTGAGATTGCTTTTTAGTAGGAGCTGCTTGCGATGTTACCGCAATATATGGTGAAGCATCTGTGACCGCACTTCTTCCGTAGAACTTATCATCTGCATATGCATAACGAATTAATCCTACTGATGTTGTAAATGCTGGGTCGCGTACACCTATATAATCTGGTACAAACACCCTTACACGTGTTTGCATTACTTCTCGTGCAAGCTGGGCAAGACCTTCTAGCTGTGCAACACCACCAGTAATAACAATACCTCCTGGCAAATCGCTAACACCTAGACGTGCTAGTTCATCTAGCACGAGCTCAAACATTTCTTCTAGACGTACCCCAATAATTTCAGCAATATAACGTTGATTATATTGATCTGTTGCATCTGTCCCTACTACAGGTACTTCAAACAACTCATCATCTGAGGCATCATCATAGAAAGCATGTCCAAATTGTCTTTTTATTTTTTCAGCTTGCTCAGTCGGTGTTTTTAGGACAATCGATAAGTCTTTTGTAATATGTTCCCCACCTACTGGGATAACTCCTGTATGCTTTAATAAGCCTTCTTCAAAGACAGCAATTGTTGTTGAACCGCCACCTAAATCGATGTAAGCAGTGCCCTGATTTTTTTCATCTTCTGTCAAAGCAAAATAACCTGCTGCTAAAGGCTGTAAATAAATTTCTCGAATTTGTAAACCAGCTCGCTCTACACAACGCAACACGTTATGTAGTAAAGTTTTTGAAGTTGTAATCATTGTTGCATCCATTTCTAAACGAATGCCTATCATACCGCGCGGGTCTTTAATTTCATCAAGATTATCCACAATAAACTGCTTAGGTATTAAGTTTACTAACTCACGCTCTGGCGGGATAGACATAACTTGTGCAGACTCAATGACGCGTTCTAAATCGTCATCACCAATTTCACGATTTTCACTATTTACAGCAACGACACCTTTTACCGGTTGTAAAAATGTTTGATTTGCTGGCACACCTAGTATTACATCGTGTATTTTAATCCCTGTCATTCTTTCAGCTTGCTCAACTGCTTTTTTAATTGATTGTACCGTTGCATCAATATCAACAATGGCGCCTTTACGAATTCCAGTCGATTTTACATGACCGACACCAATTACATGTAATTGTTGCTCACTCATTTCACCTATTAGCACTTTAATAGAGGATGATCCAATATCCAGCGAAATATAAATATCCTGTTGACTCAACTCGCTGCACCTCCTTCTAATACTCCTAATGTTCATTCTATTGCAATTTTTCGTTGTTGTCTAAGCTTATTCGCTTTTGTAATGAAATTTTAATGAGATTTCTCTTCATTCAGTACAATACTCCCACCTCTATCGTTAAAGAGATAGCTACTTTTTTAATAAATGTCTAAATACCTATTAAATTGCGCTAGACTTACAACGAATATGATAACTTAGAAAATGAAGCAAATTGGCTATCTATATATACTTTACCGCTTATTTCCTAGCAATTCACTCTAAAAATTTATTATATTTCTTGTTTTTTTACTTTTCTTTCATCCAGTTTCGTTAATAGTATACGTCGAATGACCGCTATATTTTGAAACAAGCGAACACCAAATGCAAAAATTGCGGCTAAATATAAATCAACACCGATATGGACACCTAAAAAGGCAAGACCTGCTGCAAGTGCAATGTTAAAGAAAAAGCCTGATATAAATACTTTATCATCGTATACTTCCTGCAATTTTGCGCGTATACCACCAAACATTGTATCAAGTGCAGCCAACACTGCAATCGATAAATAATTTTCATACACTGCTGGAATTTGAATATCCGTTAATAGACCTAGCGCAACACCTAAAATCAGTCCTAATAATGGCAGCCACATATTCTAATCCCCTTTAGTTGCTTCGCTCAAATAGCTCTTAGTTATTTGAGTTGCTATATTTTTAATTTGAATAAAGCTTTTCACATCGCCAACAACGAGCTCTAGATTATCAATATAAAACTCGTCCATTAATGAAGATGAAAGCAAATAATTATACAATTTTTGCGCTAGTTCTTTAGATGGCATAATAATTTTCACTTCGACATCCGTTTTGCTAATTGGCACACTATTAATTGTTGTGGCTCCATTAATATCTCGAATAGCTGAGGTATATAGAAGTCGCTGACCATCAATTTCAACATATTGACCACCATTCCGATAAATATCATTAACTAAACGAAATAAAAGCTCTGGAGAGATTGCCTCTATCTCATAGCCATACTCAATTAATTCTTTGGCAGGTTTAATTGTAAGCGTTAAACCTGGTCCTGTAACAGGTGCTAATCCAATTTGACGATGTAAATCAAGAACTGTTTCTTGCAATACAAGCTCTGGATTGCTTGAGTTCACATCCTCGTATTTACTTACGACTTCATTCATTGCTTGAATATTTGTTAATAATTCAGAATGGCGCTTTTTTTCCTCGGATAGTGCTTGTCTAATTTCCCAAATATCCCTCGTATCTCGTTCCTCTGGATTTTGCATCGTGTTATACTGCACAGCTAGCATAAAGCCTATGACAAAAGAAATAAGCGTAATATGCAAGCTTTTATTCTTCTTCATTTACCTCCCCCCTCAACTTTCTGCCGTATTGGAAGGCATGGAAATTAAATTGCTTTTTTCAAAGGTCACATTAATTTGCTCATTTAATAATTGATCAAAAACGCCTCCTGGAATTTCTAATGAGGCAATAAGCGTATTCGGCTCTCCTATCGCTTCAATAACAAATGGCGCTGGCGATTGCTTACCATCAATCGTAATGACAGGACCATTACAGCTTATATAAGAATTTGTTTTTAAGCGCTGGCCGTTAATAGCAATTGCCTCTGCTCCTGCAATTTTCAGCTCTGTTAGCACTTTAAAAATATGGCTTTCATGCACGATATAATCATTTGGATTCGTCGAATTTGGATCATACGCGCCATCTGCTAACGTTAAGCGGATGCCTTGTCCTTGCCCCGCAATATCACCAAGCAAAAGTCGTAAGCGCTCCGCCTCTGCCACTAAATCCTCATGCTGCTCTGCATTAGCTGTTAAATTCTTCTCATAGCTGCGAATGGTTTGCTGCAAATGATTCAGCTCATCGGCTAGCTCTTTATTACGCTCTTGCTGAGTAATGAGCTCTTCACGATATGTTTCCTGCTGTTGTAAATAGATAGGTGAGCGTGAGCTTAATTTCTTATTATCCTTTGTTAAATTATAGGAAATACCAATGATAAAGCCTATCATGATACAAACAATCAGCATAATAAAATATTTACGTTGAAACAAGGAGGGCCTATTATTCCTCTGATTGTTCTTCATTTTGCTCCACTCCTTGTTGCTCGTCCTCAACGTTCTCAACTTGGGCATACTCTTTGACATAAGAGCGATAATACTCCCCTACTTCAATGTCAATAACGCCTTTTTCATGCCCCTCTGTATTTTCAATTACTGCCACAATTTTTGGATAATGATTTAGCTTACTCGCAAGCGTTGTAATTTCTGCACGTACCTCATAGCCATCATTCATAAATAAAGTAATTGCATAGGGGTCAGTAGCTGTTGGTGTTGCTTTAATTTGTGAAATCATCGCTAACACCTCTTTATTTAGCTTGGCAAGCTCCTTTAATAGACGTTTGCGAACTTTTTCATCATCAAACTCAAGAAATATCGGTGCATCAATTGGCACAAGCTTGTCCTGCCATGATAAAATCACACCATTTTCTAGCATCGGATAAAAGTTACTATCCTTTGCTATATAGGCTACCTTGCTCCATTCCTCTATTTGAATAGAAACTGTTGTCAGCCATTTTCGCTTAACAGTGACGGCCTTCACCCAATCTTGCTTCAATATTCGAGCCTCAATATCATTTTCTTTAAAGCTCCACATAGAGTCTCCAACATTCAAGCCTGATTGCTCCTTATAAAATGTCTCATCTTCAATACTTCCACCGGTGACATCAATTGTTTTAATATCACTATAAGGTGATTGGAAGTAAAGGAGTAAAAATAAAATCACACCGAATATTGTTGTTAATAAAATAAATTTAACGTTTGAGCGCCGCCGACGTTTCGCTCTTAGTGTAGGGATACGTTCTTCTATATCAATTACTTTTTTCAATTTTTACTCCTCCTTCCTGTTGTATTCATTTACTATTTTTCATTGTCCTAAGAGAGAAAAATTGCTTTTCAATATCAAATTCATTACGTCTCGGCGTAATTGATTTTTATAATGAGCGCAACCGTTATCCAAATAACGATTAATGAAGTGCCACCGTAGCTAATGAATGGTAGCGTTACCCCAGTTACTGGTAATAGACCAATAACTACACCAATATTCAAACAAGTTTGTAGCACGAGCATCGTCGTTAAAGCACTTATCATATAAAATTGCTCTAAACCATATGCTCGAATGGCTAACGTATAGCCGCAATAAAATAAAGTAGCAAATAAAACTAATATTACGCCCCCACCAACGAATCCCATTTCCTCTAATATAATCGAGAAAATAAAATCATTTTGTGGCTCTGGTAAATACAAATATTTTTGGCGACTTTGCAAAAAACCATGTCCAAATAATCCTGCTGGTCCTATAGCCATTAAAGATTGCACTGCCTGAAAGCCACTGCCAAGCGGATCAGACCATGGATCTAAAAAGGATTTAATACGCTCTAAGCGATATGGTGCTGAAATGATGAGCCCTATTAAGCCAGCTCCACCAGCTAGCATTAAAAAAATATACAGCTTAATCGGATACTTTGCGATAAAAAGTACAATAAAGGCTGTCACAACTAAAATAAAAACAGAGCCAAAATCGGGCTGTAGCATAATCAAAATCACTGGTAAAAATATGATGATGAAATGCTCTAGCTTTACAACTTTTTCAAAGGACTTCACCTTTGAAAGCCGTGCACTTAAATATAGCAATGTTGTAATTTTCACAAGCTCTGCTGGCTGAAGTGTTAATGGACCAATACCAATCCAGCTTCGAGAACCGTTACGCCAAATCCCAATACCTGGTATTAACACAAGCACAAGCAGCAATAAAGAAAACAAATAAAGCATGAAAAGCTTTTTTTCAGTTAACGCTGGACCTTTTATAATCATGACAAATACAAGACATGCTATAACAAAATAAATCATTTGTTTAATATAAAAGGGCGTTTGTCCTTCATAATGAATTGCGCTCCAATATGTACTAGCTGAGTACACAAATACAATTCCAATTATCGTTAACAGCAATGCACAAAAAGCGAATAGCTTCTGATAATAGTGCGTCAGTAAGGGCATCCTTTCTTATAGGACTTTTTTAAATAAGCTTCATTACCGCATCAATAAACAAATCACCACGAATTTCAAAGCTCGCATATTGATCCCAGCTTGCACATGCTGGCGATAATAGCATGACATCTCCTGCTGTTACAAGCTTCGCCGCATACATCACCGCATCCTCAACATTCGTCGCTGCAACAGTTTGCTCGACACCACACGATTTAGCAAACTCAATAAAGCGTGCCCCTGTCTCACCAAATGCAACAACCGCCTTTACATTTCCCATGACATTGCGCAATTCCTCAAAGGAATGTCCACGATCAAGACCGCCAGCTAAAAGAACAATCGGTTGAGAAAATGCGGATAAGGCACTTTTTGTCGCAAGACAGTTTGTCGCTTTGGAGTCATTATAAATTTGCACACCTTGCCAATTGCGGACAAATTGCGTGCGATGCTTAACGCCAGCAAATGTTGCTAAAATCTCCTTTATCGCAGCAAGTGGACATTCCACTAACAATGCAGCCGCTACAGCACATAAAATATTTTGTAAATTATGCTCTCCAGGCAAGACGATGCTAGAACGATCAAATAAATATTCTCCCTGCCAATAAATAGCTGTCGCATCTGCACTAATTCCTTCTGCAGCTCTTCCGCTTGTTGTAAAAGGAATTTTTTGTGCCTTTGATTTGGCCGCATACGCTGCTACAATTGGCTGCTCTGCATTGTAGATGAAATAATCATGCTCATCCTGATTGCGTGTAATCGCAAATTTTGCATCAGCATATTCCTCAAAGGAGCTATGATAGTCTAAATGCGCCTCATAAATATTCGTTAAAATGGCAATATGCGGCTTAAATGTGCGTGTCCCCATTAATTGAAAGCTTGAAAGCTCTGTCACTAAAACTTGCTCTTTCGTTGCTGCGGCAGCTACACTACAAGCAACCGTTCCGATATTCCCTGCAATTAACGGCTGTCGATTGCCATGCTCTAGCATTTCAAACAGCAATGTCGTTGTAGTTGTTTTACCGTTTGAGCCAGTAATGCCAATAAAAGGAGCCTCACTTACTAAATATGCAAGCTCCATCTCCGTAATGACTGGTAATTGCCGATTTATTGCATCTGCTATAATCGGATTGCTATACGGAATACCTGGATTTTTGACAATTAACTCAAATCCTTCATCAAGTAAATCTTCTGGATGGCGACCACAAATAACGGTAATCCCCTTTGCTAAAAGGCTTTGCGCTTCTGGGTTTGCATCAAATGACTTCGCATCATTTACTGTCACAAATGCCCCGAGGTCATGTAGTAATTCAGCAGCTGCAACACCGCTTTTCGCAAGACCTAATACGAGCACTTTTTTATGCTGCAATCCTGTATAGTGAATCATAGAAACGCCTCCATTATTACTGCGATTAATGCCACAACTAACCCTGTAAACCAAAATACTAAAACAACCTTCCACTCAGACCAACCAGATAATTCAAAATGGTGATGGATTGGGCTCATCTTAAAAATTCGCTTTTTGCGCAATTTAAAGCTTCCTACCTGCAAAATAACTGACAATGTTTCAATAACAAACACTAACCCAACTAATAACAATAAAAGCTCTGCCTTGATTAAAATTGAAATCATCGCTAGTGCTCCACCAAGTGCTAATGAGCCTGTATCACCCATAAATACTTTAGCTGGATTGATATTAAAAATTAAAAACCCTAGCAATGCGCCTGTAATTGCAAATGCAACTAATGCGATGTCTGCCTGCTCATTAAACAAGGCAATGACAGCAAAGGCAGCAAAGGCAATGGATGCCGTTCCTGCAACAAGACCATCTAATCCATCCGTTAAATTAACAGCATTAGAGAAGCCGACAAGCCAAAAGATTAAGAAGGCTACATAAAATAAACCGAAATCAATTGAGTAATCTGTAAATGGAATTGCGACAGCTGTATCAAATGTTCCTAATCGCAATAACATAAATGCAGCAATCGCAATAATAATTTGACCAAGTAATTTTTGTAAAGACGTCAAACCTAAATTGCGCTTGAAAATTACTTTAATGCCATCATCTAAAAAGCCAATCACACCAAAGCCAATTAATACAAGTAACAGCACGACTGTATGTGTTGTAAATAAATTGAAGATATTAGCTGTAACCAATGTAGTCACAATAATAGCTACTAAGTAAATGATTCCACCCATCGTCGGCGTACCTGCTTTTTTCATATGCGATTGTGGACCTTCTTCTCGAATGCTTTGACCAAACTTCAATCTTCTTAAAAGTGGAATTGCGATAGGTGCTAACACAACCGTTAATATGAATGCTGTTGTTAAAATGGTCAATGTTGTTGCAAGTTTCATGTTAAATCTCCTTTAAGTTCATCAATGTTCATGTTTTTCTTCTGTTAAATATAAATGTATTGTACCTTGTTGTTCAAGCTTGCTCCCCGCAGAAGGCATTTGCTCAGAAACAATCGTTCCTTCACCGTGCCATTCAATCGTTAATGGATAATGCTGCTGTACGACTTCATCAACAGTTTGCCCAACAAAATCAGCTACCTCCACCATAATTGGATCTGTCCAAACCGTTACCTTTTCAATTTGTTCCTTTGACTTTTCAATGCCAACAACTGGTGCAACGTCCTCTATAATTTGCCCAACAATTGGCGCTGCAATAAGCCCACCAAATTGCAAATGATTTTTCGGATTATCAATTGCTACATAAACGATAATTTCTGGTTTATCTGCTGGAGCGAACCCAATAAATGATACAATATAATCGCCTTCTTTATATCGTCCATTTTCTACCTTTTGGGCTGTTCCTGTTTTCCCACCTATTCGCAAGCCTTCGCGAAATGCTTGCTTACCAGAGCCCTTTGCAACAACAGACTCTAATGCATGGCGCACTTGCGCTGATGTTTGTTCACTAATAACTTGGCGCTTTGCTTCTGGCGTATGCTCCACGATGACCTCTCCATCATCTGCAACAATTTTGGATACAACATGTGGCGTGTATAGCGTCCCTCCATTAATAGCAGCCGCTACAGCTTGCATTTGCTGAATCGGTGTCACAGAAATACCTTGCCCGAAGGATGTTGTCGCATGCTCAACAGGTCCAAAAGCCTTTTCAGAAAATAAAATACCACTTGCCTCACCTGCTATATTTGAGCCTGTTTTTTGACCAAAGCCAAAATCCTTAATATACTGCAATAGCTTTTGTGATCCAACACGCTGCCCGAGTTCAATAAAGCCTGGGTTACAGGAATTTTGAACAACCTCCAAAAATGTTTCATCCTTATGCCCTTCACGCTTCCAGCAACGCAAGCGTGCACCCTCAACCATCGTATAGCCAGGATCGTAAAAGTGATCCTTCTCCAAATCAACGACTCCTTCTTCTAAAGCAGCGCTCAATGTAATGATTTTAAAGGTAGAGCCTGGCTCATATGTCATGAAAACAGGTAAATTTCGATTGTAAATTGATGAATCAACTTTTTTAAAGTTGGTCGGGTCATATGTTGGAAAAGAGGATAAGGCTAAAATTTCACCTGTATTTGGATTCATTGCAATGCCAATCGCTTGATCCGCATCGTAGCGTTGCATTGCTTGCGCTAATTCTCTTTCCATTACTTGCTGTATTGTTAAATCAATCGTTAATTGAACGGTTGCACCCGACTCCCCCTCTTTCCATTCATCATCGACATGCTCCATCTCCATATTTTTCGCATCTGTAAATAAACGAATGGCAGCATTATTACCTGTCAGCATTTCATTATATTCATATTCAATTCCTGCTAAACCCTGGTTATCATAGCCCGTAAAGCCCAGAAATCTTGACAATAATGAACCGTATGGATATTGCCTTACATAATCAACACCGCTATATAAACCTTTAATTTTTAACGCCTGTATCGCCTCCACTTGCTCCTCCGTGATGTTTTTCCCTTCTGGTGCTAGCTTCACTAAATACACAGACTTCTTCATCTTCTCAAGCAATTCTGCCTCACTTGCCTGTAAAATTGGGGCAATCTGCTTTGCAGCAAGCTCCACATTATCATTTTGCTTCGGAATAAAGTAGAGCGTTGGTGCCAGCTTATTCGTTACAATCACTTCATTTTTCCGATCTACAATATTCCCACGCTCTGTAACAAATGGAATTTCGCGGTCCCAATTTGCCTTTGCAAGATCCGTTAGCTCATCATGTTGAATAATTTGCACATATACTAATCGTGCAATAATTGCGAGCCCGTATAAAAAAAAGGCGTACACAACAATTTTCAAGCGCTTTTTTGAAAGCAGTGAAATCCACTTCATTCGACACACTCCGTTTTTAACAAAGTATGTACAGAAGTGGACTTCTATTCTAACTATACAAAACGAACAACCTTAGTCTTGTGGTAATTGCTCGCCGTCTTCGTCAGTGTTTTCCACTTGCGGTGCAAAGCTTTCTTCAGGTGTTTTTAACTTTACAACGATTGGTGCTGTATCTTGAATAGCGGTATTTTCTGAGACGCTTTGACTATCTACATAGCCCTCACCAACAATTTCAATTGGCAAGCCAGATAACGCTTTATATATTAATACATTGCGCAACGACCAACCGATAAATGATGGCAACGTAATCGTTCCCTCCGTCTTTAAAAAGACGATGCTTCCTTTAGCTACCTCAGTATCTTTTGCAGGGTATTGCTCCACAATTGGTCCACCCTCACCAACAATGACTGGCGTTAAGCCTTGGTTAATAAGGTCTACTTGTACAGTTTCAGCGGATTTTTTTTCATAATCCGCTAATTTTGTTAGCTCTACCTCAGCACTTTCCTCAGGGTTAATATTAAAATATTTCAAGCTATTTTCCATTACCATTTTAAATACAGCTGCTGTTGGTTCAGAGCCAACTTCTGTTTCACCAAGCTTTGGTTTTTTCACAGCAATATACATAATAAGCTGTGGGTCCTCTACTGGCGCCATCCCTAAAAAGGAATACAAATAGTGATTTTTCCCTTCATAATAGCCTCCGCCATGCTCGTTAGCAATTTGTGCAGTTCCTGTTTTTCCGGCAACCTCATAGCCTTCTAGTGCAAAGCGTTGTGCTGTTCCTTTATCACTCGTTACAGTGGATGCCAAAATTTCCCGCACTTGCTTTGCTGTGTTTGCTGAAACAGGCTGACCTTTGACAATTGGCTCATCATCTAAAATCACTTTTCCTGTGCTTGGATCAACAATTTTATCAATGACATATGGCTGCATCATTTTGCCATCATTCGCAATGGCCGTCATCCCTTGAATAAGCTGCATTGGTGTTACAGTAGACCCTTGACCAAATGCTGTCGTTACTTTATTAACTGGATATTTAGATAGCAATGTACCTGTTACTTCGCCAGGCAAGTCAATACCTGTTTTCTGTCCAAAGCCAAAACGATCTAAATAGTCATAAAAAGTATCTGCCCCCATAATGGATAGCATATGTGCCATCCCTGTATTGGAGGAGCGTTGGATTCCTTCTAAATAGCTAATTTTCCCCCAGCCTACTCGGTTGTGGTCACGAATTTTGCGATCATAAACTACATATTCCCCTGACTGAAATTTCGCATTCGGATGCCAGTTACCTGAGTCAACCGCTGCTGCTAATGTGAAAGTTTTCATTGTCGAGCCTGGCTCGATAACATTTTCAATCGTTTCATTGAGCCAGTTACTTTCTAAGCCTACACGGTCTGCAGGATCAAATGTTGGACGCTGTGACATCGCTAAAATTTCACCTGTTTTAGGATTCGCAACAATCGCTGTCATCGATTCAGGATTATATTGCTTGTCCACTTGCGTCATTGCCTCATCTAAAAAGTTTTGAATTGTTTTATCTAATGTTAAGTAAATGTCCGCACCGTCTTTTGCGGGCTGAATCATTTTTTCACTATTTGGCAATAAGTAGCCTTTGCGATCGCTCTCATAGGATATTGAGCCAGGTGTACCTGTTAATTGTTCATTATACGTGTACTCTAGCCCCATTTTCCCAACAGTTTTTATTGTATTATCCTCCTGCTTTTCCTCGACTGCAAAGCCAATTAAATGCGAAGCGAACGGTCCATTTGGATAATAGCGCTTCGTATCCTTTTCAAAAATAATACCTGACAATCCATGCTCTTCAATTGCTAATTTTGTATCATAGCTAATCTTCCGTCCTGCCGCACCAAATTCAACCTGATATGGCGTTCTACCATCTGATAGCTTTCTCGTTAAAATTTGATAAATCTCTTGTTCATCCATTTCAATGTATTGCGCTAATATTTTTGCTGTTTCTGCTGGATCGACAACATGAACAGGCTCTTTTGAATTTTTAGATGCATCTTCATTAACAACTGCGACAAGCTTATATGCTAAAGTGTCTTCAGCAATAACATTGTCATTACGATCTAAAATACGCCCTCGATTTGCTGCAAGATGCACCTCTCGTGCATATTTAGCAGCAGCCTCCGCCTGTAATGAATAGCCATTTACTTCACTAGCCGTTTGTAAATGGACTATCCGCCAAAATAATAACAAAAAGAGCCCTCCATATAGTAAAAACATCAGGAAGGCTCCTTTTTGGAAACGAAATGTACTCTTTTTCATTCTCCCGGCACTACCTTTACATTTTTCTCGTTAAGAGTTAAACCGAGTTCTTGTGCTCTTTTCAAAATTCGTTCATAAGCCGACAACTCACTAACCTGCACTTTCAAACCTACATTTTGATTCGCAATTTCAGATATTTCTTTTTCGATTTGCTGTATTTCCATACTTGTTGTTTGAATTTTACTTTGTGTATGTAGGATTGCAACTGCCATAATTGCTACTACTACTAAAAATAACATGTATAAAAACTTTTCTCGTTTAGAAATAAATGCTTTGCTCTTTTTATAGTTCGGTTTCTTGCTAGGCTGCTGTGGTGGTTGTGGTGATACTGCAGGTTGTTGGATATACGGTTGTTGTCTTACACGTACTGCCATCGTCAGCCACTTCCCTTATTGATTAATTTTTTCAGCGATACGAAGCTTCGCTGAACGTGAACGGTTATTAGCCTCTAGCTCCTCTTCTGTCGGAACAATTGGCTTTTTCGTAATTAATTTTAGCCTTGGCTTCATATTATCTGGAATAATCGGTAAACCTGGCGGCAATTCCGGTAATGAAGAAGCCTCTTTAAATATCGTTTTGCAAAGACGATCCTCTAATGAGTGGAATGTAATAACGCTAACTCGTCCACCAATCGCCAATAGGTCTATCGCATCCACGATAGAGTCCTCAGCTACTCCAAGCTCATCATTGACAGCAATGCGAATCGCTTGAAATACGCGCTTTGCAGGATGTCCTCCTGTACGACGAGCAGCCGCAGGAATTCCTTCTTTAATTAATTCTACTAATTGCCCTGTCGTTTCAATTGGGGCAGTTTTACGTGCCGCTTCAATTTTGCGGGCAATTTGCTTTGAAAACTTTTCTTCACCATAGCGGAAGAAAATCCTCACTAAATCCTCGTATGACCATTCATTCACTACATGGAATGCTGTTAATTCAGCAGTTTGATCCATGCGCATATCAAGCGGGGCATCATGATGATAGCTAAAGCCTCTCTCTGGTGTATCCAATTGTGGGGAAGATACGCCTAGATCATATAAAATTCCATCCACTTGTTGAATATTTAGTGCATATAGCTCGTCCTTTAAATATCTAAAATTTGAATGGACAAACGTCACACGATCTAAATAATCGGCTAATCGCACCTTTGCATTATTAATTGCTATCGTATCTTGGTCAAAACATATAAGCCTTCCATTCGGAGACAGCTGCTGTACGAGGTATTCGCTATGACCAGCGCCACCTAATGTGCAGTCTACATATACCCCATCTGGATTGATGTTCAATCCATCAACCGTCTCCTTCAATAATACAGTTGTATGATTGAACATAGTCTTTACTCCTTCAAAGCTTTAAAAATCAAAGCCTATCATATTTTCTGCTATTTCGTTAAATGATGCTTCAGATTCATCATAATATGTGTCCCAAGCTTCCTTCGCCCAAATTTCTATCCTACTTGATACACCTAATACAACACATTCTTTTTCAAGATTTGCATATTGGATTAATGTAGCTGGAATATTGATGCGACCTTGCTTATCCAATTCAACCTCCGTTGCACCTGAAAAGAAGAAACGCGCAAATGCACGAGCATCCTTTTTCGTCATCGGTAGGTTCTTTAATTTTTCTTCAAGCTTTCGCCATTCATCCATAGGGTATCCAAAAATACAGTTGTCCAATCCGCGTGTAATAACAAACGTTTCACCTAGTGATTCTCGAAATTTCGAAGGCACTATGAGACGTCCTTTTACATCGACGGAATGTACGTATTCCCCCATGAACATGCTACTCACCCCACTTTACTAATAAATGTACCACAAGCCCCCACTTTTCACCACCCATTCCTCCCATTTCTTGTACTATAATAAGAAATTACGTAAATAGACCTTGCTTTCCTAGGGGTGAATGATAATATAAGCATACTAAAAAGCTATTCCTTAAAAGAAATAGCTTTTTGGTCTCAAATCATTATACAATTATGTCGGAACGAAGGGACTAAATTTAGTTCAATAAGACTATCTATTAAAGTCGAACCATATAGGTTTAAATACTGATACGGATTAAATAAGCGTTCTTGCAAATTATTATTAGGGAAAAGCTCTGTTAACAACAAATCAAATTGCTTTATTTTCACATCATGCTTCTGCAATATTTCTTGTTCAATCTTAGAAGCCAAATAATCAAATTGCATACAATGATATTGCTTATTTTTTTCTACAATATTATGCAGGTTTAATTGCTGACCATCTAAATAGTGCTCAAGCTCCTCATAGTGTGCAAGTAATTGCTGCTGCATTTGAGCAATTTTCTCTTTTACCTGCTCGTCTTGCACTTGCTCAATAAAGCGATTTTTTAATTGCTCCACCTTGCCTTCCATAACATTAAGCACCGTTAAATTATGCTGTGTCAACAAAGGCTGTACAGCGCGCGATACTAATGTAATATTTAATCTCGGAGCAAAGATCGGCATTTGTAATTCCAATAAGGAAAAGGCTGGCTTTAGTGTTGCCCAATAGGCTAATTCCCCAGGCCCCCCTACAAAAGCTAGTACAGGAATTGTCATTTCTTGCATTAATGGGCGTGTCACCACATTATTGCTTAATTTTTCAGGCGTTTGTTGCGCCACTTCCAGTAGCTGCTCCTTTGTCAGTTTGATATGACCTAGTGTATTTGTAAAATAGCCATCCTTACGCTCTAGTAAAAAACGTTCTCCCTCTTGTACGAAAAATAGATTGGCATTGCTTGCTGTTGCTTCAATAGGTTTGCCATAGCCCGCCTGATTGAATGCCTCCTCCTGTAAAACAACTCCTTGCGCAATTTCCTCATTGCGCTCTATTAATCTCACAAAAAATTTAGCTTCATATTGTCGGAATGCTGAAAATGCTGCATCTAACATCAGCAAGCCGTGCTTTGCAAATAGCTCATTCATCAACGCTGTGAAGAAGTCTGTAAATGTTGTGCTCGTTTGCAAGTGCATTAATACATTATGTAGTAAATCTTTTGTATGGGCAGTTTCGCCAAAGTCCGCAAAAACGGTACGTACAAATTGTTCCATCTCTTCTTTATTAATTGCTGTTGTCGATGCCATCGTTTTACGCTTTGAACGCTCTTTATAAGCGCGCTTTTTTAACGTTGCATCTACAGCTGTATACGTGTGGTTAATTTCCTCAATATCGTGATCCTCACCAGCAATCCAAAATAACGGTACAACAGGTTTACCAAGCTTTTCACGTTGTTCCTTTGCTAGTAAAATAACCGAAATCGCCTTATGCACTGAATATAAAGGTCCTGTTAATAAACCAGCTTGTTGCCCCCCAACAACGACAAAGGCACCTGCCGCTAGCTCATCTAAATGATGCTTGCTTGCCTCTGATAAGCCAAATGGTGTCATATATAACTGAATAATTTTGCTTAATTGCGCTGTATCATATGTTTTTGTTGCTAAATATTGTGCCCGTGCTTGAAAGGCATCTTCATTGAATGCATAATCAAAAAAGTCGTGTATCGTAGATTGCTCATTCCAATACTGTGCCAATATTTCATTTTGTACTGGTAAAACGTTTTGTTCCAGCTTCATTATTCAAACCCTCTCTATCCCTTACTATCTTCTAAAATGATATGCCAACTTACTACATTGTAAACGTTCTGTCGCATTTCGAAAAAGAATTTGCTTACATCGCGACATACTCCAGTACGTTTAGTGTGAGCCCTGCAATGAAAATGAAAAAATAACTTACGCTCAATAATATAAAATAAACACGCCATATTTTTTTTAACAGTTGTGGTACCGCAATTTCTTTTTTTGTTCGCCAATCAATATATGTAAAGGTAATGGCAATAAAAATAGCCATTATAATAAGCGGAATAACAATGGAAACCTTCCAAATGCTTGCAACAGCCATTGGCACTGAGAAAAAGAGTAAAAATGTTGCTACATCTGCCGCAAAACCAAATGCTTTTGTGCTGTTTAAGCGCATTTTACGGCATATAAAATAAGTGATAAAAAGTGCTATTAAGGGACAAATAATAATAATCGCTATTAAAAAAGATAAAAACTTCACATTTTTTCACCGCTCTCCTCTATTGCTAACAGTAGATAGTATAACACGCTTAGTGTTGGTACATCTGCTCCTATTTTTTTCGCTCTTTGAATAACTGCTCCGACAATCGTATCAATTTCAGTTTTTCGTCCAGCTTGTCTATCTGCAAGCATTGAAGAAATATTTTCAGCTGTCCGTTCACATAATTGATAAACAGCTTGAAACGGAAATTTTTGCTGCATTTCAGGAAATGCCTGCATTAATTCTTGATACAGCTGCTGTAATAAATGATACGCATGTGTATTTTGAATCAATTGCCCATTCCTTACCTGCAAAAGAGCTGTAAGCGGGTTGACGAAGCAATTGAGCAAAGCTTTTTCCAACAGCATTTGCTCCGCATCTGGCTGCTGCTCTATGAAAAACCTTTCGTTACTAGCCGCTTCAAAAGCTTTAATAATGGCTTCATTCCCTCGACCTATAGCTAATTTTAATACACCTAACCCTCGTTGATAAACAGTCGTTTCATTTATTTTCTCTGCACCAAACTGCGCTGAACCGAACATAATATTAGTTTGCTTTAATGTTAACGCTTGCTCATAATGAAGCAAGCCGTTTTGCATAAACAACAGCGAAACATTTTCTAATTTTTTTAATGTAGGAAATAGTGTTTGCAATGCATTATACTTCGTTGCCACAATCACAATGGCTCCACCCTCAACCTGCAATTGCTGCTCGGTAATTGCCGCAACATCAAATTTTTGTGGTTGCCCATTGACATTAAAACGCGTAATACCATCCTTACAAATTTCTATCGCCTGCTCCTCACGTCGCGTCACAATTGTTACTGGATAATGTGCCTCGCTTAAAAAGCTTGCCATTAACAAACCAACAGCACCAGCGCCAATTACATAAATACGCTCCATACGCTCACCATCTTTTGTAGTAAATTTTCAGAATTGTTTGTGTGCCTGGCACTCAAAAAACTGCTCTTACTAGTCATTATACATGACTTTCAGAGCAGTTTTCATTGTAAGGTTAAACTGGGTAAACAGGGTGTTTACGGAAAGGTGGTAATATTTGCTTTGAACCATAATAATGTAAGCGCTTCACTAATGTTTCACGCAAATGGCCTGGTGCAATGATTTCATCGATTACTAGCTCTGAGGCAAGCTTATATAAATCGATTTCTTGTTTATATTCCTCGATTTTTTCTTTCACAAATTGCATGCGTTCTTTCGGGTCCTCAATCGCTTCAATTTTATTTGAATATACCGCATTTACAGCTGCCTCTGGTCCCATTACAGCAATTTGCGCTGTTGGAAGGGCGATGCATACATCTGGCTCAAAGGCTGGGCCACACATTGCATATAAGCCTGCACCATATGCTTTGCGCACAATAACAGAGATTTTTGGCACTGTTGCAGAGCTCATTGCTGAAATCAGCTTAGCACCATGTCGGATAATTCCTGCTCGCTCCACCTTCGTGCCAATCATAAAGCCTGGTACATCGGCTAGGAATAGCAACGGAATTGAAAAGGCATCACATAGCGTAATAAATTTTGCCGCTTTGTCAGCTGAATCAACGAAAAGTACGCCACCTTTGACTTTTGGCTGATTTGCAACGATACCAACTACTTGCCCATTGATTCTCGCTAAGCCTGTAATAAGCTCTGGTGCAAATAGCCTTTTAATTTCAAAGAAGCTATTTTCATCAATTAATTGATTAATTGCCTCGTACATATCGAACGGTGCATTTTGATTTTCTGGAATAATTTCCTCCAACGTTCGCCCCGCAATAGGTTGAAGTGCCTCTTGCACAGGTGGCATTTCTCCAAAATTGCTAGGAAAATAGCTAATATATTGCCTCGCCTGCTCAATTGCCTCTTGCTCAGATGTAGCAAGTACATCACCACAGCCACTTACTGAGCAATGCATGCGTGCTCCGCCCATTTCCTCCAATGTTACTTTCTCACCAATTACCTTTTCCGCCATACGTGGTGAGCCTAAATACATTGAGGCATTGCCTTCCACCATAATAACGATATCGCAAAATGCCGGAATATAGGCACCACCAGCGGCTGAAGGGCCGAATAAAATACAAATTTGCGGCACAACTCCGCTCATTCTCACTTGATTATGGAATATTTTACCTGCACCACGTCGTCCTGGGAACATTTCGAGCTGGTCGGTAATACGTGCACCTGCGGAATCAACTAAATAGAGCATCGGTACTTGTAATTTTTCAGCTGTTTCCTGAATGCGAATGATTTTTTCAACTGTACGTGAACCCCATGAGCCCGCCTTAATTGTTGAATCATTTGCCATCACACAAACTGTTTCACCGTTTATTTTTCCGATAGCACAGACCACGCCATCCGCAGGTAAATCACCTGCTTCACAATTGGCAAAGCGGCCATCCTCTTCATATTGTCCATCATCAAATAGCAAGGCTAAACGGTCACGTACAAATAGTTTATTTGTTTCAGCTAGCTTATCATGATATTTTTGTGCGCCACCTGCATAAATAGCATCGATTTTTTGCTGTAGCTGCTCATTATATTGTTTTGTCATTTTACTCACCCCTTTGTGGCACTATTCTAGCTCTAAAAGGACCGCCTCTTCATCAATAAAGTCGCCCTCTGCTACAAGTATTTTCTTTACAGTGCCAGCAACTTCCGCTTCACATGGAATCTCCATTTTCATTGATTCTAAGATGATTAATGTTTGTCCAACCGTTACAGTATCCCCTTCTTTTACGCTTACCTCGAAAACTGTACCTGCCATTGGTGCTTTTACTTGTGTCATTTGAAAATCCCCCTTTGTGTAATTGAACAAAGTTGTTCCTCTTTATTGTACGTTACTCGTATAATGGTTTCCAACTATTTTTCACTTTTTCTTCTTTTATGCAGTCTATTTCTGCTCTAGTCCTTATTTTTATTTTGTATAAATTGCGCTCCTTGCTTCAACCATTTAAGCAAACGTTCATGCTCTGTTTGAAGCTCATGATATTTCAATTCTAGCTGCCCATACGCCTCTGTTAATTCCTCAAAGCTCGTTAAAGCAAGCTTCAAATGACTACGCATCAGCTGCTTTGGTCTTTTCTTAACGGTGCCGAGCATTTGCCCATATTGCGCTCTTAATGTTTTATTCCAACGAAAGCCACATGCTTGCTTCGTACGGTTTAATACAGCGGCTGCCTCTTCAAACGCTTCAAGCTGTGTTTTTCCATTTTGCACAAATTGAATAACAATTTCCGCTAATTTTTCATCATCAGCAACTGTCCATTGATCTTTTCTTCTTTTTGCTTCCATCTCTATCACCTCTTATTTTTTTACTACTATATGCAGCAGATGGTGAAATAGAATCGGGAATCTATTGAAAATATTAAATAGAATATACGTTTCTTTGTGGCTAGTTAACGTAGGTACAAATGGTTTTTAGCAAATAAATTAAGGCTGTCTGAAAAAATATAATTTTTCTCAGACAGCCTCTTCCTCATTTCTTTGGTTTTGTTAAAAAAACGTTAACAGCTTGGTGATGTGCATCACTCTCCCATAGCTTTGCACATGTCCGCACTTCCTCCATCACGCGCTCATACATATTGCGCTCACGCCATTTGCGCAGCTCAATCTCTTTATATGCTTGATGGACAGATGGATGGATTTTACGCATATCGTCAATAAAATCTAGTAGTGCCTCTTGCTTCGTTCCATAAAAAACATGCATAGCCCATCCGATATCGTATAATGTTTGCGCATCATAGGCCTTTGCATCAACAAGCATTTTTAATGCCTGGTCATGACGTAAGCCTCTTTCAAATAAATACGTACCGCCACCCCAGCCACTCGTAATCGCCAAAGTCCCTTGAATAAAGCCTGCCTTCGCATGATTTGCTATTAAACGGAAATCACAGGCTGTCGCAATTTCACAGCCTCCACCGACCGCTGTTCCATTAATCAACGCAATTGTTGGCACTGGTAATGTCGCAAGCTTATATAAAATTTTCGCCATTTTACTCAGCATACCAAATGCTTCGTCCTCTGTTTGCAATGCGTGAAAAACAGATAAATCCCCACCAGAGCAAAAAGACCTTTCACCTGTACCCGTAATAACAAAAAAGCGAACATTATCGTTTTGTTCCACATATGTAATTGCCTCTTGCAGGCCATTCATTACTTCATCATTAACTGCATTGCGTTTATCCTCACGATGGATAGTAAATGTAACGATTCCCTCTTTATGTTCTAATAAATAAGCCATTTCCATTCCCCCTCGAGTGCCAGGCACACACACAATTTACACACAATTTAATCGTAGCGAATAACATGCTGTTTGACAATACGAAAAAAGGCGAATGAAGAGCCATGGCCTCTTCATTCGCCTTTATATAGCGCAATACTGAATTATTTCGCTACTACTTCTTTACCTTTATAGTGTCCGCAAGCTTTACAAACACGGTGAGCTAATTTATGTTCACCACAGTTTGGGCAAGCTACCATACCAGGTACAGATAATTTGAAATGCGTACGACGCTTTCTTTTTGCAGTTTTAGAAGTTCTTCTAAATGGTACAGCCATTATTGGCACCTCCTTACAGATAGTTATTCATCTGTTTGATCAAAATACTTAGCTAAATCAGCCAGTCTTGGATCCACTTTTGGTTCGTCATCTTTACGACTAAGAGCCACATCTTCATCCGTAGCATAAGACCAGTTTTTTCCACCATGCACTTGTCCTTCGGTATTTTCTTTAAATACTTGCATTGGCACTTCAAGAAGCACTAGCTCCTCTAAAACCGGCTTCATGTCGATTACTTCGCCTTCGATATAATGTATATCTCCATCTAAATCGCCACGCTTATCCTCATCAATCCAGCTAAATACTTCAACTGTATCGACTTCAATCGGAAATTCCACATCTTCCCATGTTCTTGCACAAGGAAGCGTTAATGTCGCACTTAATGTAAATTGACAAGTCATTTGCGATGCACCAAATGTGCATAGCCCTTTTACATGTGCGGGTGAGATTGCACGAATATCTGTATTGCGTTCTTTCACTTCATCCAATTGTATTTCTGCATCAAGTGGAAGCCCGTTTTGACGATATTTCGACAGTTGATGAATTGACCATTTCATTCATTAATCACCTCGTTAGACAACAATGTTGATTATATAGATTTATAAATTAGATGTCAAGATAATTTCTTGTCACTATATGAAATTACGTTAAGACCATTTTTGAAGTATGCAAGAAAGCGACATCTCTATCATGTATAATGTGTATATTATACATTGAACATACTTATTAGTGGGGGGAGAATTTATGCAGGCTGTCGGTGTTGTCGTGGAATACAATCCCTTTCATAATGGACATGCTTATCATGTGCAGCAAGCAAAGAAATTAACAGGGGCAAATATTGTGATTGCCGTCATGAGCGGGCAATTTTTACAACGTGGTGAGCCTGCACTTGTCGATAAATGGTCTCGTACAAAAATGGCACTTGCCAGCGGTGTTGACCTTGTCATAGAGCTTCCATATGTTTTCAGCACTGCGCATGCCAAACAATTTGCCTATGGAGCAATTTCTTTACTACATGCGGTAGGCTGTAAAACTTTTGCGTTTGGCAGTGAAGATGGCAGACTTCAGCCATTCCTAGATAGTTTTGCGCTTATTGATCGAAATAGAGCCCTCTACGACGCTCTAATTAAAGAATATATTGCGACAGGTATTAGCTACCCAAAGGCTTTACAACAGGCGTATACGACTTTACAGCAGCAATTCCCTGGAGCTTATATTGATTTAGCGAAGCCGAATAATATTTTAGGCTTTCATTACATTGAAGCGGCATATTCATTAAATGCCGAAATACAGCCTGTGACGATTACACGCATTGGTGCTGGCTATCATGATGCAATTGACGAACAAAGCCAAATTGCTAGTGCGACAGGTATACGTCAGGCCTTGTTTCACAAGCAAACTTTGCAGCATGTAGCACAGTTCGTACCATCTACTACCTATCAGCTTTTAGAGGAGTGGCAGCAAACATACAAAGCGTTTGCAAGCTGGCATGCTTTTTGGCCATTTTTGCGCTTTGCTATTTTACGCCATACCCCTGAGCAGCTAACAATGTTTCCAGATGTAGCAGAAGGGATTGAACATGCCCTTATAAAGCACGCTAAAAATGCAAGGTCATTCGATGATTTTATGGAAAAAATCAAATCAAAGCGCTATACGTGGACACGCTTACAAAGAATTTTAACACATATTTATACAGGCATTACGAAGGAGCAGCTTCATGCTCATGTCACACCTTCTTACATTCGATTACTTGGTATGACAGAAAATGGCCAGCGTTATTTGTCCATTCATAAAAAACATATGACATTGCCCTTAATTAGCCGTGTCGCTGCTGTTCAAAATACTATGCTAGCACTTGATATACAAGCGACAACGATGTATCAACAAGGTTTGCCATGCCAAACAATCCACGATGACTACAATGTGCCACCTATACGCAAGTAAAATGTAGCAGCAGCCTAAAAAGCTGACAGAAACGTAGATGGACCTAGCGTTTCTGTCAGCTTTCCTCTTATTTTTTCGGCTCTAGTGCTTGTAAATAAGCTAATACATCATCCACTGTTTTAACAGGGACAACTTTCATCTTTGTGCCAATATCCTCTGCGGTCTTAACTGCAGCTGCATAGTTGGACTCGACTTTAGGGTTATACTGGCGCATTTCTGTTGTAATTTCATCATCTGGCGCAAAGAAAATCTCCATACCATCACGATCTGCAGCGATCACCTTTCGTTCAATACCACCAATGCGCCCTACGGTACCATCTTCATTCATTTCACCTGTTCCCGCAACAGCGTAACCCTTTGTTAAATCTTCATCTAATAATTGATTCAAAATTTCCAATGTAAACATCAAGCCTGCAGAAGGTCCACCGATATCCTCTGCATTGATTTTCACTTTTGGATCGGTTTTAATTGATTTACTTTCTGTAAACATAATGCCTAGCCCTACTCGCCCATCCGAATCAGGAATTTCCTTTAACTGTACATTTTTCGTTAATAATTCGTTATTGCGATTAATAACAAGCTCCACAGCATCATCTTTTTGCGCCTTACTAATAATTTCTACTAGCTCTGATTGCTTCTGTATGCGCTGTCCATTCACTTCAACAATTTCATCCCCAGCCTTGACGATACCTTCAGCGGCACCTCCAGCTAGCACGTTTAATACGTAGACGCCTTTCCATGTTACATTATAGTCTAGCCCTGCTTTTGAAAAGGCTACATAAAGTGCGTTAAATTGTGAATCTGTCATCAGCTTTAATTGACGAATATTATATTCTTCTTCATCTTCTTCTTTTTGACGTACAGTATTGAGCTGCATAATTTCCTGATGCTCATTAAAGAAAGCAACTGCATATAAAAGCGGCGTCGCCCTCATCATGGAGACAGTCATTAAATTAAATGTTCCTTCATCTTCTGTATCTCCATTTTGGACATTTACAAACTCACTAACATCATACGCACTTCCAGGACTCATAATGTACGAATCAAGCTTGTAAAGCGTTAAAAAACTGAACATGAGCAAAGCCACTACAATAATGGCTAACCTTTTTTTCATAGTGCCTCCGACTCCTTTTTGCCTCTTACAATCAATAACATCTAGATTTTTTCAAATAAATTTGAAAGAAATCTGCGATATCCTCTGAATTAAAACAATGTATGCATACGCTATACAACTTATAAATTCAGGCGTATTCTGATGAATCATGATAAATAGCACGAATGCATATAGTTAGTGTAACACTTGTGACAAAACTTCACAAAATATTGAAAAGAGTTGATGTTATTACACAGTTTTTCGCTATTTTCATTTGTTTCACATTAATTATTTTACTCCTTCTTTTCCCTGGTGTCGCACATGAAGGAGCAGATTTAGGTGTTCATTTATTTATGGAGGCACTATTTCCATATTTGCTGCCATACTTAATTTTAACGAGCTGGTTGTTGCGCATTACTAGTAAGTACACAGCACATCCATTTTTATTATATGTGAAAACATACGTCATTAGTGCCCTAGGTGGATTTCCTACAGGGGCCGCTGCAATTGCCCAGCTTGTCAAATCGCAGGAGCTGTCACAAAGAGAGGCAGCTATTTTACTTGGCATTTGTCACTGTCCAAGCCCTCTCTTTATTATAGGCTTTGTCAGTTTAGATTTAATCAGCGATGTCACGATTGGATGGCAATATTTAATTGTGCTACATATTTTCTCACTTCTCTTGCTTTGTATCGTTTATTTTGCTTTACCTCATCATAAAAGACAAAAAGCATCGCAATCCATTGCCGCTCGCCATGCTTTTGCTCATAGCCTTAAAGATAGCGTGCCAACAGTGCTCGTTGTTTGTGCAACAATCGTTTTTTTCACAACGATTTATGCAGTTCTCTTGCATAGTATGAATCATTTCTTCACATTGAATAACAATTTGCAAATTTTCTTCGCTGCTTTGCTTGAAATGACAAATGGCTTGCGTTTAATGCAGCTAAATTACGAGGGTACATTACTTGTGTTAGCACTTGTAACAGGATTAACTGCACAAAGCTTAAGTATTCATATGCAGGTGCTTGTTATTGCCAAGTCGAATGCTATCGCCTTTCGACCATATATATATATGCGCCTTCTTTATATTGCTGTTATCCCTGTATTGTATTGGTTGATTTTCATCTAAAATTTTTTAACGAAGAGAATAGAGGATACCTAAAAAGATATATCTCTTTAGGCATCCTCTACGTTATTTTTGATTAAATTTTTCCTTTAAAGCTTGCTCTACGATTGGTGGTACGAGCTCAGCAATATTGCCACCGTATTTCGCTACTTCCTTCACAATGCTAGAGCTTAAGAAAGAATATTGATTTTTTGTCATAATGAAAAATGTTTCAATGCTTTCATCGAGCACACGGTTCATCGATGTAATTTGCATCTCATATTCAAAGTCAGATACCGCACGTAAGCCACGGACAATAGCCTGTGCCCCTTTTTCCTTCGCATAATCCACCAATAAGCCTGTCGAGCTTTCGACGCGAATATTTGGGCGATTTTTCGTTACCTCTTGAATTAAATGAATACGCTCATCTATTGTAAATAAAGGATTTTTCGATGAGTTATTAAGTACCCCTACATACACGATATCAAAAACATCGGCTGCTCGATTAATAATATCTAAATGTCCATTTGTTATCGGGTCAAAGCTTCCAGGTACTACTGCAATTTTTTCAGCCAACTATTTCTCCCTCTTCCTTCGTACAACGATAAACCGATACGACCGCTGCCCCATATATTTCTTGTCTGATTAATTGAAATTCACCGTAGCTTTCAGGTAGTGTAACTTCTTTCGCATGCTCACATACAATAATACCTGTTGTGGCTACTTTATTATTTTCCACAAGCTGTGCAACTAAATCATAATACATTGCTTTATGATATGGTGGGTCCACAAATACATAATCAAGTACAATATCACGCTTTAATAAGCCTTTGATTGCACGCATCGCATCTGTTCTGAAAAGCTCTGTAACATCATCATAACGGCATTTTTTTATATTTTCCTGAAGCACTTGAAAAGCACGTCCATCCTTTTCAACAAAAATAGCCTTGTCCGCCCCACGACTAAGTGCCTCGATGCCTAGGCCTCCACTGCCTGCAAATAAATCCAATGCGACACCGCCTTCAAAAAACGGACCGATAATATTAAAAATTGATTCTTTCACCTTGTCTGTTGTCGGTCTCGTCGTTGTGCCATCTATAGCCTTTAACGGCATTCCTTTTCTTTCCCCTGCTACAACGCGCATAGTTTCACCAAACCTTTATTTTTCCTGCTCCATTTCAGCAGTTTGTAAATTAATATTGTCCTCTGTTTTTTGCACCTCAACTAAAAATAGGCGCTGCAACCATGTTTCCTCTATATAGTATTGTCCAGCTATTTGAACAATCGGCTCCGAATTTGTATTGTAACGTCGCTGGTTAAAGACATAGAAGCCTGGTTCATTTGGGAAACGGAAAGCGCGAGTGGCACTTTCAACATAGTAGCCTTTTGGACCTTTTCTAGCTGTGTAGCCTAGTCCATTCAATACATCCTGTGCAGAGTATAGCACAAGCCCATCTTTAAAAATTACATCGATTGATTTTTGTTGCTCTCCATTCAAATAAACAGTACGTTTATCATTAAACAAGAATGGGAATATTTCTTTAGAAGCTGTATTCATTGAAAAATATGATGTGTGAATGCCGAAGACAGCAGATAGTGCCTCGTCTAAAACGCTTGGTGTCACTTCCTTGCCTTCTAGCGCCTTTAGCTGCTCAAGCCATTTTGCTAGCTGCTCATCTGTCATTTTATTCATCAATGTCTGGATAATCTTGGTTGCTCGCTCTCCACCAAATGAGCTACCTGTTAAATAGCTGACCATTACTTCCTTAACCCATCTTGGCGTATCAACAAAATGATACATCGCATTTAATTGAGCAAATAGGACATGGCGTTGAATTTCATTCGTTGTAATTTGTGGTAAAAATAAAATACGCTTACTTGGCAGCTGTGAGTTATTTTCCCCTTCTACAACGGCAATATGCTCATCGCTTAAAAATTCAAGCTTTGCTAGCTTTTCATTAAAAGCAGCAGTAGTCGGTTTTTTCGCATACACAGAAATAGTATTTGTCATTTGCTGTAATGCTAAATTACCTGCCTTCCAATACAGGTCCTGTACATTGCCCTCTCCGTTAAACATTGAATAATTTACAAGCGACAATGATTGTTGACCAACTAACGGCAAGCCAGTTACCCATTGCCCACCAATTTCACTATCTGTTGAAATATGCAATGTTGTATATTTGACAGTACCATCCTTTAATTTAATAAATAAATCTTTCATCAATTCATTCGATTTCAAGCCACCATTTAAAGGAATTATGTAAGATAACGACTGCGTACCATTTTCTCCGCTATTAAATGTGTTTAAATCTTCACTTAAACGAGAGCAGCTATATTCTGTTTCAATAAAGCAGCTTGCATTTTCCGCTTTATTTGGCCAAACAATCGCAATTTCGCTATTCGGCAAATTTTTGAAATGATGGCGGATATCTAAGCTTTCTCCTCGATAAACAATTTCAATTTCCTGTGAATAATTAAATGTATGCTCATTCAAATCAATATGATCTGAATAAACCTGAAACTGCATAAATAGCAGCGCACTGATTGTAGTAACTAAAATAACGAAAAAGCTAATGGCAAATTTCATGTGCTCATCCTCCTGCATCATGATACTATTATGGTTGGAAAGGGTGTGACTTATAATGATTCAACAATTTATCGAATTAGGGCAAGGCTATGGTGATGTTTTTGAGCTTTGTGAGCTAATGCAAACAAATAAAGCCCGCATTCATCGCACATTTGTCTTTACCTCACAAAAGGAAGGAAAGACGTATGCCTCCTTTGCGCTTGCACTTCAGCCTGCGCAAGAAAGTAAATTTATGCCGATTTACATATGCCGTGAAGGAATTCCTTATAATGAAGAAAAGCCGACACAACGCTTTGAAATTTTTAAACAAGCTTCTGAACAAGTAAATCAGCCAATACACTATCTTGAAGTAAAGCATTCTTCTAACTTTACCGAGCCGACTTTATTTTACCAATATTTAATTGGGATTTTGCGATTAAATCACTATATTCCTGCAATGCATGCACTATAAACCTGATTTATAATCGTATTCTTTCGCTTTATCAGGCTTTGCATTTTCAAATTCCGTTTTTAAAAATGGGCGGAATGACTCTACAACGTCTTTCACAAATGGAAGGCGTTGTAATTTATTTGTAATTGCCTCAATCTCGTCGCGCTGACAATACATAACAACATACTTTAGCCTTCTTGAAATATAGTGAACATGACCATACTTACGCAAAGATTTGGCATGCTTCAATTGATTAACATAAACAATAAGTCCCTGTCTTTCATTCATAAATCTTCCTCATTTCTTCATCCTTTACACTTGGATACGCTGCTTTCAAATTATTATAGCAGCTGTAATTATATTTTAAATCAGCAAGATGCTCTCAACCTGCTGGAAAAACGCATGTTACACAGCTCGCTCACCATATATAAAAATGGGCATTTGCGACTGAATCATGATAAAAGCATACCAAATGTCTAATTTGATAGCAACAGAGTTTAGACAGTAAGTAACATTTTCAGCTATAATGAGGAATAATAGGCTTATTTGAAAAATGACAGCTGCTGTTAATCCAGTTGTTAGCTTCCATGTACTAGGCTTTATAGGTCATTTTCTAAGCTGTTACAACAAAATCAATACAGTCTATTTGTTTTCAATTCACAATGCTTGAGGGAACAATTTGAGGAGGAAGACATATGGGGAAAAAAGCAAAAGTTGCACTTGCTATTGCAGCTGCAAGCGCAGCAGTTTGGGCTGGCTCTAAAGCGGTAGCAAAGCCACAAAAACGACAAGTAAAAGAGTTATTGCAAGGAAAGCCGTTCATTTTTGCACATCGTGGTGGTGCACATTTAGCACCAGAACATACGCTATTGGCGTTCGATAAAGCAGCTGAGCTAGGAGTCGATGGCTTTTATGTTGATTTACGTTTAACAAAAGATGAAGAAATTATTGCCTTCACCGATGAAACTTTAGAGCGTACATCCACTGCGATTGGTTTTGTAAAAGATTTCACATTAGCTGAGCTTCAAGAAATTAATTTCGGTGAGAAATTCGAAGATTTAGAAGGTCATAAACCATTTGTCAATGAACACGTTACAGTTGTCACATTGCAAAAATTATTCGAAACATATCCAGATAAGAAATTTATTTTAAATATTCAAGATAACCCTGACACATATGAAGGTAGCTTAATTCCTTCAAAGCTATGGCGCATTATTGAAGAATTTAACCTTGCCCCACAAATGATTGTCACAAGTCCTTATCAGGAGCAAATTGATCGCTTTAATTTATATGCACAAAATCAAATCGTGTTAGGTGCTAATGAGGGCGAGGCGACAAAAGCATACACATCCTTTACAAGCCAATTTGGACATTTATTTAACCCAAAGGTCGATGTGTTTACAATCCCAACAAAATCTGCGCTCATTGCATTTGATTCAACGAAATTTATCCAATTTTTAAATGGATTAAATGTTGCTATTTTCTTTAAAGAGGTCAATGATTTAGTGGCGATGAGCCGCTTATTACGCACAGGTTCACAAGGCATCGTGACAGACCGTCCAGACTTAGCACAGCCTATATTATTGAAATATAAAGACGAATAAATACCTCAAAATAAAAAGGCACATGAAATTTCATGCGCCTTTTTAACTTGCTTTATGCTGAGCAAGAGCAGCTGCCACCTGTACCGCAGCCTGTGCCACAGCTACTACCACTATTAAAAAATGGATTGCTTACTGGCACTTTGACCGCTTCTGAGACGGAACGCCCTATAATTAGGCTAATCTCGTCCAATAAATCTTGCACATCATTTTCTGCAAGCTTTAATGCAGCAATGCGATCATCAAGGTCTAATGCTCGCTTTTGCTCGCGTATTTTTTTCATAATTGTATGGTAATCTGGGTGATATTTACCGAAGCGTTGCACGTCCTCATAATGCTCCTTCATTCGCCCAAATGCTTGAATTTGACTAGCAAGCTCGACATCTGTATAAACTACTGCATATGCCTCTTTCAGCCTTTTCACTGGCTCTGAAGAAAGAATCATCGCGCTTAATTCATCCGCTTCATCTAAAATAAATGCCCATTCAGAAGTCATTAACATTCTTTTTTCCTCCAGTCTGTCATTATCATAACAGAAATATAGATTATGTGGAATCGGAATGCTTATTCATCTCATACAAAATCTGTAAAAGACACTATATTCATTTGCCAAGTCTGTTGATATTTATCATGAATCAACTCGATTCAATACCGTTTCACCTTTCGCATAAGCAACTAGCGCTGCAACATTTAATTTCATCATTGCTGTTCTCGTTTGTAAGGAGGCGCTCCCTATATGAGGCAATACAACAACATTTGGTAGTGTAAGAAGTGGATGACTCAAAGCAATTGGCTCTTGTTCAAAAACATCTAGCCCTGCTGCCCACAGCTTACCATCTTTTAATGCTTGATAAAGCGCAACTTCATCAACAATACCTCCACGTGCCGCATTAATCAATACTGCATCTTTCTTCATCAGCGCCAATTGTCGCTCAGCGATAAGTCCCTCTGTTTCCTTACTAAATGGTGCCATCACGACAACAAAATCCGATTCCTGCAACAAATCCTCAAGCGTTTTATAATGAAAACCATATTGTTGTTCTTCAACAAGCTTACGGCTGCGATTATGATAAAGCACCTTCATATTAAAGCCTGATGCTCGTCTCGCTACAGCTTGACCAATCCGTCCTAATCCGATGATCCCAATAGTAGCACCACCAACATCTTTTCCAACGAGCTGTAATGGATACCAGCCTTGCCATTTCCCTTCACGTAAATAGCGCTCCGCCTCTGGAATTCGACGTGCAGTAGCTAATAATAAAGCAAATACTAAATCTGCTGTCGTCTCTGTTAAAACATCTGGTGTATTCGTTGCAATAATTCCTCTACTACGCACTGCCTCCATATCAATATTATTAAAACCAACTGATAATGTACTAACGATTTGTAAGTTTGGTGCATGTGCTAAAAGCTCTGCATCCACCTGATCGGCTAAGGTTACCCAAAGTGCATGACAATCTTTCACCGCAGCTAAAAGCTTTTCACGTGGTATGACAGCCTCCTCTTCAGACCATTCAGCAACATCAAAATAACTATGTAACGGCTCCACAATATGTGCTGGTAATTTGCGTGTAATGAATAATTTCTTTTTCAAACTGCTTTACCTCCAGTACAAAAAAGTCGCCTTAAAATAAATTTTCAAGACGACTCCCACTTTTATAATTCTTAAAATTATCATAATACAAATAGCGTTAGATAACAATTAAGCACATGGTGACTATTCATTCTGTACAGCCTAATTTTTTCAAGGCATTTTCCACACATTCTTTATCGGAAAATGGAATTGTAATAGAGCCAATTGTTTGTGTTTGTTCATGCCCTTTCCCAGCAATGACGATTACATCGCCTCGTCTTGCCTCGCAAATCGCTTTTTCAATCGCTCGTGCTCGGTCCTCTATTTCCTCATACGGCTGCTCGCTATAAAAGCCTGACTTTATTTGCGCATTAATATCAGATGGCTTCTCATTTCTTGCATTATCTGTCGTTAAATAAATTTTATAGGCATATGTTGAAGCAATTGTGCCCATCTTTCGCCTTTTATCTTTATCCCTTTCACCACCACAGCTAAAAACAAGGCGTATCCGTTCCATTTTTAATGCTTGTAGCACCGCTTTCAAAGCTGCTGGTGTATGCGCATAATCAATAATAATACGCAAGCCTCTATCATTCGTTATTTCCTGCATACGTCCTTCTGGCAATTTTACGTGCAAGCATCCTGGAATGAGCTGTGCTATATCAAAATTTAAAACATATAATGTGGCAAGTGCCGCAACGATGTTTTGAATTTGAAATTCACCAACAAATGGGAGCACAAGTATATGGTCCTCACCTTTGTATTGTATGCAGCATGTGCTATGTCCTTCGTTTTCCGTCAATAGCTGCCACTGCATATCAACTCGTCCCTTTGAGCCAAAGAGCACTGTTTTTTTCTTTAAATTGATGCCAACGGAGCGACTAAATGGGTCATCCCCATTTAAAACGACATTTTTCGCCAATACGGCAAGTCGTTGCTTCGCCTTTTTATAATTTTCAAGTGAGCCATGGTCCTCAATATGCTCTGCTGATAAATTTAAAAAAATGCCAACATCAATCGCACAATCATCTAATCGATGATGCGCCAAGCCCATTGAGGAAGCTTCTAAAATGGCATATTCGACACCTTGACGTACAGCAATTTGAAATACTTCTTGTAATTGCTTTGCCTGCAATGTTGTCAAAGATTCATAAGAAGTAAGTAAACGCTCACCATTTAAAAACACACCGTTCGTTCCGATAACGACACAGCTTTTCCCCTGTATTTGCAGCAGTTGACTAATAAAATGGCTGACCGTCGTTTTTCCATTTGTTCCTGTCACTGCAATTACGGTTAAAGCCTCCGCTGGAAAATTCCGCAGCTTTGCACTTGCAAATGATAAAAACTGCATACTATTTGGCACCCAGACAATTGGAATTGACAGTTTTAAATCGAGTAGTGCATCATCCTCTACAATAATAGCGCTTGCTCCATTGCGGATTGCTTGCTGTAAAAATGCCTGCCCATTATATTTTCTTCCTTTTCGCAGCACGTATATATAGCCTTGCTGAATATTTTGCGCATAATCATCAATTCCTGTTACTTGCTCTCGAATTGAGCCTTTTACAATACACGGCCAATCTTTTAACAATTCGGCTAGCTGCACATTTAGTTCACTCCTTTTCATTACTGTATGAAAAGAAGTAATAAATGCTACTGTAGCCCAGACAAATCTCGGTTATTTTTTGTGATTAATATTTGCGTATAATAATCCATATATGCACCTGTACCAATATGTGTAAAGCCTTCATCAAGCAATACTTTGCGATGCTCTTTTGAATTAAGCCAGCCATGCATCGCCTCAATGACATCGATATAGGTCGTAGCAGTTATTTCACTTGCTGATTTAAATTGAATATCTAGAGCAGTAAGACGATCCTTTAAGGAAATATCCTCAATCTCTGTTTCTTGCGTTGTCGCGTTTCGTAAAAATAAATTCTCGCTATTTTTCATCGCTAACTCCTGAATTACTGGGTCGCTTACAAGCAACTGTAAACCATACTGCTCTCGAAACACATTTGTTAAATCTAAAAGCTGGTCTACGTTTGCTTGATGGATATATTTTTGATGATAAGAAGATGGTGTTGGCGTATTAATAATTTCTCCAATAAATTGCATTTCATAAGGTTTATGCGTTACGAGCGTCTCCTTATCTAAAAAGCGGACACCTATTAATTTTTCTGTTTCTGTATCGATATAAAGCTGCGCAAAGATATCTTGAAACTTCACTAATATACGACTATGCAAATCGTAATCATTCATCGCAAACATATAAATATTATCGTCAATTTGAGCTGTCACTTCCGATTCAATAATCGTCATACGATAAATATCTCCTAGCATTTCTCCAATTTCATAAGGAGCGACATCCATATTGGGGCTATTCGTATAAACTTGCACGACAGTATCGTCCGCAATGCCAAACATTTTCAACCCATCTTGATTATGATAAACCCACCACTTGTAATGAAAAGGCGTTTTATCAATGCGTGTAGGTCGACCGTATGTAGATAAGATTTCCTTGCTTTGCTTTCCAATATACGTTGATAGGCCCTCTATCGGTCGTGTTAATGTCTGCTCACTATCGACAATATCCTTTTCTTCTAAAATCGGCTGCTGGACAACATTCGGTCCTTCTAGCGGATCATGCTGCTTGGCATTAGGTCCTGCGTAATAATATATAATACCTATAAAGGCGACAATAATTAAAATTCGGAAAAGGGATTCCATTTGTACCTCCTTAAACCTATTTGTTACTTCACATTATAGCAATTAAAGCAAGCTTGACACAATGTTGTCATTGCAACAAAGCTAAATTTGCTCTATTATAAAATGGAGCATATATAAGTATGTACGATTTTTTAGAGGAGGATTATACAATGTATTTTGAAAACACAAACCTTGAAGACGTAGTAGTTGATCAACAAGTGTTGACACGACTTTTAGAAAAACATGGATTAGAATGTCATGGTGCTTGGGATTATGACCGTATGACTTTTGACCGTCGCTTCGATGTACGTGAAGGTCGCTATTATTTACGTTTATTCTGCACTGCTATTTCAGGCGATGTAGGCGCTCATGATGCAACATTAAAATTACTTAAACCTGTTATCGGTAAATACTACTATCCACATGGCGTAGAATACACTGACGAAGTATTCCCTGCTCATTTAGTAAAAGATTGCGAAAAAATCTTAGCAGACGTTCGTAAGGATTTAACTGAATTTGGTATTTAATCAAAATGAGAGGCTGTAAGGAAAGATTAATCTTTCTTTACAGCCTTACGCATTTTTCCGTTTTAAAGTGAGAAAATAAGTAGCACCCTCCTATAACAAGAAGTCCCCCCATCACTTGTACTGAGGTCAATTGCTCTCCTAACAAAAGAAGTGCCAAAATAGCAGTAAAAATCGGATTGAAATTCAAAAAAACTCCCGCTGTTGTTGCTCCTAATTTTTGTACCCCTACATTCCACAACAGCATGCAAACAACCGTTGAAATAATCCCTGTATAAAGCAACGCTTGAATAAAGGAAGTATTGATATTCGTAACAGAAAAGCTTGCCACATTAAAAGGTAATAAAATAATAAGTCCAAAAATTCCTGCATATAACGTACATAGTAACGGAGAAACAATTTGCATTGCCCACTTACTACAAATAGAATAAATACCCCATATGCAAACCGCCACAATCATCCATACATCTCCTATGTTAAAGCCAACTGATAGAAGCATCCCTAGCTTTCCTTGCGTCAAGACTAAAATAACCCCAAATAGCGAAAGTAGCACTGCACCTATTTGCCAAATAGTAATCTTCTCTTTTAGAAAGATCAAGGAGAAAATAGCAATTGATATCGTATTTAATGTTGAAATTAAACCTGCATTTGTTGAAGTTGTATGCTCTAGCGCTAAAAACTGACAAATATTAAATAAAACAACCCCTGTTAGTCCCATTAAAAATAGTGGTAGCAATGCTTGGCGTGGAGGCAACAGCTTTTTTTCTTTCCACCATACGATTGGCAACAGGCAAACAACCGCAATCAACCATCTTAGGCTTGTCAACGTCATCGGAGAAGCATGTTCTACAAGCGATTTACTAACAACAAAATTTCCTCCCCAAAATAAACTTGTCACAAGCAATAATAATACATAACGGCTCGGCATTCCCTTTAGCTCCTTTCCCCATTGAACATAGAGCATTGCACAATGACATTTGTATTTAGTATAATAGATTCGTTCACACAGCAAAATAACATTCTTTTAAAGCCTATAAAAACAAAATAAAATTAAGTAAAGACTAATATTAATAAAATAAAATTCAAAATACATATTAGAAATAGCTTGAAATTTGAATGATTATTAAGGAGAGATTTTTGATGGAGTCATATGTAAGTAAAGTGTTAGATGCGATTGATTTCGAAATTTTAGATTTACTTCAAAAAGAATCACATATTAGCAATGCGGAATTAGCAAGGCGTGTAAATTTATCGTCACCAGCTACACATGCTAGAATTAAACGACTAGAAAGCGAGGGCTTTATCGAAAGACAAGTAGCTATTCTAAACCAAGAAAAGCTCGGCTTCGATTTACTTTGCTATATTTTTATTAGCACAAATATCCATCAATCTGAGCTACTAGAAAAACTCGAAGGCTCTTTAGCAACAATGGCTGAAATATTGGAGTGTCACTGTTTAACGGGGGAACACGATTATTTATTAAAGGTGGTCATTCGCGATCGTAAAGAATTAGATTACTTTATCAGAAAGCTAAACACACTTGGTATATCTAAAATCCAAACAAATTTATCATTAAGAGAAGTAAAAAATTCGACCATTTTACCAATCATCAATCATGAGCAATAACATAAAAAAGAGGGCGTCCGAAAAGTCATTTTGGGACGCCCCCTTTGCGACGAGGATGGTGACAATTTGCTCCTGCGATTACTCGTCGCAGTTAAAAACATTTGCTCCTGCGATTACTCGTCGCAGAAAAGCTCTATTGTGACAACCGCAGGAGCACAATTTTAATCAAAAATTGATTATGTAAAAAAGCGGAGCTGTTCAGAAAGTTCACTTTCTGGACAGCCCCTTTTTAAAATCCTAAAATCGCCTTAATAACCGAAGTTGTTTCTCCACCTTTGTAAATTACATATAACAGCATGTACACTGCTACACCTGTAATCGCTACGAAAAACCAAATAAGGCTTGTAATTGGTCCAATTCGACGGTGTAATTTTAAATTTGTTTTTAAACCAGATAAAATGCTAACGATACCAAATACCGCTCCAACTGTAGCTAAAATAATATGGAAAATTAAAAAGAACGTATAGTATCCTTTCACTTCATCAGGTCCGCCGAAAGCTGTATTGCCAACAAAAATTGTACGAGATGCATAAATAATAAAGAAGATTAACGCCGCAACACCTGCTGCTAGCATCACCTTTTTATGTGCTTCTATTTTGCGCTTATAAATTAAATACCACCCAATCGCAACTAAAACTGCACTAATTACGATAAACGTTGTACTAATTGTAGGTAAAATCGGTACACCCATTTTTCATTCTCCAACTCTCTGTCTTATTTATAAATTGTTTGCTCTTGAAATTCTTTTAATGCTTTCGCTGTAATTTCATCAGGGTCTTTTCTTTCACTGTTCCACCATATACGGAACACTCTAGCTAAAATAACAGCAAAAATAATTTCCTGAATAATTTTCATCAGCACACCACCGACTTGCTGGTCGCTCAGTGGGCTCATCGATGAAAACAGCTCTGGTCCTGATAATGTTAAGCCAGATAACGTAGATTGAGGTACACATAGCTCCATCGCTTTCAGCCATACATCCGCATCTGTATACGTTGCGTACATCGGGTTTGATGCAAAGATAATTAACGCACAAGCTGGTGTAATTAATACGGCATTCCCAATAATATAAGCAATTTTATACAGTGGCTTTAATTGATGCTGCCCCTCTACCATGTTTAATAACGGCCAGTACATAAAAATAGCTGAGACAAATAAAATAAATGTGTATAAGCCATGCAACGTTTCATCTAGCTTAATCGTATCAAAAATTGATGGGATATGATAAAACGAAAATAATGCAATAAACACAAATATAGCTACAAGCGGCTGTGTAAAGATTTTAAAAATCTTTCGAATCACAGGTGCATGGACCACAACATTCCACACCCACCATGGTATTCCCTTTATTAAAAAAATCGGGATTAGCAATAATAAAAATGCCATTTGTACCATATGAACAGTAAACATAATATGACCTAGCAAATCGACTGGTGAGCCTTTAATAATATAAAGAGTAATCATGGCTAATATAAAGTAAATCGCTTCACTTCTCTTCAAAGGCTCGCTCACTTTAAAATCTTTGCGCCATGTCACAGTAACTAAAAAATAGACAACAGTTAAAAATATGATGACCCCAATAAAATAAGGGCTCCATAAAGCTTGAAATCCAAAAATGCTCAATGGCATAATACCGCGCTCCTTTAACTTCAATATCTCTATTATAAAGCGCTATAACCATTAACATCAATAGAAGAACTATGACAATTAAAGTAATTTTGATAAGTAGACATCATCGAGTGAGAAAAAACACTTTCTCGGCATAACAATTATCTAAATTTAGCATTATTTCTGATATTGACAGACAAAACATATGTACTGTATGATTTAACACATTAAAACTACAGAATATGTTTAGCATATTCAAGAAAGGATGAATATATGGAATTAAAATTCACAAAAATGCAAGGTCTAGGAAATGATTATATTTATATCAATTGCTTCGAAGCTGAAATTAACTCACCTGAAGCCCTTGCTATTAAGCTGTCCGATAGACATTTTGGAATCGGGGGCGATGGCATTGTTTTAATACTTCCTTCCAATGTAGCTGATGCAAAAATGCGAATGTTTAACATTGATGGCAGTGAAGGAAAAATGTGTGGAAATGCGATAAGATGTGTTGCGAAATACTTATATGATTACAACATTGTAGCAAAAGAAGAACTAACAGTCGAAACGCTTTCAGGTATTAAAACACTTAGCCTTTACATAGAAAATGGAGCTGTAGAAAATGTAATGGTTGATATGGGGAAAGCTGAGCTTCTTCCAGAAAAAATACCTGTTTTATTGTCAGGAGAAGGCATTATCGCTGAGCCTGTGACAATTGGAACAGAAAATTATGAGATTACATGTGTATCGATGGGAAATCCTCACTGTGTCGTATTTAAGGACCATATAGATGATTTAGACCTACCAAAGCTTGGACCTTTATTTGAAAATAGTCCTCTTTTCCCTGACCGTATAAACACTGAATTTATCGAGGTCGTAGAGCGCAATGTTTTAAAAATGAGGGTATGGGAGCGCGGCAGTGGTGAAACACTTGCCTGTGGAACTGGTGCATGTGCCTCGGCAGTAGCGGCAGTTTTAAACGGCTATTGTGAGAAAAATGTCGATATTCAAGTCCATCTTTTAGGTGGTATGCTCACAATCCGATATACGGATGATACAGTCTGGATGACAGGTGGCTGTGCTAAAGTATTCGAAGGTACAATAAATATATAAATTAAACGATTCCTGAGGAGGAAAATCCATTGAATATTAATCAACATTATTTAGAGCTTCAAGACAGCTACCTTTTTTCTCTCGTCACTAAAAAAGTAAATGCCTATAAAGAAAAAAACCCTAGCAAAGAAGTGATTCGACTAGGTATAGGCGATGTCACGCTACCTCTTGTTCCAGCCGTTGTGGAGGCCATGCAAAAAGCCGTCGCTGAACAAGGCGAGAAAAGTACCTTTAAAGGTTATGGTGAAGAACAAGGCTATGAATTTCTTCGTCAAACAATTTGCCAATACTACTCCGAAAAAAAAGTTTCTCTCTCTGATACAGAAGTTTTTATAAGTGATGGTGCAAAAAGTGATATTGGGAACATTCTCGATATTTTCGATATAGACAACACAGTTCTTATTCCTGATCCTGTCTATCCTGTTTATGTAGACACAAACGTGATGGCTGGTCGAAAAATCATTTATGCAAACGGTACTGTAGAAAATAACTTCTCTCCTCTTCCAGATGAAAATATAAAAGCAGATATTATTTACCTTTGCTCACCAAATAACCCTACAGGAGCAGTTTATAATAAAGAGCAGCTTGAAAGCTGGGTATCCTATGCACTAAAGCATGATGCTGTTATTCTTTTTGATAGTGCCTACGAAACATTTATTCAAGATGAAAGCTTACCTACAAGTATTTATCAAATCGAAGGTGCAGAAAAATGTGCAATTGAATTTTGCTCTCTTTCTAAAACAGCTGGATTCACAGGAACACGCTGTGGCTATACAATCGTCCCACATGCGCTTATTCGTAATAATACGTCGCTTAATAAGCTATGGCTAAGAAGACAAACAACGAAATTTAACGGCGTTCCATATATTGTACAAAAGGGCGCAGAAGCTGTTTTTTCAAATGATGGCCTGCAACAAATTAAAGAAAACATCGCATATTATATGGAAAACGCCAAGCTTATTTCAGGAACACTGAAGGAGCTTAACATTTGGCATGTAGGCGGTGAAAACTCGCCGTATATTTGGCTGAAATGTCCGAACGATATGACATCATGGGATTACTTTGATTACCTTTTAGAAAATGCTCAAGTTGTTGGCACACCTGGCTCAGGGTTCGGCTCAAATGGCGAAGGATTTTTCAGACTTTCAGCTTTTGGAGAAAGAAAAAATGTGATAGAAGCAATGGAAAGATTGCGTAAACTGAAATAAAATTTTTAAGAAGCAGTTTGAAAGGAAGTTATCTTTTTTCAAACTGCTTCTTTTTCATTTTTACAGTAATGAAAAAGGTACTTGGCAAGTTAACTTGCCAAGTACCTTTTTTGAAGCAACAATTACCACCAAATAATTGTTAAGAAGCATAAGAAGAATGTGAAGGCGATAAAAGCGCCTCCCCACATGAAGAATGAAATTACTCCGATGTGGTGACCATTTTTATCATCCATATGCATGAATGCATATAATTGCTGTACTACTTGAACACCAGCAAGCAATAATACAAATGGCTTAACAAAGTTTGGTGCAAAATCTGCTACTGCTGATGCAAATGCTACGAAAGTTAATAAAATCATAATCGCAAATTGCGTTACTTGTGTGCGCATTTTTGCTGCATTTGCTTTACGATAATACTCTTGTTGGACTTGAGAACGAGCTTCGAAATGTGTATCGTGTGCCATATTATCCTAACACTCCCATCAAGTAAACTACAGTAAAGATGAATACCCATACAACGTCAATAAAGTGCCAATAAAGCGATGCAATAAAGTACTTTGGTGCGTTGTATAAATTTAATCCACGCTTCATATTACGGAAGATTAAACTAGAAATCCATACTAAACCGATAATAACGTGTAATCCGTGCGTTCCTACTAATGTAAAGAATGCTGAAGAATACGCTGAATGTGTGTAACCAAAGCCGATGTGTACATAGTGATAGAACTCGTAAATTTCAAGGCATAAGAAACCGATACCTAAAATTACTGTAATCCCCATCCATGTTTGAACACCTTTAAAGTTAAAGTTTTTCATATGGTACATTGCGTACACTGATGTTAAAGATGATGTTAAAAGCAACATCGTCATTGCAAATGCTAAAGGTAACTCATAAAGTGCCTTCGCTGAATATTTTGTTAAATCCATACTAGCAGGACCTGAATCCTTTAACGCTAAGTATGTTGCAAAAAGACTTGCGAACAGAACAACCTCACAGGCAAGGAAAATCCAGAAGCCAACAAACTTATTTTTCCCTTCCATTGTTGCTTGTTCAGCATGCTCAGGCCAATTTTGAGGAGTGAATTTAGTATTTAAATCCATTAGTTGTTCCCTCCTTTTTTACCTGCTGCACGGAATTGTGCTAAATCCTTCTCGATTGCTTCAACTTCAGCTACATGTACATGATAGCCTAAGTCGTCTTTCAATGAACGAGTAATCATTGAACCAACTGTAATACCTAAACCTACAACAATTAAACCAACAGATAATGCTGGTGATACACTTTCTGCTGTACCTGCAAGTGCTTGTTTGCCCCATGGACTATATAATGCACCAAATGCAGCGATAAATGTACCGATTGACATAATTAACGGTAAAATTGAGTTGTTCGGCATATGAATATCGCCTAGTGGCTCAGCATAAACCATACCCTCTTTATTTCCTTCTTGCTTCTCAATCCAATATGGATCATATCCACGTACAAGTGGCGTTTGCTTAAAGTTATAGAATGGTAGTGGTGTTTCAAGTGCCCACTCAAGTGAACGTCCATCACCCCAGTAATCGCGACGATTAAGAGGTTCAGATTTAATTGATAATAATACATTAAGTACTAATAAAATTACACCTACACCCATCATTGCAGCACCGATTGTTGAAATCATGTTGAATAAATCCCAACCTTGGTCTGGCATATATGTGAATACGCGACGTGGCATACCCATTAAGCCTAAGAAATGCTGTAAGAAGAATGTTAAATGGAACCCGATAAAGAAGATCCAGAAAGTTAATACACCTAGCTTTTCATTTAAAGCGCGGTTGAACATAATCGGCCAGTAGAAATGCGCTGCCCCGAATAATGCTGTAACGATACCACCTACGATTACGTAGTGGAAATGCGCTACGATAAAGTAAGAATCGTGTAATTGGTAATCAAGTGGTGCAGCAGCCTGCATAACCCCTGTTACCCCACCCGCTACGAATGACGGGATAAAGCCAAGTGCATAAAGCATTGGTACAGTAACTTTAATGGAGCCACCCCAGATTGTTAAAATCCAGTTGAACACTTTCATACCAGTAGGTACAGCAATTGTCATTGTTGCTACTGCAAAAATAGCGTTCGCTGTTGCACCAAGACCTGTTGTGAACATATGGTGAGCCCATACCATGAATCCTAAGAATCCGATTAAAATTGTAGCGAATACCATTGAAGAGTATCCGAATAAGCGTTTACGAGCGAATACTGGAATAATTTCAGAGAATAAACCGAACGCTGGTAATACTAAAATGTAAACTTCAGGGTGACCAAAGATCCAGAATAAATGCTCCCAAATAATTGTGTTACCACCCATTGTATGTTCGAAGAAGTTAGCGCCAAACATACGGTCCACTAACATTAAGAATAAACCTACAGTAAGTGGAGGGAATGCGAATAAAATTAACGTACTTGACACTAATGATGTCCACGTAAATAGTGGCATACGCATAAATGTCATACCAGGTGCACGCATCGTAATAATTGTTACGATAAAGTTGATACCAGAAATTAGCGTACCAGCACCAGAAATTTGTAAACCAAGAACATAAAAGTCAATACCATGTCCTGGAGAATATAAAGATAATGATGCATATGAAGTCCAACCTGCATCAGGTGCTCCACCTAAGAAGAATGATAGGTGAAGGAAAACTGCTCCTAGGAAGAATAACCAGAAACCTAGTGCATTTAAGAATGGGAACGCAACGTCACGTGCCCCAATTTGTAATGGTACAATGGCATTCATAAATGCAAACAGTAATGGTGTAGCAGCTAAAAATAGCATCGTTGTACCGTGCATTGTTAACAATTGGTTAAACATTCCCGCTGATACGAAAGTATTCTCTGGGAACAATAGTTGAAATCGCATAAACAATGCTTCAAGTCCGGCAATAGCAAAGAATAGCGTACCGGCTGCTAAATACAAAATGGCGATTTTTTTATGGTCGACAGTCGTTAAATAGTCCCATACTTGTGCGCCAAATCCTTTTTTTTGTGCAACAGAGCTCACAACTTTAACCTCCTTCAAAGTTTCTATCTCTTGTAATTATTATTTTTCTACAGATAATGTCATTAAGTACTCAGCAATCGCTTGAGCCTCTTCTTCTGAAACATTATATTTACCAGTCATTAAGTTACCTGGCTTGTAGTATTCTGGATCATTAATCCAAGCAGCTGTTTTTTCTGTTGTATGCTCTAAGAAACCAGCTACACGGTTACGATCTCCAAATGTCGTTAAATTTGGTCCCATACCGCCAGATACACCAACACCAGAAATTGCGTGACAGCCTAAGCAGCTGTTTGCAAATGTTGCTTCACCTAAATCCGTAGAATCAGCTGATGCTGTTTGACCTTCAGTAGCTTTCATTGCTGCTACCCAAGCATCAAATGCTGGTCGATCTAAAGCTTTTACTTTAAAGTCCATTAAGGCATGTGATGGTCCGCAAAGCTCCGCACACTTACCGAAGAATACGCCTTCTTTTAAGCCTTCTGATGTTTTATCAAACTCTAAGTAGAATTTGTTTAAGTTATCTACGTTTGTATCCATTTTCCCACCAACAGCAGGAATCCAGAATGAGTGCTTAACGTCTGCTGCTATTAAGTTGAAGTATACTTTTTCATCCGTTGGCACTACTAATTCTTGAGCAGTAACAATTCCTTGGTTTGGATATTCAAACTCCCACCAATATAATTTTGCTGTTACATTAACTGTTAAAGCTGTTTTTTCTCCATTTTCATCTACCTCTTCCATTGCAGCAACATCTGCAAATTTATAAGTAGATATTAACACTGGAACAGAAATGATAATTAATAAAATAATTGGAATAACTGTCCAAATTACTTCTAGCGTGTGACTTCCTTCAACTTGCTTCGGAATTACGTTTTCTCCGACTCTTGAGCGACGGAATTTAACGAATGCAAGTAAGTAAATTACTGAAACAATAATCGTTACTACTGTCATGATGATTGTTGTCAGCAGTAAAAGATTCAATTGTTCTTTCCCGACAGCACCAGATGGTCTTAGAGTGGAAAGATGTTCTTCACCACAAGCTGCAAGGAACACTGTCATTACTGCTAAAAGTGAAAATAGACGCCATTTTTTAAGCCCTTTCATCATAGCTTAATTAAACCCCTCTTTCTTTTTTGTATTTCCATGTGTGACTCGGACTATGGTTCTCTATATGAATTATTGTTACAGAAAGAACCTTTACCTAACGCTCAGTGTAATTACAGCTCTTGTACTAACTTCAAGCTGCCTTCGCCACTTTAATAACATTGATTGCCCCATACTAGCTTATCCTAAATGGGCAACTAGTATAATGTTATTTAGTAGAACGAATATTATTTTCTAATTGCACACTGAACAATCCTCGTATTTCTTCACATGCTAGCACGATAGATGCTAAAATTACAAAATCTCGCTTACAGCATTACTAAACAGCTTTTACAAATCAGCTTCAATTATGAAAAATAAAGTTTTTCTAAATTTCCTTCAATAACCTCTGCAAGGAAAAATTAAATAAAAAAGTTAGATTAAACGATAACAATCTGTCTAATAAATGCGAGAAGATTTTTGTACGATAGAAATCGTCTAAGCGCTACCTTTTTTCCATTGCTAAAGCGTTATCTAAATTGTAAATGAAACTGCCTTTCATTTTTGTAAGCATATTCCGCTAACATAACTATAGCGAAATTTGTCTTCAATTTCTAGACGTTTGGTGAAATTTCAGTGAAGAATACAGAAAAAGTCCATATACTGTTCTGAATATAGAAATACCATATTCTATAGTAAGCTATTTTACAATCACTTTTGTGAATGTAACGGCACGAATTTATGAACAATTTGTGAAAAGCTTTCTACATTGAAATGTCATTTTATGAATGAAGTTGTCTTTTACGTTATAATTCGCTATCATCTAAAACTAGAGACGCTTTTTTTTTAAGCGATGTTGATAGACAAAGTAGGTGGCATATCATTGCAGCATAGTAAATATTTAAAATGGCTTGCAGTAGCAGCAACAATTGGGATGTTATTAATCCTTCTAGGCGGCGCGCTTGTGACAAAAACTGATAGTGGTTTAGGCTGTGGACGAAATTGGCCTGATTGTAACGGTTCGCTCATTCCAAAGGAAATTACAACAGAAGTATTAATTGAATTCTCACATCGTGCTGTAACTGGCTCAGTATCCATTCTTATAGTTCTTTTAGTCGCATGGACTTGGCGCACGCTTGGCCATATTCGTGAAGTAAAGTTTTTAGGCTTTTTAGCTATTTTCTTTTTAGTCGCTCAAGCATTAATCGGTGCCGCACAAGTATTGTGGGGACAAGGTGATTTCATTTTAGCACTGCATTTCGGCATATCATTAATCTCCTTCGCCGCCGTATTGCTGTTAGCACTCATTGTATTTGAAGTCGATCGCAAATTCGACGCAGATAAAGTGTATATTGGTAAAACATTGAAATGGAATATCATTGGTGTGACACTTTATTCTTACATTGTCGTATACACAGGTGCATTAGTACGTCATACGGACTCTAGTCTTGTCTGTCCTGACTGGCCATTTTGCCGAAATAGCTCTCCAGCTGAGCTCCCTCGCAATATGTATGAGTGGGTACAGATGGGGCATCGCTTCGCAGTATTACTTATCGTTATTTGGATTGCCTATATTACATGGCATGTTGTCAAGCATTACAAAAATCAAGCAGTCCTTTATTGGGGCTGGATTCTCGCTTTCGGTCTTGTCATTGTACAAGCATTAGCAGGAATGCTTGTTGTTATTACAAGATTGAATTTATTTGTTGCATTATTGCACTCTTTATTTATTTCTATCTTGTTCGGTCTATTTTGTTATATGATTCTACTCGTTTCTCGTAGCAATTTGAATCAGAGACAATAATAAAAAAGTGAAACCAATGCGGTTTCGCTTTTTTATTTCTTCAAATGAGAAATACTTCAATAAAATGCAAATAGCTGATGAGCAATGTAGGAACTAGCCCACATTGCTCATCAGCCTTATTTTATTCTAGCTCGACTAATAAATCGCCTGTTGAAATCGCATCGCCTGCTGCTGTGTAAATTTCTTTGACAATGCCATCTTTCGGTGCTTGAACTGTCGTCTCCATTTTCATTGCCTCTGTAATTAAGAGGTGGTCGCCTCGCTTCACAGGACTACCTTTTGATACAACAACTTTTAACACTGTACCAGGCATTGTTGCTGCAATTTGGTTTGGATTAGATGGATCTGCCTTCATTGCAGCATTGCCATCCGCCTCAACCGTTAAATCTTGAATAACAAGTTCACGTGATTGACCATTTAGCTCAAAGTAAATTGTACGTGTACCATCATGCTGTGGCTCTCCAATCGATACGAGCTTAACGATTAATGTTTTCCCTTTTTCAATCTCTACTTCGATTTCTTCCCCAAGCTTTAAGCCGTATAGGAATGTCGGTGTATCTAAAACAGATGTATCACCAAATTGTGCATAAACATTCGCATATTCCTCAAATACTTTCGGATATAATGCATATGCAAGCACATCCTTTTTCGTTACAGCGCGCCCGATTTTCCCTGCAAGCTCAGCTTCTAATTGCTCAAAATCAACTGGTGCTAACAGCTCGCCTGGACGAACTGTTATCGCCTCTCGCTCCTTCAATACTACACGCTGTAAATCTTGCGGGAAGCCACCATGTGGTTGCCCTAAATAACCTTGGAAAAACTCAATAACAGAGTCTGGGAAGTCGATACTTTGCCCACGCTCTAAAATATTATCCTCTGTTAAATCATTTTGTACCATGAACAACGCCATATCCCCAACAACCTTTGAAGATGGTGTTACTTTAACAATATCTCCAAACATAAAGTTAACACGTGAGTACATTTTCTTTACTTCATCCCAACGATCGCCAAGTCCAACCGCCTTTGCTTGTTGCTGTAGATTACTATATTGTCCACCAGGCATTTCATGCACATAAATTTCTGAGTGTGGACTATTCATACCGCTCTCAAAATCTTTGTAGTATTTACGTACATCTTCCCAATAATAGTTTAATTGCTCCAATGCTTCAATATCAGCACGTACTTCGCGGCTACCGCCCTTTGTTGCATAGTATAGAGAGTTTGCGCTTGGCTGAGATGTTAAGCCTGCCATTGAGCCTAAAGCAGTATCAACTATATCTACTCCTGCTTCAATTGCCTTCGCATATAGGAAAATACCATTGCCGCTCGTATCATGTGAATGCAAGTGAATTGGTAAGCTTGTCGCCTCTTTCAATTCTGAAATTAGGCGATACGCCGCTTCTGGCTTTAATAAGCCTGCCATATCTTTAATCGCTAAAATATGTGCACCTGCTGCCTCTAGCTCACGTGCCATATCTTTATAATACTGCACCGTGTATTTGGCACGACTATCATCTAAAATATCGCCTGTATAACAAATTGCTGCCTCAGCGATTTTCCCTGTATTGCGTACTTCATCGATTGCAACTTCCATTCCTTTAATCCAGTTCAAGCTATCGAAAATGCGGAATACATCAATACCTGATGTCGCTGATTCTTGAATGAATTCACGAATTAAATTGTCTGGATAGTTCGTATAGCCAACCGCATTTGCTCCACGCAATAGCATTTGGAATAGTACATTTGGCATTTGCTGACGCAATTTTTCTAAACGAGCCCATGGATCTTCCTTTAAGAAACGGTAAGCAACATCGAATGTTGCACCCCCCCACATTTCCAGTGAGAAGAAATTATGCATCATGCGTGCCGTATGGTCTGCAATTTGGAACATATCCTGCGAACGCATACGTGTAGCAAGCAATGATTGATGTGCATCCCTAAATGTTGTATCTGTTAACAGCACATCTTCCTGTTCTTTAATCCAATCAACTAAACCAGCCGCACCACGCTCATCTAAAATTTGCTTCGTACCAGCAAGTGGTGCTGTTAATAAATCGATTTTAGGTTTATTTGGCTGTACAAAAATTGGCTTTGTTCGCTTTTCTACTCCTGGGAAGCCATTCAGCGTCACATTACCAATATAGCTTAATAGCTTTGTTCCACGGTCTTTTCTTTCTGGGAATCGGAACAGCTCTGGTGTTGAATCAATGAAGCTCGTATCAAATTGCCCGTTTAAAAACTTCTCATGCACAACGACGTTTTCCAAAAATGGAATATTTGTTTTCACACCTCGAATTCGGAATTCTCGCAAATTTCTGTCCATTTTAGACGCAGCTTGGGCAAAAGTCATTCCCCATGTTGAAATTTTCACAAGAAGTGAATCGTAATAAGGTGTCACAACTGCTCCTTGGAAGCCGTTCCCTGCATCTAAACGCACACCGAAGCCACCGCTTGAACGATACACCATCAGCTTGCCTGTATCTGGCATAAAATCATTCGTTGGATCCTCTGTCGTTACACGAGATTGAATTGCATAACCAAATAGCGGAATATCATTTTGTGCTGGAATGCCAATCGCTTCAGAATGTAATGCATGCCCTTCAGCTACTTTAATTTGCGCATGGACGATATCGATTCCTGTAATCATTTCTGTAATTGTATGCTCCACTTGAATTCGTGGATTCACCTCGATGAAGTAAAAATCATCGCCTGCTACTAAAAACTCCACAGTACCTGCATTAATATAGCCTACATTGCGCATTAGCTTTACTGCCGCATCGCAAATACGTTGACGTAAATCAGCAGAAATAGAGTTCGATGGTGCAATTTCTACTACCTTTTGATGACGACGTTGAATTGAGCAATCACGCTCATATAAATGAATAATCTCACCTGTTGTATCCCCTAAAATTTGCACTTCAATATGCTTTGGCTTGACGATGCATTTTTCAACATACACTTCATCAGAGCCAAAGGCTGCTTTCGCTTCTGATTTAGCTCGCTCGTAAGCTGAGACAAGCTCCTCTTTAGCTTGCACCATACGCATTCCTCGGCCACCGCCGCCTAATGCTGCTTTAATCATAATTGGATAACCATGCTTTTCACCGAATGCCTCTACTTCTGCTAAATCTGCTACAGGACCATCCGTACCTGGAATTACCGGAATATCTGCTTTAATTGCTTGCTCACGTGCTTTTACTTTATCACCAAACATATCTAAATGAGCTGACGTTGGTCCGATAAATTGAATGCCTTCCTCCTCACAGCGTCTAGCAAAGTCGACATTTTCTGATAAAAAGCCATAGCCTGGATGAATGGCATCAACTTTCGCATCTTTGGCAATCGAAATGATGCTTTCTATATCTAAATAGGCATCGATTGGCTTTTTGCCAATCCCTACTAAGTAAGCTTCGTCTGCTTTGTAGCGATGATAAGCGCCGCTATCCTCGCGTGAATAAATCGCAACGGTTTTAATATTAAGCTCGTTACATGCTCGAAAAATTCGAATTGCGATTTCTCCTCTGTTTGCTACTAAAATTTTGTTGATTTTCTTCATTCCCCAAAATCCCTCCTATGATTGCTTACGCTTATCAAATTTATAGTACATGGAAATATTGATTAATATTCCCATAGCTAACGATAATAAAAGTATTGACGTACCACCATAACTAATAAATGGCAACGTAACACCTGTTAAAGGGAAAATCCCAGCTAAACCTGCCAAATTTAAAAACGCCTGGAAGCCAATCCATACAGCAATTCCACCAGCAATCATACGCGCTAATGGATCTTTTGTCGTCATAGCAATATATAAACCTCGTAATACAATAAAGGCAAGTCCTCCAATCACAATTGCTACCCCAAGCACCCCAAGCTCTTCTGCAATAATTGCCATAATAAAATCGGTTTCAGGGTGAGGTAAATAGCCAAGCTTTTGAATCGATTGCCCTAGCCCCCGACCTTCAAGCCCTCCTGCTCCAATTGCCAAATAGCCATTCACAATTTGATAACCCGAGCCATCAGCATATTCAAACGGATTTTTTAAAACTAAAAAGCGGCCCATACGACTTTCAGTAAGAATATCGCCTTTGATTAAAAATACAGCAGCTATAATAATCGTACCGAAAATACCTAGTACCGCCACAAATTTCCCTAGCGTTCTACCTTTAATACCGCTAAACGCTAAAATAGACATCGCGATGACACCAATGATTAAAACAGCTCCTAAGTCTGTTTCCATCCCAACGCTAAATAAAATAAGCAGCCATATAGAAATTGGATAAATAATATCATTAGGCTGTACATTTTGAATGGAGCTTTCACGCAAGCCCTTTTTATAAAGTGAGCCTGCAAAGTATAAAATGACAAATAGTTTAGCATATTCGGAAGGCTGGAAGTTCATGATGCCAAATAAGGAAATCCAACTTTTAGAGCCTCCTGCCGACATCCCATTGATATTTACCCAAGCTAAAAGGACTGCCATTACACACATTAACATGAATAGAATTGTTTTATTACTATAGTGTTTATACGGGAAAAAGGCACCTACTATAAAGGCTAATGCCGCAACTTTTAAATTGGTTAATTGCTTTGCATAATAAGCATCTGGTGGCTTCTGTTCCGTAATAGCTACCATCATACTAGAGCTATAAATCATTACAAGCCCAAAAAGACATAGTAAAATATATGTAATAAATAATGGGTAGTCAAAATTGCGGAAATAAGTAGCAAAATATTTTTTCATTTCAAAAAACCTCATTTTAGAAAAAAAACTCAAAGCGCGTAAAGCGTTTGAGTTTTTTTATTTTTCTGTATACGCATCATGTAAAAGGGATAATTCTTTTTCTAATGAATCAAGAATCCCCTTTCCTTGCTCACGCTCAATTAAGCCAAGCTTCACAGCAAAATCGATTTCGCGTGATAAGCCAAACATTTGTGTATCTAATACTTCTTCGTATAAAGGACATTGTGGCATTGTCAAATTATCCATTTGCACTTTAATTAAGCGGGCAATTTTCTCTGCATCCGCCTGCAATTGTGTTAATGCCTTTTCCTGAAAAGAAGATTGTGATGTAGTATCCATGAGGACGCCCCCATTATTTGATATTTCTTGGATTGTATATTACTAAATTTTATCTTTTAGTGAGTAAAAATGCAAGTATCTATATAAGGAATCTACTCTTTTACTCTACTTCACTATGATAAACCGAGGCAGCCACTAATAGCAAGTAACTTTTTTAACTTGACTCAACAAATCTTTTTGCGATGAATAGCAGGATAAATACTAAATGCCATTTTAATCAGAGGGCATCCCCATCAAGCCTCTAGCAGATGTCACAACTTCTGCTATGAGGTATGGACACAATGTCAGTGAGACATAATTGATAATAGAAATTAATTACCATGAATTGATTATTAAGCTAGAAAAACGGTATACTATAGTTTGATGTAAGGAAGAAGGAGGATTTCGTAAAATGCAAGGAATAATTCCGATTAAAGGCGCTGTTACATATAACTTAACACTTGATCCAACTGTTTGGATTTTTGATGACCGTAAACTTGATTTAAAAACATACTTCGATGAAAAGCCGGTACAGGAAGAGGATGAAAAATATTTGCGTGAGGTTGGTGCACACTGGTCACGTGAAATTATGGAAGGAGCTGTCTTCCCCCCTACTTTAAAAACGGAAAGAAAATTCGACCGTAAAGGGATGGTAACAGGAACATTCGGCATTGAAATTAAACCTTTCTTAAACAACGCTGGCATTAAAGAAGACGCAACAGAGGTTGTTTTTGAATGCCGTAATGGAGAAGAGCATACTTTTTCAATTGAAGAAGCAAAAACGTTAATTTTTAAATATAGTCAAGATGGCAAGCCGTTAACTGAAGATGGACCAGTGCATATATTATTGGCTGATGGCTCAAACATTGATAACCCAATAACACATGTAGAAGCGATTCGTGTTCAATAGGAGGAAATTTAATTATGCGTGTTAAATGTGTCATTTGTGATACAATCCAGCAGCTTGAGGATGATTTACCCCTTGCAAAAAAGCTGCGCAATCGACCAATCCATACGTATATGTGCAATTCATGTTCTACACGCATTGCTGATAATACTAAAAGAAGGCTCGCTACAGGCAAGTTTCGTTTTTTCCGCACCTCTTCAAAGTTTGATGAGGAATTTTAAAAAACAAATGATGCTGCCAAAAAGGGGAATTTGCTTTTCTGGCAGCAGTCATATCGCATCAGTTTAGGTTTTGATACTTCACTTTTATTTGTGGCTTCTTTGATTTATTTGCGACTTCTCTGTTTTATTTGCGACTTCTCTGTTTTATTTGCGACTTCTCTGTTTTATTTGCGACTTCCCTGTTTTATTTGCGAGTCTTCGAATATACCTGTAACTCTCTCATTTCAAGTGTGATTTAATCCACAAAAATACTGATTACCCCATCCAAAGTGAATGTAGCAATCAGCTAAGCTTAATAATCTCTATCTACTTTTTTTCACTAATTTGCGCTCTACAAATTCCACAAGCTGATACATGATTGTGGCAAATACAGCAATAATCATCAATGCTAAAAATACAAGATTGAAATTAAACACTTGGAAGCCATAAATAATTAAATAGCCTAGCCCTTTTGCCGACACAAGAAATTCCCCAACGATTACCCCAACCCAAGATAGCCCAACATTGACCTTTAATGTCGAGATAATAGTAGGAAATGATGCTGGTAAAATGGCCTCTTTAAAAATTTGTGCACGGTTAGCATTAAAGGTTTGTAGCACCTTTACATAATTTGTATCTACTTCGGTAAAAGCTGTATATATAACAATGGTGGAAATGATAACGGAAATAATAGCGCCCATTGTAATAATCGATGTCATACCAGGTCCCATCGCCACAATTAATATAGGGCCAAGCGCCACTTTAGGCATCGCATTTAAAACGACAAGATAAGGGTCTGCCACTTTCGAGAAAAAAGGAGACCACCATAAAATTGCCGCAATAATTGTGCCAAGCAATGTGCCAATAATAAAGCCCAATACCGTTTCAAATAGTGTAATATTGACATGTAGCATTAGCGTGCCATCTGACCACTTTTCAATAAATAGATGCCATACTTTTGATGGTGCACTAAAAATAAGTGGATCGACCCAACGATTGGACGAGGCAAACTCCCATAAACCGAGAAAGCTGAGAAGAATGATTACTTGAATAAGTCGAACAATATATTTTTCTTTTTTCAATGCTCTTTTATACTGTTCATGAAGAAGTTGAATGTTCAAGGCTTTCAAGCTCCTTCCAAACGCTTTGGAAAAATGCACCATAACTCGCATGTGTACGCGCTTCAAATGGTGTCAAAGCGGCTAATTGTTGCGGCACATCAAATATTTTATGAATCGTGCCAGGCTTTGCACTCATCAAAATAATACGGTCGCTCATAGCGATCGCTTCACCAATATCATGCGTCACTAGAATTGCCGTTTTTTCATAGCTTTTCAGCATGGCGCATACTAAATCCTCAAGCTTTAATTTTGATTTATAATCCAACGCTGAAAACGGCTCATCTAATAATAATATTTTAGGATTCACCGCTAATGTCCTTGCTAATGCAACGCGTTGCCGCATCCCGCCGGATAACTGTCTTGGATATTTTTTTTCAACGTTAGGTAAGCCAACAGCATCGAGCAATTGCTGTGCTGTTTGTTTTGCCTGTGCTTCCTCATGTTTGAGCAGTTTTAAACCAAGCATGACATTTTCCTCAATTGTTTTCCACGGAAATAAGTAATCTTGCTGTAGCATATAGCCAATCGACATACTTTGACTATTTCCCTCAACTACAATATCGCCTACTGTTGGCTCTAGCAAACCTGCCATAATTGAAAGCAATGTCGATTTTCCACAGCCACTCGCCCCTAAAATTGAAACAAACTCACCATGCGCAACAGAAAAATGAATATCGCGCAATGCCTCTGTCGCTACCTCTTGTGAAAAATACGTATGAGAAATATGATTGACTGTTAGCATCGCCATATTAATTCAGCGCTTTCTCAGCAAATGAAGTATCTACAAATTCATTATAATCCATTCTTCGCGGTAGCTCGCCTGCTTGCTCAATAACATCCTGTAGCAGCTCCCATTCTGCCTCATCTAAAATAGGATTTTTAGCATATGATTCCTGCGCTCTATAACGCTCAACAACGGTAGCTATTAAAGACAGCTCTGTATTTTCAAAATAAGGAGCAATTGACTTCGCTACATCTTCTGCACTATTTGCATAAACATAATTTTGTGCCTTTTGAATAGCACGTGTAAAGCTTTCAGCAACTTCTGCCTGCTCCTCTAAATAACTTTTCTTTGACATGAATGTCGTATATGGTAAATGCCCTGATTGCGCACCAAAAGAAGCAACAATATGTCCAACTCCTTCTAGCTCAAAAAGGCTTGCAGTAGGTTCAAACAATTGCACAAAATCACCTGTTCCTGAAGCAAAGGCTAAAGGATACAAAAAACACTACCTTTTATAAAACAAGTCGAAGTAATTTACATTGATATAATTTTATTGTGAAAATTCATCAATAGTTACGTATGTACTTTTATTTCACTGATATTGTTTACCTTGTTCTACAAATGGGATAGATTGTTAAACATCTTCTATACTTTAAATAAAAATAAAGTTTGTAAAAAAATTTTTCAATAGAATGAAACTTATTTTCCCTTTTTCCGTCAGTACAGGACAATTGCTTGAAGGAGGTTTTTTAAACTTACTAACTAACAGTAAAATCGAATAAGCGTTTGCAATACGATAAAAGAAAGGAAGATAGAAAATGAAGAAAATAATATGGTACCTGTGGAGTGGACACTTGAAAAAGAGTGTGCACTTCACAGGTATTTTTTATATACTTGATTCTCAAGCAACTAAAGGACGGACAACAACGATGAGTAAACAATTATTTTCACCAAAACAGATGGAACAACTACAACAGAATCCACATGTAGTCAAAGTAACCGAACGAACAATTACGTACGCAGATACATTTAAAAGCCAATTTATCGATGAGTATTTGGCTGGTAAAACACCAAGACAGATCTTTAGCGAATATGGCTTTGATATCGAAGTGCTCGGGATGAAGCGTGTTGAACAAGCTTCTTCACGTTGGCGAAAAGCGTATGATCAAAATGGATTAATTGGTCTGACAGATACGCGAAAAACGAGCTCAGGCAGACCGTTACAGCGTGAATTAACCATGACAGAAATGGTAGAAAGACAAGCGGCTCGTATTGAATTATTAGAAGGACAAATCGAGCTACTAAAAAAGCTCGAAGTGACCGAAAGGAGGCTGCTCAGCGACAGTCAAAAACAAAGCGCACGTAAAGTATTTCAACTCATTGCAGATACGCTTAAGCAGTTTCCATTTAAACGCATGGTGACGTATTTTTGTACGCTTTTAAACGTCTCTCGTTCAGGCTATTATCGCTTTTTAGAGACAGAAGAAGCACGAGCTGTAAAGGAAAAACGAGATGAAGAAGCACGCGACCAGATCTTAAAAGCCTTTAAGCGTCGTGGTTATAAGAAAGGTTCACGCTCGATTAAAATGACGCTTGAACAAGATTTTGATCTCGTCATGAACCGAAAGAAAATCCAGCGTATTATGCGTAAATATGGCGTCGTTTGCCCACATCGTAAACCGAATCCCTATAAACAAATGGCGAAAGCAACGAAAGAACATCGCGTGGTGCCGAATTTATTAAACCGTGAATTCAAACAAGGTGTGGCAGGTAAAGTATTACTAACAGACATCAGCTATATTCCATACAACGGAACGATGGCTTATTTATCGACCATAAAAGACGGCTCAACGAATGAAATTTTAGCGTATCATGTATCAGACCGTATTACGCTAGGTATCGCCACAACAACGGTGAAAAAACTCTTCCGTAATAAACGTGTAAAGCTCCAGCCAGATGCTTTCATCCACTCCGATCAAGGTGTTCATTATACAAGCCCTAAATTCCAAAAGCTTTTAAAGCACTACAAACTTGGTCAATCGATGTCACGTCGAGGTAACTGTTGGGATAATGCCCCACAAGAATCCTTCTTCGGACACTTAAAAGACGAGGTTGATTTCAGCATGGCCAAAACGTTAGACGAGGTACGTGCTAAAATCGATCACTACATGGTCTACTACAATAATTATCGCTATCAATGGAACCTAAAAAAGATGGCTCCTGTACAATACAGAAACCATCTCTTGGCAGCCTAAACCCTTTTTTACATTTGTCCTTGACTAAGGGACCATATTAAAAGACGATTTGCAGCACTCGGCGCACTATTGTTAGCGTGTAGCCTCCCCTTCTCCGGCACATTTGCCGCAAGCCCAAAACAATTCCAAGACGTACCACCATCAAAGTATTTTGCGGAAGCGGTCTATGATTTGTCAGAGCGCAATATTATTAGTGGATATCCAGACGGTACATTCAAGCCAGGAAACACCATTACGAGAGGACAGGCAGCTGCGATTATTGCAAAGATGATTAAATTAGACACATCTAACGTGAAGAATCCAGGATTTAAAGACGTCCCAACTGCCAACGGTTATTATAAGGCTATTGCAGCCATGACAGAAAAAGGTATCATTAGCGGCTATGGAGATGGACGTTATGGACCGAATGATCCTATCAAACGGGGACAGATGGCTTCGATACTTGTCAAAGCGTTCAATTTACCACGCTATGAAGGCATTGCCAATCCTTTTAAAGATGTGGAAACATATTATTTCCCATCACATGGTGATAATATTTTAATTCTCTACAAGCTTGGCATCACGGGTGGTACATCACCTGATAAATTCAGTCCAAATGCTTTCGTCACTAGAGGGCAAGCAGCCAAAATGTTGAAAGCAACTGAAGAACTGAAACCAGCTATGATTACAATGGAGGCAAGTGACCTTGGATTGGATGAAATTACATTATTAAGAGCTAATCAAGATGATAGTGATTTGTTTGAGGGGGCTTTTTTGAAAGGGAAAAAGGGTTACAGCGAGAGTAAAATACAACTAATTCCTTTAAAAGAAGGCAAAGGGAAATTTGTTGTAGTAGGTACTATTGCAAATAATGAAGTGTATAAAAAATATTATGCGCATATCAAAAAAGAAAATAATGAGCTAAAGCTGACACTGGAGGAAACAGAGGATTTTCTTCCAACAACAGCCGAGTTATCGGTTTCAGATGGAAAAACGAAGGAAATATCAAGTCAATCTGTTCAAAGCATATCTCTTTCCACGATGGATGGAAAAAAATTGACTGACAATATGAAATTCAAACATGACCAGTATGGCCATTCTGTTTCTATCGCTATAGAACAACCTGGTCAGTATATCGCTACTGTGCTTTTTGCGAATGGAGAGGAAGTACGTTACGGAATCGAAGCGAAAACGAATAAGACTAGCTTTTACTATGACATGAAGGTTGTGAAAGAACAACTTTCTGATTTATTTGATGTAGGAGCAACATACAACATAGGCAAGCATACAATACGAACAAAAGACGCTGAACAAATAGTCACAATTACAAGGGACCCTGGTACTAATCTATTTCGCGCTCAAGTTACTGGTCAGAAAGAAGGCGTAATTTCTATTGATTTCGAGCATAATATAGTCGAAAAATCTTGTGACGATACAGAATGTTACGTAAGCGATTGGATAGGTATTTCGGTAGTAGTTGAGCGAGTCGGTTCCATTGCAAATGTTACAATGCGTCAGTTAATTGATAGCTAATCGAAAATGCTTCTACTTTATGAAGTAAACGGGCGCATTTCTTTAACAAAAAGTGCGTCTAAAAACTTATAAGGATATATTGCCCTGAAAAATATCTACAGGCTTGTGTATGAGGATTTTTATTTTGTTTAACTATCATAATCCCTTGTCGTTCAAACAGCATTAAGTTGTTTATTTAAGTTTTAGTAAATGCAATAAAATTTCTTTCAAAAAGGATGTATCTTTTACAACTAGTATGAATTTAAATTGCGCAGCAGTTGATTTGGAGCTTAATGGTTTAATTTGTTATACACTTTAATTATATATCTGAATAAAAAGGACTTAATTTGCAAAAGTTAAGTCCTTTTTTAAAATGCTAATTCACATATCAATTTGATACTAATTTCAATGCAGCTTCAAATTTTTGTAACAGATTGCTAGATAGGTTATTTCGCGAAGGTGTATGTTTTATAATAAAGCATTTATTAACCTTCTTGGTAAAATCCTAACCAATATCTGTACTAAAATATTCTAATTAAAATTCCCTTCAAAGTAATCTGATAACAATATATTCAATTCGATTTCTATTACATTCTTCCCTAAATAAACCTTATTAATTATTCTTGAAAGCATTGCTTTTTTTAAATCCTCATCTGCTTCATTAAATTTCCGCTCCCAATTTACTAATTCATTTGCTAGATAATTTACATCTGAAAAGTTTTCTCTTTCTTTTTCCAATCCCTCTTTCACCATATTTAATTGTGATAACTTCTCTTCCATTTGCTTTTCTATTGCATTAATAGCTCCTGATAACTGCTCAGCAGTAAAAGAGCTTTCCCCAATTAAAGCCTTCCCGATTTCAAGATTTAATTTTTCATGTTGTTTTATTAAAGCTACATACTCTTTTTCTAAATTAGAAATATTCCGTTCCTTTATCTTTAGCAAATCAATTTTTGTATTTTGACCTGCATCAAGAAAGGATTTCAATTCAAATTGTGATAGGATAAATTTTATCTTATTCATAATCAGTGTATCGAATTTTTTCCCACCCCAAATATTTTGTTGATGATTACCATATAAATTACCTTTATTTAAGGGGCATTTGTATCGGTAAATAGTGTTTTTATAGTATCTCTCTTTATTGTTACATTTTGACTTTCTATATAAATAATTAGAGGTAAGCTTTGAACTACAATATTTACAATATGCCAAACCTGAAAATAGTAATTTTCCTGCTCTTGGTATATCAAATTTGTCTTGTTCTTTAATACTACTGCTCCTATTATTTCTTATTTGCTCAGCTTGACTAAATAACTCATCTGGAATGATTCTTAACTTTTCGTTAAATGGCTGTATTCCGCCTTTAGCATTTTTATATTTTTTTAATCCAACATAAATTGAATTTGATAATATTCTCTGTATGGTACTCACCATAAAAACTTTACCTTCTCTATTTCGATAGCCATTTTCATTTAAATAATCGGCAATTTTTCTATAACCCATATGATTTTCTACATATAGTTTATAAATCAACTTAATCAATTGTGCTTCATTTTCATCTGGTACTAATTCTTTCACTCGACGCTCTCTATTTTTCCAATGTCGCTCAGCTGTTTCAACAATTTTATACCCAATTGGTGCTGGGCCACCTTGGAAATAGCCTTGTTCACTTAGTTGTTTTTTCGCTTCTTTTACCCTAATTGAAGTTTTTTGACTTTCACCATCTGATTGCCAAAAGCTTATATAATTTAGAAGCTTATCAATATGGGATTCAATTTTTCTTTGGCCTTCTTTGACTGACCAAACCTCAATAGCGTTCTGCACTAAAAAATTTACCATTACTGGTGTCTCATCTTCTCTTCGACCTAAACGATCAAACATGAAAACCAATAATACGTCAAATTCTTTATTTAATGCACCTTCTTTTAAGGCTGCCATTTCATCTCGTTCATCTACTGTTTTTTTCCAACCAGATACTCCCTTTTCGTATAACTCATTTGTTATTATCCAATCAGGTTTGTTTTTAACGAATTCATGACAAGCATTTTTTTGCATGGGTATATCATCATCTGTACTTACTTGTTGTTTTTTAGATACCCGAAATAAACACCACACTCGTTTCATTTTCACACACCCGTTCATTCATCTTAAAAAGAGAGACATTTATAATATCTCTAAGAAAAATGTTTTTAGTGCATTTTTTGCATTATTTGTTTTTTCCTGATCTTTAGTAAATTTCAAGTGTATTTTCACTTCGTTTTCTGAAATATCCTTTAAATAATCAAATTTATGCTCTGATTTGTGTAGATACTTTACTCCACCTATATCGATTTCACCCAACGATTGATGATGACTTACTTCCTCCATAATTAATCACTCCGATGTTATGGGATGTTAAAGTGTATTCGCCTTGAATCGATAATATTAGTCATTTTTTCACATCCAAAATTTCTTCATAATAACATCTAATTCAACATCCTTTTCAATTCTTTTAAAAAGAAAAAACCCATAGAAAGATCTACACATTTGTGTAAACCTTCTATGGGTTTTCCCTTTTCGCTTATTTAATTGTTCATATTTAAATTTTACAGCGTAATTCAGTTTATTTAATTTTAGTCTCTGTTGCATGTGTCAAAGGTTATATTACAAGTGTACAAAGCATCTACATCATTTGCGGGAAAACACATGAATAAATAAAATTATTACACCTGCTACACCAACGAGTAATGCCATAAAACTGTAATCTAAATACTTGAATAAGATATAAAGCAATCCAGCTATACCTATTAAACTTGCGGTTATTAATTTCTTTGGTTCTTTATTTCCTTTGCGATATGCAATTACAAATAGTGTTAAAGAAGCGAGCAACAACCCTAGGTTATTTAATTCCAAGAAGTTCACCTCACTTTTTTAATAAATTAGTATGGTTTATCACTAAACCACCAACTACCAATTTCTGTACTCTTATATGACCATTGTGGTGTAGTAAGATTACCAACTTTAAATCTCGCTGTCAAAGTAGCATCTTGATAACGATAAGCAATTTGATTGGAACCATATCCAGTTGGAACAGGACTAGTAGTTCTATAAATCGAGTAAGACCATACGGCATCGATTACATCCCCCATTATTTGTGCAGTAGCGGATAGTCCAAAACTTGTTATCGCACTTTTCGCAGTTGTTAAAATTGCTGGAACAGTTACACCCATTTGCCCTAAAATTGCTACTCCTACTATTAACATAATACCAAGATAGATTGCAGCACTTGTTATTTCACCAGCTATTTTTTTTGCAGTTGTTGTAATTGTTGTATATTTTACTGGAGTATACGCAGAAAAAGAAGTTATAGCAGGTATATCATCATAATATTCAATTTCAGTTTCAGCTACAACACCTAGATTTTCTCCATTTAATGTCAACTCATAAGTATCCGTATTAATTACGTATGTTAAATCTTCAGAAATTATTTCAATTTCATTATCAGATAGAACATTAAAATCAATTACTTCGCCAGTTTCATTAAAAATCGCTTCTTTTTGGCTGTTTAATATTGCTTCGAGATCAAATTCGCTATAAGCTGCTTGCATAGTACTAGCGGAAACATTATTTACAAATGGCATAGAAGCAAATACTAAAATAAAAGAAGTTAGTACAAATAAAAATTTAAAGATTTTTCTTTTCAAAAAACCACCCCTTAATTTGAATTTTTTTCATATATTACACATATAATGGTAAACTATTTCAATTTACATGTAAATACCTTTTTGGAATTTTTTAATATTTTCTATATAAGATATATAGAATTTAATATTGTACGTATCAAATCCATTCAAGAGTTATTAGCAGTGTTCTTGTAAACAAATAGAGGGAGACAATAATTAAAAATGAAGACCTTGTGTGCTTGTATTTTGTGAATGGAACTTTTAGCCTCCGCAAAGTCATCCATTAGAATTTCTTATGTAAATGAGCATCGGTTTCTATTTAATAAAGTCAATGTCTATAAATGGTTTTAGTTCTTCATCTGTCACCGTACACAACAAATCTACTTTATCCATCAAAGTTTCGTCATACCGATATTTAAAATCAGTATTCGTTGAGGATGCGTTATAATATAAGATTTACTCCACTCTGTAATATCTCCAATTAAAAATATAGTAGTGTTTTTTGTCCCCTGAAGCAAAGGCAGTTGCCACATTAGCAAAGTCGATATTTTGAATTAGCTCAAGGTCGTTATGTGGATCAATGCCGTGTTGGCGCAGTACATATTCTCCTGCCATTTGTGGCATGCCGCCTTTACGTTGTCCGAGAAAAACAGAGCCCTTCAGCATTTCCCATGAAAAATCGTCGATTTCCTCCCTTGCCACTAAAAATGTCCCGTCCGTTTGTGTTAGCTGTGCAAAATTAATAATTGGATCATTTGCTTCCTGTGCATTGACATAAATCGATGTTTCTGAGCCAACAAGTGCCACATCTATGCCATCAGATAAAAGTGCCGTCATTGTCTTATCACCGCCTGCAATCGTCCTTAAATCGACTTTCAAGCCCTCTTCCTCAAAGAATCCTTCCTCTATTGCTACATAAAGTGGAGCATAAAAAATCGAGCGTGTCACTTCTCCGACCCGAACCTCCGTCAGCTTCTCCTGCTGACAAGCACCTAATAGGAAAAACATCAAGCACGATAGCATCACTAGAAAACCTTTCCCCCTGTGTCTAAACATAACCAATCCTCCTCACGTACAACTGTTATATCTAGAGTAGCGTATGCATAAAGGGAAAAATGTGTGCTCTAGCTCAAAAAACTCTATCAAAATGCTTTTTGAAAATTATTGTCTGCCCATGAGATTTTAAAAATTAGAATGCATTATTTTGATATTTTTCATCCATACTACCCTTGTTTGAAAAATATCAAAAAGGAAGTGTCATATGGGAATACTTAGTGGAAATCCAAAAGATGAGCCATTGCATTATGGTGAAGTGTTTAGCATTTGGTCAAGCTTAGCTGCTGATTATGGAATGATTGCGGGTTATCAAACATTTTATAATCATGCTGGTGATGAAGATTTAAGGAAAGTAATTGAAGATATTATTGATACTTGTAGAGAAGAAATCAAGCAATTAGAAAAAATATTGAAAACGAACGGTGTCGCTTTACCTCCTGCCCCACCTGAGCGACCAGTAGCAAGATTAGAAGATATTCCTCCAGGCGCAAAGTTTAACGATCAAGAAATTAGTGCGGCACTTAGTGTTGATATCACAGGTGGATTAGTTGCATGTAGTCAGGCTATGGGTACTTCAACTAGAGAGGATATTGCATTAATGTATGGTCAATTCCACACAGCAAAAGCTTTACTTGGGGCAAAATTATTACGTCTCAATAAAACAAAGGGCTGGCTTGTTCCTCCACCATTGCATGTACATTATCCAGATGGACGGGATTAATTATGTATTATTATAGAGAAGAATTAATTAACATTATCAAACCAGATAAGCCCGATCCGCAAGCAGCACGAGTAATGCAAGAAATACTCGGTGGCCATTATGGTGAAATGAGAACAATGATGCAATACTTTTTCCAAAGCTCAAATTTTAGAGGCAAGGAAACGCAATATCGTGACTTACTTCGTGGCGTTTTCTTAGAGGAAATTGCTCATGTTGAGCTTGTACAAAACACAATTAACCAATTGCTAAATGATTCAGGTGAATCCTCTGCACCCGGCAATGCTGGAATCGACCAAGCACCACTAGATGAGGCGGTAAAGCACGCTAATCCACACCACTATATTGTTGGTGCACAAGCCTCTTTACCAGTCGATGCTGCTGGTAACCCTTGGAATGGCTCGTGGGTATATGCACATGGCAATCTTATTGCAGATTTATTAGATAACTTAGTGCTAGAATCAACAGGTGTACTACAAAAAACACGTATTTATGAAATGAGCTCTAATCAAACTTTTCGAGAAACACTTGCTTTCTTAATTGTACGTGATAATGCACATCAAAACGCATTTGCCAAAGCATTGGAAACACTAGGCGTAGATTGGGGAAAACTCTTCCCTGTACCGAATTATGATATTAATAAATATCCAGAATGTAGAAAATTTATTGATATGGGGTATCATAATATACAATTTAACTTTAGATTAGACCCAACCCGCATCGGTGAAATTTTACAAGGACAAACGCCAAGTAGAAATGGTGAAGCATTTAATGTAACTCCTCCTCCTCAGGGCTTCCCTGTACCTGTTATGCCAGAAATGCCAAATGAGCATAGCCCGGGTCTTAAGGATATGAATAATTAAAAAGAGCTGCCAGTAACTTGCTGGCGCTTTTTTGTATTTCAAGTTATAGGGATTATTTGGATAAAAGAGCTATTGTAGAAGTAGCGTGTCTTGTACTTTTATACCATTGATAAAATAACAAATAAACGAGCCCAATTTCAATCAAATCTCCACCATAATACATAATCATAGCACCCATTTCGGCTTGTATAGCAGGTACATGATTGAGAGGATTGGCATAAATATATTTCGATAATATCGAATGTGCGGATAAAGCAATTAATAAAACAATGGATCGAAATATATAAGAAAATGGATGTGGAGTAGGGTCAATATAAATAAAGGCAACCGTAAAAATATAACCTGCTAAAAAAATATGTGCATGGATTAAAATAAATAAAAATGAGCTTTCATGCATCATATAAAAGAGTGATGTTGTATAGAGCAACCATAATCCACCTATATTCAAAATAGACGCTACGATTGGATTGCGCACAAAAGCAAAGTAACGTTTTTTCAATATAGAAGAAATACAGCGAGCCATTTTCACTGGAATGGACCTCAGTAATAGAGTGATTGGAGCTGCTAAAGCTATCAGGAGTGGCGCAAGCATTCCAAATAATAAATGGGCAATCATATGGGCAGAAAAGTTCAAATGTGCAAGCTCTGCAAATGGACCAACGAACGTAACAATGATGCATATATGCCCCAAAATCCAGCAAATGGTACGAAAATTTGACCATCTTTTTTTATAGCGATTAGAATAGATAACTGCACCAAGATAAGCAATAAGGGAAATTAGAAATGGGAAAACAATAAGGAATTGTACAAAGTCAGAGAATCCTTCATGTTGTGAATGCAAGCTGATGCCCCCTATCGCTGTTGTTGATTAGTTTTTACTAATAAGACAATGCCTATAACAATTAAAATAGATGCTATGACATTCCAAACGATATCATAGGGAATAATATTAACATGATAACGAATCTGATGCAGCTTCATGAGTTTATGTTGAATGATACCATCATATAATTGAAATGCTCCTGCCCCAAGAAAAATTCCCGCAAGCCATCTTTGAACCCAAAATCCATGCTTTCGATGAAGATCAGCGAGTAAAAAAGCTGAGCCAATTGTAGCAAAAAAGCTAAAGGCATGAAATAGCCCGTCAGAAACTAATCCGATATTCGTTGTCGATTTATCATAGAAATGATGCCAATGTAATAATTGGTGAAAAACAACCTCGTCAATAAATGCTACTACTCCTAATCCTAACAATAAACCTGTCCACATATTACGTTGTCCATATTGAAAGTGATTTTCATGTTTATGGTTTCTTTTTTTATGTATATTTGACAAGTCCATCTTCATCACCTCTGTTTTAGTTTTCATCAGTTTATCCAATAGACTTAGAAATTTAAACATTTTCATGCGCTATCCAATTTTACAATAAAAAACTGCCATGCTGTAAATCACAGCATGACAGTTCTATTAATTATTATTTTCAGCAGCTTGCTCACGTTTCTCACGCCACATACGTGTTTTATAAACAATTAAAATTAATGCGGCGACAATTAATCCTTCAATCATTGGTAGGAAGAAGGCAAACAGTGTGAGTAAAATACAGCCAACAAATAAAAATAGATAAATAATTATATTTTTCATTAACGGTAGCTCACGCGCAAAGCCTAGCTTAAATACTAGTGCTGATAAAGCGAATATTACTACTAGTGTAATATATCCTGGAATCGTATAATCTACTACACCATCTGCATCTATACGTGAAAAATTTTCATAAATAAAGCGTGTAATTCCTGACATACGTCCATAAACTAATGGATCATTAATCGTTGCAACAGATGTAGATGCTTGAATCAAGTTTGAAGCTAAATTCAACAACATTACTCATCCTTTCACATGTTCACACGAAATTATTGCTCCGTTTCCGCGTATTTTTTCTTTTTCGCAATACGTTCACGTTCGTTTTTATCTAAAATTTGCTTACGTAAACGAATTGACTCTGGTGTTACTTCTAAATATTCATCATCACTTAAATATTCCAAAGCTTCCTCTAATGTCATGATACGAGGCTTTTTAATAACATTTGTTTGGTCTTTGTTAGCAGAACGAATATTTGTTTTTTGCTTCATTTTCGTAATATTTACTGTAATATCGTTTTCACGCGTATTTTCACCAACAACCATACCTTCATATACTTCTGTACCAGGCTCTAGGAATAATGTACCGCGATCCTCTACTTGCATCATACCATAAGTTGTTGATTTACCGTTTTCCATAGAAACAAGCACGCCTTGGTGACGTCCGCCCACTTTGCCCGCTACTACTGGCTGGTAAGAATCGAATGTGTGGTTAATGATACCGAAGCCTTTTGTTAATGACATAAACTCTGTTGTATAACCGATTAAACCACGTGCAGGTACGTTGAAAATAATACGTACTTGTCCATTACCATTGTTGACCATATCAAGCATTTCGCCTTTACGTGTACCAAGTGATTCAATAATTGAGCCTACGCAGTCCTCTGGTACGTCAACTTGCACGCGCTCGATTGGCTCACATTTTACGCCATCGACTTCTTTAATGATAACTTGCGGTTTTGATACTTGTAGCTCGAAGCCTTCACGACGCATGTTTTCGATTAAAATCGATAAATGCAATTCACCGCGACCAGAAACCGTCCATGCATCTGGTGAATCTGTATCTTCTACACGTAACGATACGTCCGTTTGTAATTGTGCACGTAAACGCTCCTCAATTTTTGAAGACGTTACCCATTTTCCTTCGCGTCCAGCAAATGGTGAGTTGTTTACTAAAAACGTCATTTGTAATGTTGGCTCATCAATACGTAATGGTGGCAATGCCTCAGGATGCTCTACAGGACATACTGTTTCCCCTACATTGATTGCTTCCATACCAGATACCGCGATTAAATCGCCCGCTTTAGCTGTTTGGATTTCTTCACGTTTTAAGCCGAAGAAGCCGAAAATTTTCGTTACACGGAAGTTTTTCACTGTGCCATCAAGCTTCATTAATGATACTTGCTGTCCAACTGAGATTGTCCCACGGAATACACGACCGATACCGATACGACCAACGAAGTCATTATAATCTAAAAGAGCTACTTGGAATTGTAATGGCTCATCTGAATTATCTACTGGTGCTGGAATATGCTCAATAACTTGCTCAAATAAGCATTTCATATTTTCTTCTTGGTTTGCTGGATTTGGATCAAGGCTTGCTGTACCATTTACACCTGATGCGTAAACAACAGGGAAATCTAATTGGTCATCGTTGGCATCAAGCTCGATTAATAATTCAAGCACTTCGTCTACTACTTCCTCAGGACGAGCTGAATCTTTATCTACTTTGTTAACAACAACGATGGGTGTTAAATTTTGCTCTAACGCTTTTTTCAATACAAAGCGTGTTTGAGGCATACAGCCTTCATAAGCATCTACTACAAGTAATACGCCATCTACCATTTTTAAAATACGTTCAACTTCCCCACCGAAATCGGCATGTCCTGGTGTATCTAAAATGTTAATGCGTGTACCTTCGTAGTTTACTGCTGTATTTTTAGCGAGGATTGTAATCCCACGCTCACGTTCAATATCATTTGAGTCCATTGCGCGTTCTTCTACTTGCTCATTTGAACGAAATGTACCCGATTGCTTTAATAATTGGTCAACTAAAGTTGTTTTCCCATGGTCAACGTGCGCGATAATCGCGATATTACGTAAATCTTGACGTAAGTTTGTCATTATTCCACTCCATATTCTTTTTTCGAATGTTTAACTGTGATATTATAGCATAAGAATAGTTAATTGTCTTTGTCAATTGATTGACATGAGTTAATTTTATAGAAGAGAGTTTGGAGGAAAAAATAATGACTAAAGCAAAATTCGTTATGTTCATTTATGCATTAGCTGCTATTTTATCAATGGTTGGCATCGGTTTTTCAGTATCGCTTATCGGCGTAACGGGAACAAAATACGATACAGCGGGCATTATCGGCGTTCTTGCCTGTATTATTGTGATGTGTATTATTTTTATGATGGCATTCAAAACGAAGCGGAAATTTAAAGAACAAGGTTTACTATAAAAAACAGCGCGAAAAATATTCTTCGCGCTGTTTTTATGTCATTATGTAAATTCGGCTGTGTTAGTGAAGCCTCTCTCGCCCTGTAAAATGTCGTCTTGTTTACTTTTATTGTTGGGTAATACTCATGATGGCACTGCCTTCATGATGTATTGATTTTGAATAGGGCATGGCTTTGTCTTATCAATAATATTGGATTATGAGTTCTTATCCTCGAACCTTATTATTTTAATCGTAATAAAAAAACCTTGAAAGGTGGTTAGCCAATCAAGGTCATATTTAAGATTGTCTTTGAAATTAAACTTGTACAGATAGTATAACTTCTAGCACCTTCATATCTATCAGTACCTTCGTTTAAAATAAAAATTATCTCTTAGTTGCATAAATCCTTTTTTAAATGTCCTTTACTGTTTATCACTTAATAATTCACATGGTAAAATGCCTTTTTAGTTAGTTATAAACATAAGCTACGTTTCACTTCTGCTAATAAATTTATCAACTCAGTTTTCTCTGGAGTTTTTCCCACTTCTTTTTTCACATTTTTGTCCAAATAATCGTAAAATGTTTGAAAGTCCAAAAAGGCCATTTGTTCAATTTCAACCGCTGGATAACCTAATTCTATTAAAACATGTTTTTCATCTAAAGGTCTTGGTAATTGTGCCATATCATATTCATCTAAATCCGATTGAAAAAAGGCAAATACTATCTCTTGTCCATATCCTTCTTTTTCGGCAAAGCTTTTTAGTGCTTTTTCTAGATATTTTCCACTTATGAAATTAAAATATGTTAGCATTAATTTATCAATATCTTCTTTACTTTCCTTCACTTGATATTCTCTACTCATTTCATTGTCACCTTCTAATCACGTCATATCTTAGTTAATAATGTTTACAAGCCTTCTCATGATATATACCAATGCTTGTCCCTTTGTTTTGCCTTCTTTTAATTTTTGTTGGTAGTAAGCATAGGATAAGGGATTTATTAGTAATTCACTTCCTTTTGCTACTTGTATTTGCTGGACGGCTAGGTTATAAAATGAGGTGTGTAATGCCTAATTTCCATACTTGCTTTTTTGTTCCCTGCCATATCATAATTAGCCTAGCCATGTAAAATATCATTCCGTTTCTATATATTAAAATGATACTACATGATGGTATAACCACCATGAGTTATGTATTTCGTTAGTATTTTCTATATTGCCTCTAACTAAAAAAACACTTGATGCCTGAGATGGCAATCAAGTGCTTTACAGTTAACTATATGATTATAATACTTTACTAATTTAAACTTCTTCTCATTTTAATTAGTAGCTGTCCTTAAAAATTCTACACTAATTCTGTCAACTTTTATTTCAATAAATTTACCTTCCAATTCAGGATAATCAGAGAAATACTCATCGTCATCAGTAAAAACTAATCCTGCATCAATTGTATCCTCTTGTAACAAACCTCTTACATAATATTCATAACTTGAGCCAATACGCTCTATTTCTTTCTTACTCTCCCTGAATTTCATGAATTATTAACTCATTTAAGATGGTGAACCCTAATGATACAGAATAACTTTTTCCTACTTCAATTTTATAAGGACATATAAAAGAAAATCCTGTAAATTCAATTCCCTCAATCTCAAGAGTCACTTCTTCCTCAATTTGTGGGTCTAACCTTTTAACCAGAGCTGTATATACCATATATAAATTTTGCTCCTCCACTATAACGAGACTTGTCTTTCCTGAGTGTCGAAATCTACTTAAAAGAAAACGATGGCTTATTAGTCCATCGTTCTCTTTAAACTTTCTCGTTATGTTAATATTAATTGCTTTTCAGCATCCAAAAACTCCTCAACAAGTTCTTTAATTGTATGTTTTGAATCAGATGGATAATAAAATGCATCCGATACTTTTCTAAAAAAGTCATGCATATTTTGAGGCGTATTAAACATTGAAAAAATATTTTCCATTTCTTCAAAGATATTTTCATCAGAAGAATTATTAGATGCTTCTTTTATAATGCTATATAACCACTTATGATACTCTTTAGTCATGTCTTCCGAAGAACTGTCAGAGATTATTCTTTCAAGTATATCATCTACTTTATCATCTACTTGTTCCCACGCCAATTCAAGGATGAACTCATTATTAACATTTGGGTTATTCTTTAAATATTCAACAGCATAATTTGTTACTTCTAAGGAAGATATTAACTTAAATTGTCTACCAATAAACAATGTAGCCCAATTACAATCAAATCCGTTTTTCTCAATAATTTCGATTTTATACATTTTGTTATTTCCCCCATTGGTTTATTTTTCCTGTAACTTCACCACCAGGTATAAATGTTCTATGGGTTACTGTGTTAGTCTTAGGATTTACCACCCATTCAAACACTCCATCTATTGTTTCTTTTGTCTGCAACATTTCAGGAGCATTATTCTTTACCTTTACATATTTTGTTTCATACTTAACCATTGAACCTTCTATCTGATATAATGAATCCATATGTCCTTTTTTATTTGGCAAATCAAATCTTTGAGCATCAACTGTATAATTATCAATTATATCATTAAAGTTATGATAAAAATCATCTTTTAATGCACTACCTACTCGTGGATTATCTAAAACTGGATGCTTAAGTTTACCCTTAACCCCATCAACCTGAGTCTCATTTTTCACTACGGGAGTTTTCTCTAACTTGCTTGCTTTTATATTCGGCACATCTGGTACTTTCCCTACCTTTGCAAGAGAACCTAATCCCTTTGTTCCTACTATTGTTGCCCCAACGCCGAATAACACTTTTCCTTCCACATATGATCGTGAATAAGCATTCCCTTGGATATAATCTTTTTCCACTGTTTCTTTGGCGGATTTGCTTATCGCTTCCACTGTTTCCTTTGGATGTGTAATGGCGGTTGCGAGATTATCAAATGCTGCTTTTGGGTTACTGACAAGCCCCCATGTACTCTTCACTGTGTCCACTGCAGTATCTGCAAAGGCATCTACTTTTCCTTTCCCCTTCTGAGCAAGCACCAATCCACTATTTCGTAAATTGGTTGTGATTTTTTCTGCTAGCGACATCTATTTGCTGATTGGGGTTGGTTCTTTTGTATTTATTGCATTGTATATGTTACTAATGCCTTTTGATGTTTCTTGAGGAGCTTTCAGTGTTTTAGCCTTAGCTTCTACACTGCTTGTTATTTTTGCTTTACTTGGGGCATCGTTTATGCTCATAACCATTTAAACTTAAGAAAAAAACCTTGAAAGGTATTTAGCCAATCAAGGTAATAGTCTAAGTTTAGTATGAGTTTATCTTAGTTAAAAATTGCTCTACTAAGTCTATATATTCATTAAAGTCCTCATCACTCATAAAATCATCCATTTCTACCTTTTCTTTTACGTCTATAAGTACTTCTTTTAGTGGTTCCTTTTGTTCTGTAATTTTTTCCCTATCAACAGAAAATAGTACCTCTAATAACTGACCATCATAAACATCACCTTCTAGAGGATTAAGCTTAAGAAACCCTATTGCTTTATCTATTGCTAATTCAATAAAAATACTC